>NZ_JBEZZR010000067.1:0-21694 GCF_040639325.1 Actinoplanes sp. NPDC023936 | reverse complement strand
CGGCCCCGGCGGCGCTCCAGGGCCGGCGGCGGGTCGCGCCGGGGCATGGACGTCAGTGCCGGGTGGGGCGGGACGGGATGTGCGGCTGGGGAGGTGGTGCGCGTACCCCTATGATCCGGCGCCGGACCGAAGACGGCCCGGCGCCGGGAAACCGCGGCGTGCGACGTGGGACGGCGCGCTCAGCGCAACCGGGACCAATCGGTGTCGCGGGCGCGGGCGGCAGCGAGCAGGCCCGCCACCGCGGCCGCGTTGGTGATCTCACCCTGGAAGATCATGTCGACGGCGGTGTCCAGGTCGACCCGGCGGATCTCCAGGTCGGCCTCCTCGGCGGTGCGCACGTGGCGCTCGGCCGCGGGCACCGGCGTGAGGTCGCGCGCGAGGTAGACCAGCACGAACTCGTCGCTGAAGCCGGGCGAGGTGTGCAGGTCGACCAGGCGGTCCATGCGGCCCGCCCGCAGGTCGGCCTCCTCGGCCAGCTCGCGGGCCGCGGTCAGCGCCGGCTCCTCGCCCTCGACGTCGCGCAGGCCCGCCGGGAGCTCCCAGAGGTGCGCCTTGACCGGGTGGCGGTACTGCTTGATCAGCACCACCCGGTCCTGCTCGTCGAGGGCGACCACGACCACCGCGCCGCGGTTCTCCACCACGTCACGCCGCGCCGAGCCGCCGTCCGACATGGTGACCTCGTCGGAGTAGACCGAGAAGATCGCGCCGTGGTAGCGCTCGGTGCGGGACAGCCGCTCGTGCTCGAACGCCACCTCAGGCCTCGGCGGTGTCGGCGAGAACCGGCAGCTCGTCCGCCGCCGCGTACGTGATCGCTGCCTTGACCAGGCCGTCGAAGAGCGGGTGCGGCCGGGTCGGGCGGCTCTTCAGCTCCGGGTGCGCCTGGGTGGCCACGAAGTACGGGTGCGTCTCGCGGTCCAGCTCGATGAACTCGACGAGCCGGCCGTCCGGCGAGGTGCCGGAGAAGATCAGGCCGGACTGCGACAGCTTGTCGCGGTAGTCGTTGTTCACCTCGTAGCGGTGCCGGTGCCGCTCGGAGATCTCGGTGGAGCCGTAGACCTCGGCGACGATCGAGCCGTCCTTCAGCTTCGCCGGGTACGCCCCCAGGCGCATGGTGCCGCCCAGGTCGCCCTTGCCCGCGACGATGTCCTCCTGGTCGGCCATCGTGGAGATCACCGGGTAGGCGGCGGTCTCGTCGAACTCCAGCGAGTTCGCGCCGGTCAGACCGGCCAGGTTGCGCGCCGCGTCGATGGTCATGCACTGCAGACCGAGGCAGAGGCCGAGGATCGGCACGCCGTTCTCCCGCGCGTACCGGGAGGTGTTGACCTTGCCTTCGATGCCGCGGACGCCGAAACCGCCGGGGATCACGATGCCGTCGACGCCCTTGAGCGCGGTCGCCGCGCCGGACGGGGTCTCGCAGCTGTCGCTCGGCACCCAGCGGATCTGGATCTTCACGGTGTTGCCGAAACCGGCCGCGCGGATCGCCTCGGTGACCGAGAGGTACGCGTCGGGGAGGTCGACGTACTTGCCGACGAGCGCGATCGTGATGGTGCGCTTCGGGTGGTGCACCCGCTCCAGCAGGTCGTTCCACTGCTTCCAGTTGACGTCCCGGAACGACAGGCCGAGGCGGCGCACCACGTACGCGTCCAGGCCCTCGTCGTGCAGCACCTTCGGGATGTCGTAGATGCTCGGCGCGTCCGGGCAGGCGATGACCGCCTCGGCGTCCACGTCGCAGTAGAGCGCCAGCTTGTGCTTCATCTTCTCGGGGATCTCGCGGTCGCTGCGGCAGATCAGCGCGTCCGGCTGGATACCGATGTTGCGCAGCGCGGCCACCGAGTGCTGGGTCGGCTTGGTCTTCAGCTCGCCGGACGGCGCCAGGTAGGGCACCAGCGAGACGTGCAGGTAGAAGACGTGGTCCCGGCCGACCTCGTGCCGCACCTGACGGATCGCCTCGAGGAACGGCAGCGACTCCATGTCGCCGACCGTGCCGCCGACCTCGGTGATCACGACGTCCGGGACGTTGCCGTTCTCGTCCGGGTCCGCCATCGCGAAGATCCGGCTCTTGATCTCGTTGGTGATGTGCGGGATGACCTGCACGGTGTCGCCCAGGTACTCACCGCGCCGCTCCCGGGCGATGACCGCCGAGTAGACCTGGCCGGTGGTGACGTTCGCCTTGCCGGAGAGGTCCCGGTCGAGGAAGCGCTCGTAGTGACCGACGTCGAGGTCGGTCTCCGCGCCGTCCTCGGTCACGAAGACCTCGCCGTGCTGGAACGGGTTCATCGTCCCGGGGTCGACGTTCAGATAGGGGTCGAGCTTCTGCATCACGACGCGGAGGCCGCGGGCGGTGAGCAGATTGCCGAGGCTCGAGGCGGTGAGGCCCTTGCCCAGCGAGGAGGCGACGCCCCCGGTGACGAAGATGTGCCGAGTGTCGCGCACTGTTGAGGCCAAGGCCCGCTCCCGTGGTCGCCTGTCTTTCGGATCTTGCGGCGGGGGCCGGTCGGATCACGGCCACATCGGGTCCACGGCCAAGCCCCATCCACGGGAGTTCACCGTAACACTGATTGCCGGAGCCGCCACGTTCGGGCTGCTGGCCTAGCGTGTCAACCAGCCCGTTCCGTCTCCGGAAGGAGATCTTCGTCGCTTTTGCGCAGCAGCGGTCCGCCCGGTCCGTCGGTCTCCCCCGGCGGTGGCGTCCGGTCCGCGGCGTGCAGCAGGACACGCAGCGTGGTGAGAACCGCGACCGGAACGGCCAGCGCGGCCGCGGTGCCGGCCACCACCAGCGCGGTCCCGCCGAAGATCCCGGCGATCAGAGTCGCCACTGTCGTGCCGGCGATACCGGCCCGCACCGCCGGATGCAGCCCGTACAGCCGGTTCAGGCCGCCCCACGGGGAGAACTGGCAGAACACCATCATCAGCGCGCCGAAGAGCGCGAGCAGGGTGAGCGGGCTGTCCACCAGCGCCTGCCCGCTCGCCGAGGCGGCCCGCTGCATGGCCGGGCCGGCCGTGCCGTTGCCGAGCGCGGTCAGGAACCGGCCCAGCGTGCCCTGCTCCAGCGGCGGGCGGCGCAGGTCGAAGACGGCGAAACCGACGGTGACCACGAAACCGGCGAGGGCGGCCCACGCGAACCGGGGGAACGTCAGCCAGCCGCCGGTGCTGATCGCCGCCGCCACGCACACCCCGGCGGTCACGGCGATCGCCCCGGTCGGGTCGGCCCCCAGGTACGGGCTGCCCACCATGACCACGCCCAGCCCGCCGAAGAGCACCACGACGAGCGGGCGCCACTGCCGGGTCACCTTCTGGGCCACGCATCCGGCCAGCAGCAGCAGGCCGGCCACCAGCGTGCCGAGCCCGACGCTGCCGACACCGGAGTACCGGACCCCGTAGACGGCGGAGTACCCGGCCACCCCGTTGAGCTGCAGCCGGGCGCCGGTGAGCAGATCCACGCCGACCACCACGACGGCCGTCGCGGAGACCGCCGCCATCGGCCACAGCGTCCGCGGATAGCGCCGCGGCAGGCGGATCAGCAGCGTGCCGAGCACCATCAGCGCGGCCGTGGCAGCGCCGAACATCCACGCCGGGTGCTCGGCGCTCCACCACGGCACCAGGTCGGCCAGCAGCGCCGCGGGCATCGCCAGACCGGCCGCGATCAGGGCCGCCTCGACCACCGCGACCAACCGGCGCGGCGGCAGCGGCGGGCCGGCCGGACCGGCGTGCCGCCGGGCCCGGATCAGCACCGGAATCGTCACCACGAAGAGCAGCAGCTGGAGGAAGGCCAGCACGGTGAAGAAGATCTCGGCGACGCCGCGCTGGGCGATCGCCCGCCGGTCCGCGTCGTGCTCACCCTGCATCGCTGCGGCCGGGTCCGCCGGACGCCCCTCGGAGACGGTCGCCGCGTACCCGGCGAACAGTTTCTCCGGCGCCGGGCGGCCCAGCGCGGACAGCACGGTCGGGGCCAGGTCGACCAGCTGCAGGTATCCGTCCCGGCCGGTGCCGGCCGAGGTGAGCCAGCCGCCCCGCCAGTTCGGCCCCTCGGCGATCGCGACGTGCAGCCGCGAGCTCGGGTCGGTGTCGGAGACGCCGGCGATCAGCATGAGCGAGCGTTCCGGGCGGGCGGCGAGCACCCGGGCCAGGGTCGCGTCGGCGGCGGCCACCGCGGCCTGCCGCTCCGCGCCGCTGCCGTTGATCGTGCCGAGGTCGACGATGCTCAGCACGCAGTCGTCGAGCAGCGCGGCCGGGTCCTCGGGCAGCTCGGCCGCGTACTTGTCGACCCGTCCGAACGGCCGGGCCGCCGCGATCGCCGCGCCCGGGCCGACGGCGTAGGTGCAGCGCACCGATTCGGCGAGCGCGCCGGGCGTGGTGCCGTACGGCATCCGGTCCTGGTTGTTGCGAACCACCGTGCGCTGATCGGCGACGTTCGCGCCGATCGCGTCCGGCCGGGTCAGCTCCGGTGCGGCGGCCGCGCAGCGCCCGGTCACCTCCCGGGTGTCCCAGGCCGCGTAGTTGCCGGCGCCCAGCGTGAGCCAGCCGTCCGCCGGGCAGGTCACGTCGTGCGCGGACCGCACGGTGAGCCAGCCGACCGCGCCGAGGGTCGCCTCCTTCCACAGCGCCGGGGTGCGCTGCGGGTCCAGGTCCTCCCACCGCAGGCCGGGCGCGGCGGCCACCACCACGTAGTCGGCGGAGCCCCGGCTCGACTGCTCGGCCGGACGGATGCTCAGACCGAGCAGGCTGCTGACCGCGACCAGGGCCACGAGCAGGTAGGGCACCCACGCACGACCGCTCCGGGTCACCTGCGGACCGCCGTGACCTCGGCATAGGCGGCCCGCACGCCGGCCACCACGTCCGGCTCGGTCGGCCAGGTGGCGGCCTGCCGGGGGCCGCGAGCCGCGTAGTCGGCGCGCATCCCGGGGTCGGCCAGCATCCGGCGGACCGCCTCGTCGAGCGCGTCCAGGTCCCCCGGCGGGATCCGCACGGCCGCGTCACCGACCAGGCCGGGCAGGCCACCGACGGCGGTCACGATCAGCGGCACCCCGGCGTGCAGCGCCTCCTGGGTGAACAGCTGCCGCGCCTCCCAGTCGCTGGTGACCACCGCCAGGTCCGCGCCGGCCAGCAGGTCCGGCACGTCGCTGCGGTGCCCGAGCAGGTGGAACGGGGCGTGCAGCTGCGACGCCCGCTGGGCGAGCGGCATGTAGCTCGGCCCGGAGCCGGCCACCGCCACCACCGGCGCGGGTGTCAGCTCCCGCCACCGGGCGGCTCCGTCGACGAGCAGGTCGTACCGCTTCTGCGGGTGCAGCCGGCCGACCGAGAGGATCAGTGGCGTCTCCGGCCGGAGGCGGAACTCGGCGCGCACCGCGGCGCGGGTGCGTTTCGGCGCGGCGAGCCGGGGCGACGCGACCGGGCCGAGCCGGGCGTTCTTCGCGCCGAGCACGACGGCCCGCTGCACCAGGTCCTCCGAGGCGCCGAGGGTGAGCGTGGCGTTGCGCGCCACGATCCGCTCCAGCAGCGCGCCGGCCTGACCCTTCAACCCCCGGGCCAGCACCGCGTTGTGCCAGGTCACCACGACCGGCAGGCCGGTACGCGCGAGCGACACCACGAAACCGGCGCGCAGCCCGTGCGCGTGGATCACCTCCGGGTCCCGCCCGGCGATCGCCTTGCGCAGCTGCCGGATCGCGCCGGAGTCCTGCGGCCCGGGGTCGGCCGGGATCTCCACCGGCGCGAAGTCGACGCCGGACGCGCTGAACCCGAAGTGCGCGTCGGTCGCGGCCGGGCCGCAGACCAGCACCCGGCACCCGCCCTCGGCCAGCCCACGGGCCAGCGAGGCGACGTGCTGGCCGATCCCGCCGGTGCTGGACGCCAGCACCAGCACCACCGAGCCACGCCACCTGTCGTCGCTGCTCACGAGCCGTGTTCTCCCCTCGAAAGACGCAATTTCGCGGCCAGCGGCCCCAGGTCGCGCCGGTCCAGCAGGAACGCCACCGCGACGAAGACCCCGGCGACGGCTGCACCGCCCAGCATGCCCTCCACGAGGGCGGCGGGCACGCCCGGGGTGGGCCAGAATGCCCGTTCCAGCCCGGTCACGACCGCCCATCCGGCGGCGCCGGCAGCCAGCCCGGCGACCACCGCTGTCACGCTCGCACGAGTCAGGCCGCTCAGCGCGGCGGCCCCGGCGTGCCGGCGCACCGCGATGGCCAGCAGGGCAGCGAGGACGGTCATGCCGGCCGCGTTGGCCAGTCCCAGCACCAGCGCCTGCCTGCCGTCGACGAGGCTCACCAGGGCGAACGCCGCCAGCGCCGCCACCACCCAACCGGCCGCCGTCGCGGCGGCCGCGGCCACGGTGGCGCCGCGCGCGTAGAGCGCCCGGGAGAGGAGCGCGAACAACGCGTAGCCGAGCAGGCCGGGTGCGAACCCGGCGATGCCGGCCGCCGCCGGTGGCGCGTCGATCAGATAGGCGGCGGGCCCGGCGAGCGCCGCGAGGGCGGCCGCGCCGAGTCCGGCGAGGAGCACGACGGTTCGCGCGGTGCCCGCCAGCGCGGTTCGGTAGCCGTCCTCGTCACCGTGCTCGGCGGCGGCCGACAGCCGCGGGTAGACGGCGGTGGCCAGCGGCACCGCGAGCACCGCCCACGGCAGCAGGAACACCGTCTGCGCCGTGGTGTAGACAGTCAGGCCGCCGGCCGCGGTGAGCGCGAGCACCACCAGCGTCATCAGCTGCTGCGAGCCGACCGTGACCGCGCCCGCCCAGCCGAGCCGCACCGCCTTACGGCCTTCGCCGCCGGGGAACCGCAGGGCCGGGCGCAGACGCAACCGCAGACCGCGCAGCGGGAGGATCAGGCAGAGCGAGAGCACCACCACGCCGAGGGTGGTGCCGCCCGCCAGGATCAGCTCGCCGGTCGAGGAAAGACCGCCGATGTCGCTCTTCGCGCCGTCGACCAGCGCGTACGTCAGATAAGCGCCCATCACGGTCACGCTGGACAGCAGCGGCGCGATCACCGGCCAGGAGAACCGGTGGTGCGCCTGCAGCACACCGGTCAGCACGATCCCGATGCCGTAGAGCGGGAGCTGCGGCGCGAAGACCCGCAGCATGCTCGCGGCCAGCTCACGGTTCTGCTCGGGTGCTCCGGCGAGCAGGAGGTCGCTGATCGGGCCGGCCAGCGCCGCGAGCAGCACCGCGAGCGGCACGAGCAGCACCAGCACCCAGGTGAGCAGCGCGGAGGCGACCGCGTGCACGCGGTCCCGGTCGCCGGCCGCGACCGACCCGGCCAGCAGCGGCACCACGAGGCTCGCCAGCGCGCCCCCGGCGACCAGCTCGAAAACGATGTTCGGGATGACGTTGGCGGCGTTGTAGACGTCGCCGAGCGTCTCGTGCCCGACGGTGCGCAGGAACACGAAGGTGCGGGCGAACCCGGCGAGGCGGGCCACCACGGTCAGGATGGTGATGAGCGCCGCCGCGCCGGCGATCTTCGCGGCGCCGCCGCCGGTCTTCACCGTATCTGTCACGCTTCGGGGGGCCGGCGGCCGAGCTCGTCGACCGCGCGCAGCCACGGCGTGTCCTGGATGACCTTGGTGAAGCTGATCTGCTCGCTCGCCGCGGTGAGCGACGCCAGCACGGCGAGCGCCGCCACCCGGCCGGCCGTCCCGCTGCGGGCGGTGAACGCCACACCGAGCAGGGCGCCGAGCGCGTTGGCGCCGGAGTCGCCCAGCATGATCTCCTCGTTGAGGTCGGCGGGCAGCAGCGCGGCGCCCGCGCCCAGCGTGCCGGCCGTCATCGCCCCGCCCCGGCCGAGCGCCAGCGGCGCGCCGAGGATCGTGCCGGCCTTCAGCGCGCGGCCCGGCCGCAGGTCGAGCAGGTTCAGCAGGTTCGCCGTGCCGGCGATCACCCCGGCGCCGAGCAGCACGTCGGCGCCCCGGCCGAACCGGCTGCGCCGGTCGCTGCCGACCAGCGCGGACGCCACCAGACCGGCCGCGCCCACCCCGGCGATCTTGACGAGGCCGCTGGTGACCCGGCCCTCGCGGAGCGCGCCGAGGTGACCGGCGAAGCCCTTGAACGCCTTCTCCTCCGGGCGGTTGCCGATCACGTCGTCGTAGAAACCGACCGCGCCGGCGACCGCGCCGGCCGTCACGGCGGCCGCGGCGAGCCGGGGCGTGGCAGCTCCGGAAGCGGCGCCGGCCGTGGCGCCCAGCGCGAGCGCGGGACCGCCGGCCAGCGTGACCGTGCGGCCGTGGAAGTTGGTCCGGCGCAGGTCACCCGCGTTCGGGTCGCGTCGCACCCAGCCGAGCGCGGTCCGCGCGACGATCGCACCGATGCCGAACGAGCGGAGGAGGGCCATGGCCGGAAAGTCTAGTCAGCCGGGGCTACGGCGCTGCGGACGGCACCATCGACGTGGCGCCGGCGGCCAGGCCGTACTGTCCGACCTTGTTCTGCACCAGCCGTTCGGTGGTCGCCATCGCGGTCGCCACCTGACCCTGCACGGTGCTCACGTTGTCCACCGTGGAGATCTCTTTCACCAGCGTGGGGTCGCCACGCACGCCGGAGACCAGGTTGCCCTCACCGGCGCCGTCGCCGGCCACCACCAGCGGGCGGCGCTGGTAGAACTGGTTGGCCACGGTGACCGCCGACTGGTTCTTGCGGGTCGCCTCCTTGTCGGTGGCGGGCTCGCTGGACACCAGCACCACCGCCTCGGCGCCGCCGGCCGCGGCCTCCTCGGTGGCGACGTAACCGGCTTCGGAGAGCCCGGTCAGCACCGCTGTCACGTCATCGGGCGTCGGGTTCGTGGCGCCCTGCAGCAGGGTGAGCGCGAGCAGGGCGCTCGCCGTCTCCACCCCGTCGCTGTTCCGCGGCAGCGAGGTCACCGGGATGCTCGGCTGCGACGACTGGTCGGCCAGGTCGAGCAGCTCGGTCGTGTAGTTCGGGTCGAAGAACTTCTCCTCGAGAGTGACCCGGGCGGTGAGCGTCGCGCCGGCCACGTTCAGCATCTTCACCACGCCGTCGGCGGACTCGTCGGCGCCCGGCAGCGAGACCACCGCGATCTTGCGGGTGGCCAGCTTGCCGGCGAGCACGACCGGCGCCACCTCGGTGGCGAAGTCCTGACCGCTGTTGAGTTCCTCGCGCAGCTGGTTCACCTGGTCGCGCCGGACGTCGTTGTCCTTCTTCAGCGCCTCGAGGTTGGTCCGCAGGTTCTCCGAGACCGGGCCGTTGAGCGCGGCGGTGCCGACGACCAGGCCGATTGCGAGCGCGAGGAAGACCGCGGTGAGCGACACCACGTGGTACCGGAAGTTGATCACGACGCCCTCAGAAAAGATTGCCGAGCTGGAAGACGAAATTGTCCCACCACTCGGACACGACGGTGAGGTACGCCTTCCCCACCGTGGACACGGCCACCGCCGACGCCATCGCGGCCATCGCCGACAGCACCAGGAGCAGCAGCGCAGACCCGGAGATGTTCTGCCGGTAGAGCCGGCTCACGCCTTTCGCGTCGACCAGCTTGCCGCCGACCTTGAGGCGGGTCAGGAACGTCGACGCCATGCCGCCGCGGCCCTTGTCGAGGAACTCGACAAGGTTCGCGTGCGTGCCGACCGCCACGATCAGCGACGCGCCCTTCTCGTCGGCCAGCAGCATCGCCAGGTCCTCGCTGGTGGCCGCGGCCGGGAAGGTGATCGCGTCGACCCCCACGCCACGGACCCGCTCGAGACCGGGCGCGCGGCCGTCCGGGTACGCGTGGACGATCACCTCGGCGCCGCACCGCAGCACGTCGTCGGTGACCGAGTCCATGTCCCCGATGATCATGTCGGGGGTGTAGCCGTTCTCCACCAGGGCGTCGGCGCCGCCGTCCACCCCGATCAGCACCGGCTTGTACTCCCGGATGTAGGGCCGGAGGACGTCGAGGTCCTCCTTGTAGTCGTAACCGCGCACCACGATCAGCACGTGCCGGCCGGCGATGCGGGTCCGCACGTCGGGCACGCCGACGCCGTCGAGCAGCAGCTCACGCTCCTGCTTCATGTAGTCCAGCGTGTTCGCCGCGAACGCCTCGAGCTGCACGGACAGGCCCTCCCGGGCGTCCGCCATGGACTGGGCGACACTCTCCGCGTCCTGCCGGACCCCGGTCGCCACCGGCTCGCCGCCGAGCAGCACGGTCCCGCCGTCGATGCTGACCGTCTGCCCCTCGCGCAGGCCCTTGAACACGTCCTCGCCGAGGCCGTCGACGAGCACGACGCCGCCCTGGATCAGCACCTCGGGTCCGAGGTTCGGATAGCGCCCGGAGATCGACGGCTTCGCGTTGAGCACCGCCGTCACGCCGCACGCGACGAGCGAGTCGGCCGCGACCCGGTCCAGGTCGATGTGGTCGATCACGGCGATCTCGCCGGGACGCAGGCGGCCGGTCAGTCGTTTGGTGCGCCGGTCGAGCCGGACCAGCCCGGAGACCGGCCCCGGCTCCGTGGCACGTGTGCGGCGCAAGGTGGGAAGTCGCATCCCGGCCATCCTGACACGACGCCGCACGCCATCCCCCCGCGACATGCGCCACCTCACCGACAATCGGGACTTATCACGCACGTTTCTCCCGAGCCGCTACGGAGAGCAACTCCTCCGCGTGCGCAATGCCAAGATCAGAATCGGGCAGACCCGCCAGCATCCGGGACAACTCGCGAGCCCGCTCGGTCTCCTCCACGATCCGCACGCCACTCGTAGTGATCGCCCCACCGGTGTCCTTCGCGACCACCAGGTGGCGATCGGCGAATGCCGCGACCTGCGGCAGGTGCGTCACGACCAGCACCTGATGGGTACGGGCCAAGCGCGCCAGCCGCCGGCCGATCTCCACGGCCGCGGTGCCACCGACGCCCGAGTCCACCTCGTCGAAGACCAGCGTGGGAGGGCCGCCGGCACCGGCGAACACCACCTCGATCGCCAGCATCACCCGGGACAGCTCACCTCCGGAGGCGCCCTTCTGCAGCGGCAGCGACGGCGCGCCCGGGTGGGCCAGCAGCCGCAGCTCCACCTCGTCGGCGCCGTCCGCCCCCGCGGCCAGTTCCGCGCCGTCGACGGTCACCGACGGCTCGTCCCTCGACGGGGACCGGGTGACCACCGCGACCTCGACCCGCGCGTGCGGCATCGCCAGGCCGGCCAGCTCCACGCTGACCGCCTCGGAGAACCGCCCGGCCGCCTCCCGCCGGGCAGCGGTCAGCCGGCCCGCCAGCTCGCCGACCGTCGCGGCCAGACGCTGCCGCTCCTTGTCCATCTCCTCGAGCAGCTCGTCGGAGGTGTCCAGCTCGCTCAGCTTGGCCCGGGCGTTCTCCGCCCAGACGATCACGCCGTCGATGTCGTCCGCGTACTTCCGGGTCAGCGCCCGCAGCGCGGCCCGCCGCTCGTAGATCGCCTCCAGCCGGGCCGGGTCGGCGTCGAGCGTGCCGAGATAGGCGGAGAGCTCCGAGGAGACGTCGCCGACCAGGGTGGCCGCCTCCTCGACCCGGGCCGCCAGGTCACCGAGCGCCGGGTCCACAGCGGCCTGGCCCTCCAGGGTGCGGCGGGCGGTGCCGAGCAGCTGCGTCGCGTCCGGCGTGTCGTCGGCCGCCTCCACGCCACCGGCCAGCGCCTGCGCCGCGAGGGCGGCCGCGACCCGCAGGCCCTCGGCGTGCTCCAGCCGCTGCACCTCGGCGCGGAGATCCTCGTCCTCACCGGGCTGCGGATCCACCCGGGTGATCTCGTCGAGGCCGAGCTTGAGCAGGTCGGCCTCCTGCGAGCGCTGCCGGGCGTTGCGCCGCCGGTCGGCCAGGTCCTCCACCACCCGGCGCCACCGGGTGAACGCCTCACGGTAGGAGTCCAGAAGCTTCTCGTGCTCCGGGCCGGCGAACCGGTCCAGCGCGGACCGCTGCTCCGACGGGCGCAGCAGGCGCAGTTGGTCGGACTGGCCGTGCACCGCCAGGACCTGCTCGCCGAGCTCGCTGAGCGTCGACACCGGCATGCTGCGGCCGCCGACGTGCGCCCGGGACCGGCCCTCGGCCGTCACGGTGCGGCTCAGCAGCAGCGAGCCGTCGTCGTCGATCTCACCGCCGGCGTCGGTGATCCGGGTCCGCACCGCGTCGCCGAGCGTCCCGCGAAGGTTCAGCCGGCCCTCGACCACGGCCCGGCCCGGATCGGCGCGGACCCGCCCGGCATCGGCCCGGCCGCCGAAGAGCAGCCCGAGACCGGTCACCACCATCGTCTTGCCAGCACCGGTCTCGCCGGTGATCACATTCATTCCCGATGTGAGCCGCAGCGTGGTGTCGTCGATGACGCCGAGCCCGGTGATGCGCAGTTCCTCCAGCACACGGCGAACAGTATCGGTGCCCACCGACAAACGCCCAACCCGGGAGGTGATCAGCGTCGATTGCCGCGCCAGCCCACCACCGGGAGCTCGAACTTCGCCACCAACGTGTCGGTGAACGGCCGGGGCGCCAGACGGACCACGCGGACCGGCAGCTGACCCCGTTCGACTGTCACCTTCGAGCCGGGCGGCAGGTCCCAGGTGCGGCGACCGTCACAGCAGAGCACCGCAAAGGAGGTGTAAGGGTCCACCGTCAGGACGAACGTCGACGTCGGAGCGGTCACCAGCGGCTTGCTGAACAGCGCGTGGGCGCTGATCGGGACGAGCAGCAGCGCCTCCACCTCGGGCCAGACCACGGGTCCGCCGGCCGAGAACGCGTACGCGGTCGACCCCGTCGGTGTGGCGCACACCACACCGTCGCATCCGTACCGGGACAGCGGACGGCCGTCCACGTCGACGAGCAGCTCGAGCATCTGTGCCCGCTGCCCCTTCTCCACCGAGACCTCGTTCAGCGCCCACGACTCGGCGATCAGGCGGCCGTCGTACTCGGCCCGCACGTCCAGGGTGAGCCGCTCGTCCACGGTGTAGTCGCCGGCCACCACGCTGGCGACCGCCTCGTCGATGTGCTCGATCTCCGCCTCGGCGAGGAAGCCCACCTTGCCCAGGTTGATGCCGAGCAGCGGCGCCTTCACCGGCCGGGCCAGGTCGGCGGCGCGCAGGAACGTGCCGTCACCGCCGAGCGCCAGCACGATCTCCGCGCCCTCGGCGGCGCCCGGGCCGTCGACCGGTTTCACCTCGTCCGGCAGGTCCAGGTCGGCGACCTCCTCGGCGATGACCCGCACCTCGAATCCGGCCGCGATCAGATCCAGCGCCACCGCACGGGCGTGCTGGGTGCTCTGCCGCCGGCCGGTGTGCGTCACCAGCAGGGCCGAACGCGTCATTTCTCCTCCAGGGGTGTCGGTCCGGCCTCGACCACGTTCTCCACCCGCTCCCGGTCGGCGGGCGGGGCGTCACGACGGAACCACACGAAGAACTCCACGTTGCCGCTCGGGCCGGGCAGCGGGCTCGCCGTCACGTCCCGCACACCCAGGCCCAGCTCCTGCGCGGCGGCCGCCACGTCCAGCACTGCCTCGGCCCGCAGCCGCCAGTCACGGACCACGCCGCCGGCGCCGACCCGCTCCTTGCCCACCTCGAACTGCGGCTTCACCATCAGCGCGAGATCGCCGTCCGTGCACGCGGCGAGCGCCGGCAGCACCAGCCGCAGCGAGATGAACGACAGGTCGGCCACGGTCAGGCCGACCGGGCCGCCGATCACGTCCGGGGTCAGCGTGCGCACGTTGGTGCGTTCCATCACCACGACCCGCTCGTCCTGCCGGATCGGCCAGGCCAGCTGCCCGTACCCGACGTCGACCGCGACCACCTCACGGGCGCCGGCACGCAGCAGCACGTCGGTGAAGCCGCCGGTCGACGCCCCGGCGTCCAGGCAGCGCCGGCCGTCCACGGTCAGCCCGTCCTTGCCGAAGACGCTCAGCGCCCCGGCGAGTTTGTGGCCGCCCCGGGAGACGTACTCGGTCTGTGGATCCTCCCCGGTGACCAGCACCGGGTCGGCCGGGTCGACCATCGCCGCCACCTTGTGGGCGACGACGCCACGGACCTGCACACGGCCGGCCTCGACGAGCGTGGCGGCCTGTTCCCGGGAACGGGCGAGTTTGCGGCGGACGAGTTCGGCGTCCAGTCGCGCGCGGCGAGCCATTTCAGTTCTTTCTGTACGAGGTGTCTCAGCGGTCGATGCTCGCCAGGGTTTCCTGGAGCACCTGGTGCGCGGCCTCGTACTCGGCGATCTGCTCGGCCGGTGCCAGCCGCGCGGCGTTGGCGAGCGACCGTAGCACCGCGTCCACCGCCGGGTGCCCGGTGTCCTCCGGATTCCCGCCGGGCGGCGGGGCGAGCTGCGCGGGGTTCGGGAACGTCACGGGATCACGCCTCCGTGCTCTTGGCCGGTCCGGTCGTCTCCGCCGGTTTCGCCTGGCTCGGCACCGCATTCTTGGCGGCGGCCGTCTTGCGGGGCGCACGCTTCTGCGCGGGCGTCCGGGCCGTCGCGGCCTTGCGCGGCGCCGCCTTGCGGGCCGGCGCGTTCCCGCTCTCCGCGACCGCGGAGGAGGCCCCGGAGTCCGGCGCGGTCCCGGTGGACGCCCCGGTCCCGGTCGACACCCCGGTTACGGACGACGCCGTTTCGGCCGACGCCGTCCCCGTGGACGCCGTCCCGGTCGACACTTCGGTGACCGGCGGCAGGGTGGTCGCCGCGGCGGCCTCGACCACCGGGCTGACCGGAGCCGCGACAGTCCCCGCCGGAACGGGCACACCCACCGGCGGCGTATCCACACCCGCAGCGGGTGTGCTCTGCGACGGAACGGACGCCTTGGCCCGCTTGGCCGGAGCCTTCTTCGCCGGAGTCCCCTTGGCCGGGGTCCCCTTGGCCGGAGCCTCGGGAGCCACAGCCGGCTTGGCAGCGGCCTTGCTGGCAGCGGCCTTCTTGGCAGCGGCCTTCTTAGCCGGCGCAGATCTGGGCGGCGCCGGCGTGGCCGGCAGCGACGCGGACGCCTCCGGCCCGGCGGCCACATTGTTCGGTGAACCCGCCGGCCCGGTCCCCGCGGCCGGCATCGCGTTCGGCTTGGCCCGCACGGCCTTCTTGGCGACGGCCTTCTTCACCGCGGCCTTCTTGACCGATCCCGGCGAGACAGCCGGCCCCGACGAACCCGCCGTTCCCGAACCCGCCGGCCCCGGCGAACCCGCCGTCCCCGGCGCCTTCGCGGTCTGCGACTGCGCGTCCCGCAGCTGCCGTTCCAGGTCGTGCACCCGGGACGTCAGATCGGACACCTCGTCGGCGGTGGCCAGCCCGACACGCCCGAGCGCGCGGTCCACCTCGTACCGAACGATGTTGGTCAGCGCCTCACGGTTCGCCACTCCGGCCGAGAACAGGTCCTCCACCAGGCCCTGCAGCTGGGCCGCCGTCGCGCCGCCCCGGGTGAGCACCTCCCCGGCGACCTGCTGTGCTTTCTTCCGAGGCACCTCGGTCAGCCCGAGTGCCAGGTCCAGATATGCCCGCCATGCATCCGGCATGATCTCGGCTCCTCTCGCCGCGTCGGGTGCCACGCTACCGGGCACCGCAGTCAAACTCCTGAGGTACCGTGCTGGTGTCGCGAGGGCGTGCTGGTGTCATGAGGGGGAGTGCCGATGGCCACCGTGGACGAGTGCCGGCAAGCGTTGCACGATCTGGCCGCGAAACTGGCGGCCAATGCGGAGGCCCAGGGCCATCTTGATCTCGATCGCACGCTCGCCTGCCGGGTCACGGACCTGGACACCGCGTTCCACGGCCGGATCACCGGCGGCCGGCTGATCGACATCGCCGACGGCGACAATCCGAAAGCCAAGATCGTGCTGACCGCGACGAGCGACCACCTGATCGAGTTGATCAACGGCAAGCTCGATCTCACCCGCGCGTTCACGTCCGGGCAGATCAAGGTGAAGGCGAACCCGTTCGACCTGCTCAAACTCCGTAAGCTCCTCTGAGAGCGCCAGCAGCGCTCCCGGATACGGAACCGCGGCCGAAAACGTTCAAGATCCGGCGCGGGCGGACAGGCTCTCCAGGCCGGCCAGCACCTGGTCGGCCGCCGACGTCGCGTTCGACAGCTGGGCGGTCACCTCGCAGAGCACCGTGGCCTGCTCCCCCACCGAGGCCGCGATGTTCAGCTGCGCCGTGTGGATCTCGCCGACCGCCCCGGTGGTGGACGCGAACGTCTGCGCCACGTCGTCGGTCTCGGCGACGATCGCGGTGATGACCTGGTTCACCCGTTCCACCGACGTCGCGGTCTCCCGGGCGAGGTCCTTCACCTCACTGGCCACGACGGCGAACCCTTTGCCGAGCTCACCGGCGCGGGCCGCCTCGATGGTGGCGTTGAGCGCGAGCAGGTTGGTCTGTTCGGCCAGCGACGCGATGAGCGCGTTCACCTCGGCGATCTCGGCGACCGAGCGCTCCAGGGCCCGTATCTTCTCGCCGGCCGACGCGGCCGCTTCCTTGCCGCTGGCCGCGGTCTCGGCGGCCGCCGCGGACCGGCGGGCGATGTCCCCGACCGACGCGGTGAGCGAGGCGAGTTCCCGGTCCACCGACGCGACCGCCGAGATCGCGGCGTGCGCCTCCCCGCTGATCCCGGCCACGTCGGCGGTGATCTGCCGGGCTCGCTCGGCGGTCTGCTCGGAGCGGGTCCGCAGGTCCTCAGCCGCGCGCTCGCGGGCCTCGTGCTCGGCCCGCTCGACGTCCCGCCGCGCCTGCTCGGCCTGCTGGGCGAGCACCTCGTTCTCGCGCTCGGCCTGCTCCGCGAAGTGCCAGAAGATCACGATGCCGGCCACCTCGAGGGTGAGCAGCCCGGCGTGCACGGCGACCATGACGAGCGCCGCCGCGACGCCCATGTGGTGATCGCCGAACACCCGGTCCGGTGCGATCAGCCCGAGCACCCCGTGATGCAGCACCACCACGACGATCGACGACACCAGCGGGGCCCACTGCTGATACAGCGCCACGAAGATCAGGACGGCGTACAGGTGGATGTGCGCCGACATCTGCCCGCCGGTCAGCTCGATCGCCACGAACGTGCAGGCGATCAGCCCGACGCTGGTGTGCGACGCCTTGCCGCCGGCCGACGGCACCAGCGCGGCCGCGGCCGCCCACACCCCGACCAGCACCGGCAGCAGGATCGCCTCCCAGGTCGGCCGGGGCCCGAGAATGCCGACCACGAAGAAGATCGGCGCGTGGAACCAGAGGAGGCGCGTGGCGATCCGGTGCCGCGCCGCCCAGGACGCATCGGAGAGCCGGGCGCCACGCGGCAGAGTGAACCCGCTCATACCGCTCTGATCGGCCGTTCGAGCGCCCGATTGACCCGTACGTGCCAGAGCCGGTAAGGACTGACCTTTTCCCGGACGTAGCGGGCACCTCCGTGCGGTGCCACGCTGACAGGAGGAACGATGGTGACCGGCCCCGGCCGGCCGGGAGGGAAGGACCATGACCAGCTCCGACGACCTGCATGCTCAGGCCGAGAGCGTGGCGGTGCCGAGTTTCGACTGGATGAGCACGCCGGTGCTCTCGGTGGTCGACGGCTTTCTGCACATCGACCCGGACGCGCCGTTGCCACGCCGCCGATACCGGCCGGCCGCCTCGGTCACCCCGGAGCACGCCCCCGCCGACGGCGTCACAGTGGAGTCCAGCCGCCTGCTGGCGGGCCTCACCCGATTCCACACACGTCACTGACCGGGGGCGACAGACCTGATCAGGGTACGGGTGTCAGACGCCCCAGTCCCGCAGCAACTCCCCGGCCTGGGGTGAGCCCGCCTCCACCGCGGCGACCGGAACGCCGTCCCAGGTCACCCCGCAGAGCAGCCGCAACGCGTCGACCGGGTCGCCGGAGCCGTCCAGCACCGCCCGGTCGCCGTCCCGGCTGATCCGCCAGCCACCGGCCTCACCGCCGGTCGCCGGCACCCGGGCCTCGTCGACCGGCCGGAACAGCCCGGACAGGTCGGCCGCGACGAACGTCGGCCGGCGTTCCGGAGCCGCGGCCAGCAGATCCGCCGGGCCGCTCACGCCGGTCAGCACCAGCAGGCTGTCCATCCCGGCGCCGACCGCGCCCTGGATGTCGGTGTCCAGCCGGTCGCCGACAGCGAGCGGCCGGTCCGCCCCGGACAGCGTCGCGGCGGTCGTGAACAGGCCCGGCTGCGGTTTGCCGACCACCACGTCCGGCTCCCGGTCCAGGGCCGTGCGCAGCACCGCGACGAGCGAGCCGTTGCCCGGCAGCGGGCCGCGCGGGCTGGGCAGGGTCCGGTCGGTGTTCGTCGCGAACCAGGCCGCCCCGGCCCGCACCGCGAGCGCGGCCTCGGCCAGGACCTTCCAGCCCACCTCCGGGCCGTACCCCTGAACCACCGCGACCGGCTCGTCCTCGGCCGAGCCGACGGGGTTGAGGCCCGCGTCCCGGACCTCGGCCCGCAGCGCTTCCGCACCGACCACCAGGACCGGCGCACCGGCCGGGAACCGCTCGGCGAGCAGGGCGGCGGCCGCGCCGGCCGAGGTGAGCACCTCGGCCGGCGCGGCGCTCACACCCATGCCGGTCAGCAGCGCGGCCACGTCGGCGGCCCGCCGCGACGCGTTGTTCGTCGCGTACGCGATCGGCGTGCCGCCGGAACGCAGCCGGTCGACCGCCTCGGCCGCTCCCGGGATCGGTTTGTCGATCAGGAAGACGACTCCGTCCAGGTCAAAGATGACCAGGTCGTAGCCGGCGGCCAGGTGGTCACTCATCCCCGCGGCTGCTCGTCGTCCGCCTTGGCGACGAACTCGTCCGCCTGCTTGTCGTCGGCGTCGGCGAGGCCGTCGGTGTTCACGTCGGTCGCGGACACCTCGGCCGGCTCGTCGCCGTCCTCGTCGTCCTCGTCCTCGTCCTCGTCCGCGAACTCGGCGGGGTCCGCGGTCCGGGCCGCAACCGGCTCGTCCTCGTCCTCGTCCTCATCCTCGTCGTCGTCCGCGAACTCCTCGTCCGCGTCCCGCACCGCGACCGGCTCGTCGCCCTCGTCCTCGTCGTCGAACTCCGCGGTGTCGCCCTCGGAGTCGTCGTCGTCCTCGGAACGGGTCTCCGCCCCACCCTCGCCCAGCGCCGCCTCGGTCTCCTCGTCGTCCTCGTCGTCGTCGCCCTCGATGGCGACCCCGTCGAGCTCGAGCAGACGCTCGGCCGCGTCGGTGAGCTGCTCGGCGTCGAGCGAGGCAGCCCGGGCGAACCACTCCCGCGCTTCCTCACGGCGGCCCGCCGCGAGCAGGGCATCCGCGTACGCGTACCGCAGGCGTGCCGCCCACTCCGCGTCCTCTTCCGAGGTGAGCTCCTTGACCTGCAGCATCGCCACGGCGGCGTCGTGCTGGCCCAGGTCGCTGCGGGCGCCGGCCGCCACGATCAGCAGCTCGATCGAGCCGCTCTTCTCCAGCTTCGCCATGTCGGCGCCGCGGTAGAGGTCGATCGCCCGCTCCGGCCGGCCCAGGGCCCGCTCGCAGTCGGCCAGCTCGGCCAGGTGCGTCTGCCGCCCGGTCATCCGGTGGTAGGTGCGCAGCTCGGCGATCGCCGTGGTCCAGTCCCCGGCCGCGTAGGCGGCGAGGCCGACGGCCTCACGCACCACGGCGATCCGGGACGCGAGCCGGCGCGCGGCGATCGCGTGCTGCAGCGCGAGCTCGGAGTCCTCGTCGATGATCTGGCCGGCCGCGACGAGGTGCCGCGCGACCTTGTCGGCCATTTCCCGGGCGAGCGAGTTCAGCTCCGCGCGGACCTCCTGGTCGAGGTCGGTCGCGACGATGTCCTCGGGAATGTCCGGCGCCTGGAACGGGGCCTGACCGGCGTCGTCCTGCGGACGCTCGTTCGCGCCGTCCCGCTCGTCCCGACGGTAACCACCGCGGTCGCCGCCGCCCTGGTAGCCGCCCCGGTCCCGGTCACCCTGGTAGCCGCCACGGCCGCCACCCTGGTATCCGCCTCGGTCGCCGCCACCCTGGTAGCCGCCCCGGTCGCCGCCGCCCTGGTAGCCACCGCGATCGCGGTCGCCGCCACGGAAGCCGCCGCCCTGCGGACGGTCACCCTGCGGACGGTCACTGCGGAACCCACCGCGGTCGCCGCCACCCTGGTAACCACCACGGTCACGGTCGCCGCCACGGAAACCGCTCCCCTGCGGACGGTCGTCGCGCCGGAAGCCGCCGCGGTCGCCGCCACGGTCCCGGTCGCCGCCCTGGAAGCCGCCACGGTCCCGGTCTCCGCCACGGAAGCCGCCGCCCTGGGGACGGTCGCCGCCACGGAAGCCACCCCGGTCGCCCTGGAAGCCCTCGCGGGGACCACTCGGGCGGTCGCCACGGAACCCGCCGCGGTCGCCGCCGCCCTGGTAGCCGCCACGGTCACGGTCGCCGCCACGGAAACCGCCGCGGTCGCCGCCGCCCTGGTAGCCACCGCGATCGCGGTCGCCGCCACGAAAGCCGCCACCCTGCGGACGGTCACCCTGCGGACGGTCACTGCGGAACCCACCGCGGTCGCCGCCACCCTGGTAACCACCACGGTCACGGTCGCCGCCACGGAAGCCGCCACCCTGCGGACGGTCACTGCGGAACCCACCGCGGTCGCCGCCACCCTGGTAACCGCCACGGTCGCCGCCCTGCGGACGGTCGCCGCCACGGAACCCGCCACGGTCGCCGCCCTGCGGACGGTCACCGCCACGGAAACCGCCACGGTCGCCCTGCGGACGGTCGCTGCGGAAACCGCCGCGATCGCCGCCACCCTGGAAGCCACCCCGGTCGCCCTGGGGACGGTCGCCACCACGGAAACCACCCCGGTCGCCCTGGGGACGGTCGCCACCACGGAAGCCACCCCGGTCGCCGCCACGGTCACGGTCGCCGAAGCCACCCCGCGAGCCGCCACGGTCGTCACTGCGGAAGCCGCCGCCCTGGGGACGGTCTCCACCGCGGAAACCTCCGCGGTCGCCGCCACCCTGGTAACCACCACGGTCACGGTCGCCGCCACGGAAGCCGCCGCCCTGCGGACGGTCACCGCCACGGAAGCCACCACGGTCGCCCTGGGGACGGTCGCCGCCACGGAAGCCGCCGCGGTCGCCGCCACCCTGGTAACCACCACGGTCACGGTCCCCACCGCGGAAACCGCCACGGTCGCCGCCGCCCTGGAAGCCGCCGCCCTGCGGACGGTCCCCACCACGGAAGCCACCGCGGTCGCCACTCACCGAGCGCTGCCCGCCCTGGTAGCCGCCACGGTCGCCGCCCTGGGGACGGTCGCCGCCACGGAAGCCACCGCGGTCGCCGCCACCCTGGTAACCACCACGGTCGCCGCCCTGCGGACGGTCGCCGCCACGGAAACCGCCACGGTCACCGCCTCGATCGCGGTCGCCGCCACGGAAGCCGCCACGGTCACCGCCTCGGTCCCGGTCGCCCCGGTAGCCGCCGCGATCGCCGCCCTGGTAGCCGCCACGGGATCCGCCCCGCTCGCCGCCGCCCTGATAGCCGCCCCGGTCACCCCGGCGCTCGCCGCCACTTCCGTCGCGACTGCTGCCGGAACGGCTCTCGCCGTCTCGGTTGCTGGAGCCGCCGTCCTGCGGTCCTGTAGTCACGGTTCAATTCCTTCCAGTACGGCGGCGGGCCCTCGGAACGGGCAGCGGCCATGCGTCAACACACAAAGTTACTCGGAGAATCTGTCTAAAACGCAGTCGAGGGCCGACCCCGAGCGGGGGCGGCCCTCGACCTTCACGTTGAGTCCGGCGGCGTCCTACTCTCCCACACCCTCCCGAGTGCAGTACCATCGGCGCTGGAGGGCTTAGCTACCGGGTTCGGAATGTAACCG
>NZ_JBEZZR010000066.1:0-24083 GCF_040639325.1 Actinoplanes sp. NPDC023936 | reverse complement strand
GCCAACACCGCAGCCACCACCACCGACGAAGCCGTCGACCAGGCCGTCGCCCTCGGCGCCACCGCCACCGTCGCCGGCCTCACCACGGTCAAGGAGAGCATCGAGAAACTCTCCCAACAGGTCCACGGCACGATCGACATCGCCAACGACACCATCAGCCAGGCCCGAGCCGTCGCCGAGAACACTTGAAGAGTCGGCGGCAGTTCCGGAAAGAGCCCATCCACGACGACTGAAGTGCCGACGGTCAGAAATGCGGTGCCGCCGCCGGTCCCGGCGGTCCGCCCTCCGCCGCGTAAGCCGCAGATCCGGCGGTCGAGTCGTGAGGATCAGGCGCGTGGCGCACCAGCGCCGCAGCCAAGAGCAGAGGTCGCCTCGGAAACGATCGGCTGGTGGGCTTCTGCGGCAACGGCCGGATATGCGACATTCCAGGAGTTCCTGCCCGCTATACCGAAGACGATTGCCGGCACGGTCCTCGCCACCGCTGCGGCAATCGGGGCGTACAAGGCATGGATCGGGAAGAAGAAGGAACAGCGAGGGAGTAGAGATGATCGTTGACGATCGGGTCGAGCCGCTGGTGCGCGAGATTTTCGGTGCGGTGGTGAAGCGCGACGAGGACAAGCTAGACGCGGTTCTCAACTCCTTCCCGGACGATGACTCACGCCTGAAAGGCCTGCACCTAGCACTGGCGGTTTGTGGCTTCGTCGTCCATGACGCATACGACGGCAAGCCAACTCCCGACGAAATTCGCCTGCTCGCGGACGAGATCTCCTCCATGGAGCAGTGGTCCGCTCTCTCCGGTGCCCAGGTCACGGAGTTCCTCGATGCGGTACTGCACGGCAAGTCGCTGACACCTCTCTTCGATCCGGTCAGCGCCACGATGCTGACCTATGTGGTGACGGGAAGCCTCCTCGCCTCATCCACCAAGATCCGTAAGGGCGAATGGTGGTTCAACTACCTCGATCGGGTTGAAGCCGCGATCGAAGCGGCACCGGAGCGGTGATGCCGACCAGGAGGATGGCCTTGCGATGAGATGGGCCGAGTACGCCGAGCTGGCCCGTCGCCTCGCCGATGCCCGTAACCAGGAAGCGGCCCGTTCCACCCAAGTTCAGCAGCGCACTGCTGCTGGCCGCGCTGGGGTAGAGAAGCTGAAGCGTCGGTTGAGCATTCAGGCTGATCACCTTCTCGGCCTGTCTCAGCAACTGCGGGAGCCGCATCCTGCCTTCGGCGGTGTGGCACGGACCGGGTTGTCCGACCCCGACGAGGCCCTCCGGCTGGCGTGGGAGGCGGTCGATAAAGCCGACGTCGAGGCTCGGCGCGCCGAAGAGCGCGGCATGCGCCCGACCCTCTTCCCTACGATGTCCCCCACCGGTCGCAACGTCCTGGTCTATTCAGTGGCCACGCTGTGCACGTGGCTGGTCTCGTGTGGCCTCTTCGTGCTCAGTCCGGACAGCGGCGCATCGGTCGGGACGTTGCTGTGGTCGATGTGCGGCCTGCCGGCCATCGCGTACTTCGCCGCCTACATCCTCATCTCCGTGCTGGGCCAACCTCGCACACAGACGATGGGAGAGGCCGACCGCTCCGCACGGTTAGGCGGCTTGATCTGCTTCGGCGGCAGCTTCCTGGCTTGGATCCTTCTCCTCGCCGTAACGTCGCTGGTGTAGCCGCAGATCAGCCTGCCGACGCCACGGCGCGCCCCACCGCAACGTGGGGTCGGGGGTCGCCCCCAGGCAGACAACTGGTGGGCCGGGCGGGACTCGAACCCGCGACCGAGGGATTATGAGTCCCCTGCTCTAACCCACTGAGCTACCGGCCCGTACCGGCGGCGATCCTATCCCGTGCCCTGCTCCCACAGCTAGGCGATCTATCACTGCACCAGGGATTTCGGCAGGAGGATGATCTGCCGGGACGGGTCGACCACCATGTCCGGCGGTTGCAGATCCTCGATGCGCGGCAACCCCTCGTCTCCCACACTCGGCTCTTCGGGCCCGTCCTGCGTGGTGAATTCAGCGTAATTCTCCGGATTGACGTCGCTCATGGACCGTCACACCCCCACATGTGCGCCGAGCGCTGCCAGGACGGCCCCGGCGGCGCGCCACCCTCCGGCCAGCGCGCCTTGGATGGAGGGACTGTCGCGATGATCACCCGCTACGAACATGCCGTCGCCGAGGGCGACCGGTTTGCGCAGACGGCTTTGTGGCACCCGGGCGGCCGGCAGCGCGTGCGGCAGGGTCACCACGTTGAGCAGTTCCCAGTCGTCGGTGGGTGCGCCGTAGATCCGGGACAGTTCGACCCGGATCACCGCCTCCGAGGCGCTGGAGGGCGCGGAGACGCCGACGACGGTGGCCGCGATGAGGCTCATGCCGCCGGGCGCGTACTCGGGTGCGGCGTTGCTCATCACGATGGTGTTGGCGATGATCTCGCGGCGGTCGCCGTCGAGAAGCAGGATCGGCTCGTCGATGGGTGCGCGCGGCGCCCCGAAGTAGAACGTGGTCAGGCCGTGCATGTCGGGGCGCGGCACCCGTCCGCCGAGCAGTTCGGCGGCGGAGAGCGGGTCGGTGGCGACGATCATGGCGCGGCAGTGGATCTCGCCGCCGTCGGTGACGACGATGCCGGGGCCGATGGAGAGGGTCCGTGCGCCGATCAGCAGCTGGGGGAAGGGCAGCGGCCCGGCGATGGCGGCGGGCAGGGCGGCCATGCCGGCTGCGGGCACGCCGAGCCGGCCGCGGGCGAACGAGCGCAGGGTCATCGCGGCGACGTGGCTGGAGGTTTCCAGGGACCGGTCGGCGAACACGCCGGAGAAGAAGGGCCGCAGCACTTCCTCGATCATCCGGTGCGAGATGCCGGCTTTGCGCAGCATCTCCTGGGTGGTGGTCTCCGGCATGTCGAGGAGTTTCCCGGCGGGCAGGGTGGCGCACCGGGTGGCGAGGGCGGCGAACTTGAGCCGGTCGGCGAGGCTGCCGACGCCGGAGAGCAGCGTTTTCGGCGTGGCGAGCGGTTCGCGCAGCGGGTTTTCCAGCCGGTGCAGGCCGGCGCCGCGGCGGACCAGCACGCCGGAGGTGAAGTACCGCATGTCGAGCGCGTCGACGTCGACCAGGGCGGGCAGCCGCGGATACGCCGTGTTGATCACCTGGAAGCCGCGGTCCATGTGCCAGCCGTCGACCACGTCGGTGGCGACGCGTCCGCCGATCCGGTCGGCGGCCTCGACGAGCAGCCATTCCACTCCGGCGCGGTCGAGACGGCGGGCAGCCGACAGTCCGGCGAGCCCGCCGCCGATGATGACGACGTCCACCTCAACCGGCTGCGACATAACCACCTCACATGCTGCATTCAACGCGGAACTCAGCGTAACCGGGCGCGCGTGCCCGGGGAGGCGAAAGGCGAGCAAGGAAAATTCAAGATCAAATTCAGCCCCAGGTACGGGCTGAGCCCCTCGTGTCAGATACCCGTCACCATGCGTGGCGTGGGAGGGCTATACAGAAGCGGACAACAGAAAACCCCAGGCCGTGAAGCCTGGGGTCGAAGATGGCTCCCCGAATTGGACTCGAACCAATAACCTGCCGGTTAACAGCCGGCTGCTCTGCCAATTGAGCTATCGGGGATCGCTCTGTTCTGCGCCGCCCGGTTTCCCTGGCGACGGAGAACAGACTACATGACCATCCGGGGTGTCCAGCAACGGGGATACCCCACCGGAGGGGACCGACATCCTCCGAATCCGAGTGAGGGGGAGTATCGCCCCGACAGGATGGGTATGCACCCCCCGAGACGCACGCGCGTCATGAACGGAAGGAGCCGCCACCATGCGCGGAAAGCTGATGTTCCTCACCGGTCTCGCGGCGGGCTTCGTCCTGGGCAGCCGTGCCGGCCGGGAGAAGTACGAAGAGATCCGGGCGAACGCCCAGAAGATCTGGGAGAACCCCACGGTGCAGGAGGCGGCCGGCGTCGCGCAGGCGCAGGCCAACAAGCTGTACAGCGAGGGCAAGGACAAGCTCCAGTCGTCCAAGCTCGGAGAGAAGCTCAACACCGGCACGACCAGCAGCAGCACGAGCACGACCGACGAGCTGCTCGCGCCCAGCGACTCGCTCGCCGGGTCGAAGGGCACCAGCACCAGCACCGGCACCACGTACTGACGCCGGTTTCAGCCGTTGGGCCGCCCCCGCACACAGCGGAGGCGGCCCTGCGCCGTTCCAGCGGTCAGCGCGACGAGAACGCCGCGTCGAACGCCGCCGACGGGGCGTCGAACGCCAGACGACGGACGAACTGAAGCGCCTCGGGCGCCCCGGTCAACCGGTCCATCCCGGCGTCCTCCCACTCGATGGAGAGCGGTCCGTCGTACCCGATGCTGTTCAAAGCTCGGAAGCAGTCCTCCCACGGCACGTCGCCGTGTCCGGTGGAGACGAAGTCCCAGCCGCGCCGCAGGTCGGCCCAGGGCAGGTGTGAGCTGAGCCGCCCGCGCCGCCCGTCCCCGGTGCGCACCTTCGCGTCCTTGCAGTCCACGTGGTAGATCCGGTCGCGGAACTCGAGGATGAACCCGACCGGGTCCAGGTCCTGCCAGACGAAGTGCGACGGATCCCAGTTCAGCCCGAACGCGGCCCGGTTGCCGATCGCCTCCAGCGTCCGCCGGGTGGTCCAGTAGTCGTACGCGATCTCGCTCGGATGCACCTCGTGCGCGAACCGGACGCCGACCGAGTCGAAGACGTCGAGGATCGGGTTCCAGCGGGCGGCGAAGTCGGCGTACCCGCGCTCGATCATCGACTCCGGCACCGGCGGGAACATGGCGACGGTGTGCCAGATCGACGAACCGGTGAAGCCGACCACCGTACGCACGCCGAATCGCGCCGCCGCCCGCGCGGTGTCCTTCATCCGTTCCGCGGCCCGCTGCCGCACCCCTTCCGGATCGCCGTCGCCCCACACCGCGGCCGGCAGGATGTCCTGGTGCCGCTCGTCGATCGGGTGGTCGCAGACGGCCTGACCGACCAGGTGGTTCGAGATCGCCCAGCACTTCAGGTTGTGCTTGGCGAGCTGCTCGTGCTTGCGCTCGACGTATCCGTCCTCGGTGAGCGCCCGGTCCACCTCGAAGTGGTCACCCCAGCAGGCGATCTCCAACCCGTCGTAGCCCCACTCCGACGCGAGCCGGCAGACCTCTTCGAACGGCAGATCGGCCCACTGGCCGGTGAAGAGTGTGATGGGTCGTGCCATGGTCCCTCCTCGTGGCTCGGCGAAACAATCCGGCGAGGGAGACCGGCTCACAATGGGCACGCCACGGGAGGCGAGAAGTCGTGCCGGACGGGGTTGCGCCTCCCGATCCGGCCTCGCCCGCGCAGGCGTTGCCCTCCCTGGACTCTACGACCGGACCCGGCAACGCGAAAGGCCGCGATCAATACCCGATCAGGGCGCTGTGCAGGGCTGCTGCTCGGGAACCAGGCCGAGGGCGGTGAGCTCCGCCAGGACGTGCTGGAGGTCGGCCGCGCCGCCCGGGGTGTCGACGTCCACGTACTCGGTGCGGGCGGCGTCGGCGGCGAGCAGGTGACGCAGCACCGGCTGCCAGCCGGCCGTCGTGTCGGTGATCCGGGCGGTTATCACGGAAAGGCCGGCGTCGGTCATCCGGTCGATGCCGGCCTCCGGGTGCGGCCAGTCGCGGACCACGGCCGGGAGGTCGAGGCAGACGCCGAGCCGGTCCTTGTCGACGCGGGTGAGTGCCGCGACGGTCTGCTCCGGACCGTCCAGCACCCGGCCGGGGCCGGGCTGGAAGCCGCATCGCACCGCGCGGCCGACCCGCCAGGCCAGGTCGGCGAGGCCGGCGGAGAGCCGGGACAGGTGCCGGGCGCCGGCTTTCTGCCGCTCCTCGTCCCACTCGTCGGCGCGACCGAGCCCGCAGGTGCCGATCGCGCCGCGGACCTCCTCGAACGGCAGCAGGTCGACCAGGATGCGGGCCAGATCGAGGGTGTGCCGGACCCGGGCGATCTCGCTCCAGTCCCCGAGCGGATCGGCGCTCTCGCCGCCGCCCTCGACGTCGGACGTCCCGCTCAACGTGACGACCTCGAGCCCCTTGGCGTCGAGCTGGGCACGCAGCCGGGTGCGGGCACGCCCGTCGTCAGCGAGGGCGGCGGCGAGACGGTAGGGCAGCCGGAGCGCCACGCCGAGAAGCCCGGTCCCGAAACGGGACCTCAGCTCGGCGGCGGCCGCGTCGAGCGCGTCCAGAGCGGCGGACGGCGTCTCGGCGTGGTCTAGGCTGATGCCGTAGCTGAGGTGCACGATCCGGCCGGAGGGATGGCGCAGCCGCATCAATATCCTCCCCGGACGAGCTCTCCCGTGCAGGTGCACGTGCATCGGCTCGTGCTAACGCCTCCAGTATGGACCATCCGGGGATCTGTCTCCGATCGACCGCTGCCCCGCCGCCGGACTGTCATCGCCGCCTCCATCCGTGGAATGCATGTCCTCGGATACGAGCGTGCGTCGCATAGCGGATCATCGGCGCACCGGCCGTGCGACTACCTGACCGGCCACAACATGATCGGAAAAGCCCTTGTGCATCGATAAGTGACAATGTGCTCGGCGGGGGTGACCAGCGAGTAGCTTTCACCACCACACCGGAGAAGAGCGGGCCGGGACACCTACCTTGTTCAGATGATGAACAAATGGACATGCACTTGCCGCACGCCAGTGCGGATGCACGGAGGTCCGTGCATCCGCACCACCCGCCACGACCGGCCGGCGCGGGGCGCAACCACGCCGTCCCTCGCCGGCCGCGGCGGGACGATTCCTGATACCGGCGTCAGGCAGGCTCCAGAACCGTCTCCACGTCGGTCCAGGCGCCGGAGGCCGCGGACTGCTCCACGGCGTCGAGGACCAGCTGCACCCGCAGCGCGTCGGCGAACGACGGCGCCGGGTCACGACCGGCCGCGATGTCCTCGATCAGGTCACGGACCTCGTGCGTGAACGAGTGCTCGTACCCGATCCCGTGGCCCGGCGGCCACCAGGCCGCCACGTACGGGTGATCCGGTTCGGTCACCAGGATCCGGGTGAACCCCTGTTCGGCGCCCGGCCCGGTGGCGTCGTAGAACTCCAGCTCGTTCATCCGCTCGAAGTCGAAAGCGAGCGAGCCGAGCGCACCGTTGAGCTCGACCCGCAACGCGTTCTTGCGGCCGGTCGCGAACCGGGTCGCCTCGTAGGTGGCGACCGCTCCCCCGTCCAGCCGGGCCAGGAAGAGGGCGGCGTCGTCGACCGTCACGTCGCCGACCACGGCGCCGTTGGCGGAGGCGGCCAGCCCGGCCGACTCCGACGGCAGCGGCCGGGAACGGACGAACGTCTCGGTCAGCGCGGACACCGTGGCGATCGACTGGCCGGTGACGAACTGGGTCAGGTCGACGATGTGCGCGCCGATGTCACCCAGTGCCCCGGACCCCGCGATCTCCTTGCGCAGACGCCAGACCAGCGGGAACTCCGGGTCGACGATCCAGTCCTGGAGATAGGTGGCCCGGACGTGCCGGATCGCTCCGATCCGTCCCCGGGCCACCAGATCCCGCATCAGCGCGACGGCCGGCACTCGCCGGTAGTTGAAGCCGCACATCGCCCGTACCCCATGGGCCTGGGCCCGGGCAGCGGCCGCGGCCATCTCCCTCGCCTCAGCCACCGAATTGGCCAGGGGCTTCTCGCAGAGAACGTGCTTGCCGGCGGCGAGCGCGGCCAGCGCGATCTCGGCGTGGGTGTCACCCGGCGTGCAGATGTCGATCAGGTCGATCTCGTCGCTCTCCACCAGCGAGCGCCAGTCGGTGGTGTGCCCGGCCCAGCCCAGCCGCGTGGCGGCGTGCGCCACCTGGTCGGCGGAGCGGCCGCACACCACCGACATCCGGGCCCGCAACGGCAGGTCGAAAGCGTGGTTGACGGTGCGCCACGCCTGCGAGTGCGCGGCCCCCATGAACGCGTAACCGACCATGCCGACGCGCAGGTCCGGATACATGTCGCCCCCTTGTTCCGTGATCAGAATCCCAGCTTGGCGTACTGCGCGGCGTTCTCCTTGGTGATCGTCTCGGAAGCGAGCGTGATCTCCTTCGGCACCTGCAGCTCCACCAGGTCGGCCATGCCCTTGCCCTGGGCGATCAGCCGGGCCAGCGAGATGGCCGAGGAGGCCATCGACGGGCTGTAGGTGACCGTCGCCTTGAGCACCGAGTCGTCCGCCGCGATGTGATCGATCGCGGACTTCGCGCCCGCGCCGCCGACCATGAAGAACTCGTTGCGGTTCGCCTGCTGGATCGCGGCGAGCACACCGACGCCCTGGTCGTCGTCGTGGTTCCAGAGGGCGTCCATCCGGGGCAGCGCCTGGAGCAGATCGGTCGCGGCCTTCTGGCCGCCGTCGATCGTGAAGTCGGCGGGCCGGCGATTGGCGACCTTGAATCCGTAGACGGCGAGCGCGTCGTTGAAGCCCTTCGTGCGCTCCTGGGTGAGCTCGAGGGAGTCGATGCCGGGGATCTCCCCGATGATCGGGTTGCTGACGCCCTTGGTCTTGAGCTGTTCGCCGATGTACGCCCCGGCGGCCAGCCCCATCCCGTAGTTGTCACCCTTGATCTGCAGCCGGTACGCGTCCTGGGACGGGAATGCCCGGTCCAGGTTGACCACCGGGATGCCGGCCCGCATGGCCTCCTCGGCGGCCGAGTTCAGCTCCTTGCCGTCGTGCGGCAGCATCACGATGATCGTCGGCTTCTCGGCGATCATCGTCGAGATGGCCGCCCGCTGGGCCGCCGCGTCCGAGCCGGCCTCGGTGACCTTGAGCTCGACGTCTTCGTACTGCTGGGCCTGGGCCTTGGCGTTGTTGGTGATCGCGGCGATCCAGCCGTGGTCGGCGGCGGGGGCGGTGAAGCCGATGACCACCTTCTCGCCCGGAGCCGCGTTCTCGTTGCCGCTGTTCGTGTTGACCTGGGCGTCGTTTCCGGTGTCATTGCTGGTGCAGGCGGTGAGCAGGGCGCCGGCGCCGACGGCGGCGCCGCCGAACAGAACGCGCCTACGGGACAATGAGGACATTATTGCTCCCGTCATCTCTTGAAAAGCTGAGTAAGCGACTGATAGCGGAACTGCTGGACCAAGACGGCGGCCACGATGATGGCGCCCTTGACCATGTTCTGGACTTCGGTGGAGAGGTTGTTGATCGCGAACAGGTTGGTGATGGTGGAGAAGACCAGCACCCCGAAAAGGGCGCCGATGATGGTGCCCCGGCCGCCGCTGAGCAGCGTGCCGCCGATGATGGCCGCGGCGATCGCGTCCAGTTCGTACAGGTTCGCCATCGCGGCCTGCGCGCTTGTCGCCTGCGACGTCAGCATGATCGCGGCGATCCCGCAGCAGAAGCCGGAGAGCACGTAGAGCAGCAGGGTCTGCCGCTTCACGTTGATGCCGGCCAGCCGGGCGGCCTCCGGGTTGCCGCCGACCGCGACAGTGCGGCGGCCGAACGTGGTCCGGTTGAGCAGCACCCAACCGGCGGCCACCACGACGCCTAGGATGATCACGAGCAGCGGGATGCCGAAGATCTTGGTGGTGGCGATGCCGTTGATCACCGAGCTCTCGGAGATCTGCGTCTGCTTGTCGGAGATCTGGGCGGCGAGGCCGCGAGCCGCCACCAGCATGGCGAGCGTGGCGATGAAGGGGACCAATTTCCCGTACGCGATGAGCGTCCCGTTGACCAGACCGACGCCCACGCCGACGGCCAGAGCCGTGAAGATCATGCCGGCTGCGCCGAAGCTCTGGGTCGCGACGGTGGTGCTCCAGACCGCCGCGAGCGCGATGATCGCCCCGACCGACAGGTCGATGCCGCCCCCGATGATCACGAAGGTCATCCCGACCGTCACCACGCCGATCGCGGACGCCTGCTGCAGGATCGTCAGGACGTTGTTCCGCACCCAGGTCGGGTCGCTGTACAGCTCCGGCCTGGTGATGATTCCGATGATCACCAGGATCACCAGGACGGCGACCAGGCCCAGGTTCCGCACCGCGCCCTCGTCGAGGCGCCGGCGCTCGCGGCCGGCACGCTTCTCAGCGGTCGCCGCCTCCGTCAGCTCGCTCATGCCGGCTCCCCTTCCAGAAGCGACCCCGCCATCACGAGGTTGAGTACGGTGTCTTCGTCGATCTCCCCGGAGGGCGCCTCATGGATCACCCGGCCCTCCCGCATCACCAGCACCCGGTCGGCGAGACCGAGCACCTCCGGCACCTCGCTGGAGACCAGCAGCACACCCACGCCGTTCGCCGCGAGGTCCCGGATCACCTGGTAGAGCTCGGCCCGGGCGCCCACGTCCACGCCCCGGGTGGGCTCGTCGAGCAGCAGCAGCCGAGTGCCGCCGAGCAGCCAGCGACCCACCACGACCTTCTGCTGGTTGCCGCCGGACAGCGTCCGGACCGGCCGGATCACGTCCCGCGGGCGGAGCTCCAGCTGATCCGCGGTTCGCACGGCGGCCGCCCGCTCACCACCCGTGTTGGTGAAACCCACCTTCGCGAACCGGGCGAACGAGGCGAGCGTCATGTTCTTGTAGACCGGCTCGTCCAGCAGCAGCGCCTGACTCTTGCGCTCCTCCGGCGCCATGCCCATGCCGGCCCGGACCGCGGCGCCCACCCCGCGCACCGCTTTGCCGTCGACCTTCACGGTGCCGGACTCCGCCCGGCGAGCACCGAAGATCGTCTCCATCAGCTCGGACCGGCCCGACCCGACCAGCCCGGCGATCCCGACGATCTCGCCGGGCCGGACCGTGAGGCTCACCTCGGCGAACTCGCCGTGCCGGGTCAGGTTGTCGACGACCAGCAGCGGGGTCTCCTCCGGATCGCCCTCGCGCGGCGGGAAGACGTACTCGATTGATCGGCCGGTCATCCGTCCCACCAGATCCCGGGTCGGCGTGGTGCGCGCCGGCAGGTTCGCCGCGGTGGTCCGGCCGTCCTTCAGCACTGTCACCCGGTCGCCGATCTCCCGGATCTCGTCGAGCCGGTGCGAGATGTAGATGACCGCGATCCCGTGCGACGTCAGCTCCCGGATGATCCGGAACAGGTTCCCCACCTCGTCGTGGGCGAGCACCGCGCTCGGCTCGTCCATCACGATCAGGCGGGCGTCGTGCGACAGCGCCCGCGCCATGCTGACCACCTGCTTGGCGGCGGCCGGCAGGGTGCGGACCATCCGGCGCGGCGAGATCTCGGCATGGCCGAGACGGGCCAGGATCTCCTTCGTCTTGTACGCGGAGACCCGGCGCCTGCTGAATCCGAAGCGGCTCGGCTCGTGCCCGAGGAAGGCGTTCTCCGCCACCGACAGGTCGTCGACGAGATCCAGCTCCTGGTAGATCGTGGCGATCCCGGCTCGCATGGCGGCCTGCGGGGTGGCCGGCGCGAACGGCTGCCCCTGCCAGGTGATTTCCCCGGCGTCGGCGTGGTGGACGCCGGCCAGCACCTTGATCAGCGTGGACTTGCCGGCGCCGTTCTGGCCGAGCAGACAGTGCACCTCGCCGGCCCGGACCTCGAGCTGGACGCCGTCCAGCGCCCGGACGCCGGGGAAGACCTTGACCACGTCGGTGAGCCGCAGAACCGCGGGCCGCTCGCCGTCCGCCGCGGTGGTCGCGGCTTGCTGGTCACCGCGCTGATCCCCGCGCTGATCCCCGCGCGCCGTTTCGGACGTTTCCGATTTTTCGCCTGTCGGGCGGAATTCCTCTGAATTGGTCATGATGCCTGCTCGAAGACGGCGTCGCTGGCCAGAACGGCGGCGCCGGTGACGCCGGCCCGGCTGCCCAGCTCGGAGAGGACCACCGGGAGGTTGCCGGTCGCCAGCGGCAGCGACCGGCGGTAGACCACGCTGCGGATCTCGGCGAGTAACACGTGGCCGAGGTTCGCCAACCCACCCCCGATGACGATCATCGACGGATTGGCGAACGACACGAGCGTCGCCAGCACGCTGCCGACCCGGCGTCCGCCGTCGCGGATCAGCCGGATGCAGGTGATGTCCCCCTCGGCGGCGCCGTCCGCGACGTCCCGGGCGGTCAGCGTCACCCGTGCCGCTGACCCTGGCCGGTCACCCCGGCGACCGTTGGTGGACGCCTCGAGGCGGGCGGCGAGAGCGGGGGACTCCCCCGAGCGGGCCGCCGCCAGCGCGTCCCGGGCCAGCGCGGCGCCGCCGAACAGCGCCTCCAGGCAGCCGGTGTTGCCGCACGAGCAGGCCGGACCGTGCGCCTCGACCTGGATGTGCCCGATGTCGCCGGCGCAGCCGTCCACCCCGCGGAAGACGCCGCCGGCCAGGTGGATGCCGCAGCCGACGCCCGTACCGATCTTGACGAACAGGAAGTCGTCGACGGAGCGGGCGACCCCGCCGTGCCGCTCACCGATCGCCATGATGTTCACGTCGTTGTCGACCACGGCGGGACAGCCGTACTCCCTGGTCAGCAGCTCGCGCACCGGATAGCGGTCCCAGCCCGGCATGATCGGCGGGGAGACCGGCACCCCGTCCCGGAAGCTCACCGGGCCCGGCACGCCGATGCCCACCCCGTTCAGCCGGTCGTAGACGCCGTCGGTCCGCGCCTTCGCCAGCAGGTCGTTGACCCGCTGCAGGGTCGCGCGGGGGCCGGAGCGGATGTCGGCCGATTCCTGGTACGCCGCGAGCGGCTCCAGTCGTCCGTTCGTCAGCTCCACGTCGATCGAGGTGGCGCCCAGGTCGACCGCGGCGAAGCGCAGCCGGGGGTCCAGCTCGACGAGCGTGGACCGGCGTCCACCCCGGGACGCCGCCATTCCGGCCTCGACGATCAGCTCGGCGGCGACCAGGCGCTCCACCTCGGCGAGCAGGCGCGGACGGCTCAGCTCCAGGCGGTCGCCGAGCTCGGCGCGGGACACCGGGCCCTGGTCGCGGAGCAGGCGCAGAAGTCGGACGTGAGGAGCCGCGGGCAGGAACACGTACACCTCCGGGAAGGGGCGTTCGTTAACACCGTGTTACGCCGGTCACACTAGGGTGGTTCCGCCACATCGATCCATACCTTTTTCTTGATCAACAGAAACTTTTGCAAATCCTGGCGAAAGTCGGGCTTCGTGATCGACAAGTGACAATTCCCGGCGTGTGGCGTGCGAGGTGCGCCATCGGAAGACACGCCCAGGTCCTCCGGGTTAGGGGCGGCCGGGATGGGGAACTGACCTGGCAAGGCCGTCTTCGCACGTCGCAGCGGGGTGAGCGACCGACGGAACGACCACGCGCAGCCCGTTACGCCCGGAGGAGGTCCTCGATGAAACTTCGCCCCAACCACGACGAGCAGTCCACCGACCGCCACGCCGACGACGCACGCGCGCAGGGCGCCGCCGACTACGACACGGCCGCCGCCGCGACCACACGGACTGCCGAGGACCGTACCCCTGATCTCTCCGCACCCGGACCGGACGCGGGCCCGGACGGGCCTGCCAAGCTCCGCCCGAAGGGGATCTTCGCCGCGGTGAAGCGAACCTTCAAACAGTTCTCCGAGGACAACATCTCCGACTGGGCCGCGGCGCTCACCTACTACGGGGTGCTGTCGATCTTCCCCGGCCTGCTGGTGATCATCTCGCTGCTCGGCCTGCTCGGCTCGGACGGCCAGAAGGCCGTGACCGACGCGGTCGACGAGCTCGCGCCCAACCAGCAGCTCCGGGACCTCGTCGACACCGTCCTCTCCCAGGTGCAGGGCACCGGCAAGGCCGGGCTCGCGGCGATCCTCGGTATCGTCGTCGCGTTCTGGTCGGCGTCCGGCTACATCGCGGCGTTCATGCGGGCCTCGAACGCGATCTACGACGTGCCGGAAGGCCGCCCGATCTGGAAGACCCTGCCGATCCGGGTCGGCGTGACCGCCCTCGTCGGCGTCATGCTGATCGCCTCCGCCGCGATCGTCATCTTCACCGGTGGCCTGGCCCAGGTGGTCGGCGAGACGATCGGCCTCGGCGAGGTCGCCGTCACCACCTGGAACATCGCCAAGTGGCCGGTCCTGATCGCGCTGGTCAGCCTGATGTTCGCGGTCCTGTACTGGGCGTCGCCGAACGCCAAGACCGGCGGTTTCCGGTGGGTCAGCCCGGGCGGCATCTTCGCGGTGCTCCTCTGGGTGATCGCCTCCGCCGCGTTCGCCATCTACCTGGCGAACTTCGCGAACTACAACGCCACGTACGGCACGCTGGGCGGCGTCATCGCCTTCCTGGTGTGGCTCTGGATCTCCAACATCGCGATCCTGCTGGGCGCCGAGCTCGACGCCGAGCTGGAGCGCGGGCGCGCGATCGCGGCGGGCCACTCCCCCGACGACGAGCCGTTCCTCCAGCTTCGCGACGACCGCAAGCTGAAGAAGGGCAGCGAACAAGGCCTGAGCCAGGGCTGACCCTGCCCGCCACGCCCGCCCCGCGGGCCGCGTCGGTCCCGGCCGACGGGGCCCGCGGGCGGAGGCGCGAAAGAAGCGGCGGGGCGGCGTTACTTGCAGAGGAGTTTGTTCATCCGGCGGCCGGCGACCATCAAGCACCCCGCCATCAGCACAACCAGATACACCACATCCACCACCTGCACCCACCCCACCGTGCCGGTCGTCACGCCGCGGACCAGGTCCACCGCCCGGTACAGCGGCGACACCTCCACCACCCAGCGCACCACTTCCGGGTACGCCGTGGCGGGCACGAACGTCCCGGAGAAGAGAAACAACGCGAACTGGGCGGAACCGATCAAGTCGAAGTCCTGCCAGCTGCGGATCAGGGTGGCCGTGGCCATGCCGGCGGCACCGAAGGCGAAGCCGGTCAGCACGGTGGCGGGGAAGGCGGCCAGGGCCCGGAGCGGTGTGGTCAGGTCCATCGCGACCATGATGACCAGGAAGGCGGCGGAGTAGATGTTGCCGCGGATCATCGCCCAGGCCAGCTCGCCGAGCGCGATCTCGATGGGCCGGATCGGCGTGGCGAGCATGCCGTCGTACAGCCGCATGAATTTCATCTTGCCGAAGAAGTTGAAGGTGGTCTCGGAAAGCGCCCCGCTCATCGCCGACGACGCGAGCATGGCCGGCGCCACGAACACCGCGTAGCCCACCACCTCGCCGCCGGGCAGGGTGATGTCGCCGATCAGCTCGCCCACCCCGACGCCGATCGAGAAGAGGTAGAGCACCGGTTCGAGGAAGCCGCCGAGCATCACCAGCCAGTACGCCGAGCCCAGCGCCGCGACGTTGCGGGCGGCCACCGAGCTGGAACGCCGGCCCGCCGCCCGGACCGAGGCGAGTTTCAGGGTCAGCACGTCACACCACCAGCCGGCGGCCGAAGCGGCGCAGGGCGAGGAACCAGCCGGCCGCGCACCAGAGCAGAAGGTAGAGCACCTGCCCGAGGTCCGCCCAGCCGGCATCGAGGCCGAGAGTCGCCGTCCGGCTCAGGTCGACGCCGTGCGAGAGGGGCAGCGCCCACGCCACCGCGCGCAGCACCGGCGGCAGCGAGTCGAGCGGGAAGAACACCCCCGAGAAGAGCGACATCGGCAGCACCGCGAACCGCACCAGGATCGCCAGGTAACTGTCGCTGCTGACCGAGGCGCTGTACGCGGTCACCGGCGCGGCCACGGCCAGCCCGGCGAGCACCGAGATCGGCAGCACGGCCAGCGCCCAGACTGAGTGCAGCGTGCCGAAGAGCGCGGCGACCAGCAGGAACGCGGTGACGCTCAGCAGCACCCGGAACATCATGAAGGCGAGGTGACCGCCGAGAATGTCGGCGACCCGCAGCGGCGCGGCGGCCTGCGCGAAATAGACCTTGAGCCACTCGAAGTAGCTGAGCACCGGCCAGGTGGACTCGCCGATCGCGGCCTGCACCGCGGTCGACGCGATCAGGCCGGGCACCATCCAGTCGAGGTACGGGACGCCGCCGATGCCACCGTCGACGTAGCCGCCGACGCCGAGACCGAAACCGACCATGGTGAGCAGGGGCAGCAGCAGCGTCGAGAGCGCGCTGGAGCGCCAGGTGCGCCGATAGTTGACCAGGTGGTACTCGAAGACGTGGGTCATCTCAGTCCACCAGGGTCCGGCCGGTGAGGTGCAGGAACACGTCCTCCAGGCTGCTGCGGCGGACCAGGGCGCTGGCCGGGCTCAGCGAGCGCCGCTGCACCTCGGCGAGGGCGTCGTCGCCGTCGGACACGTAGAGCAGGACGCGGTCCGGCAGCACCTCGATCCGGTCGGCGATGCCGGCCAGCTTGTCCGCATAGCTCCCCTGGTCCTCGGAGGCGAAGCGGAGCTCGACCACCTCACGCGTCGAGTACTGCTCGATCAGCGCGCGCGGCGAGCCCTCGGCCACGATCCGGCCGCCGTCCATCACCACGAGCCGGTCGCAGAGCTGCTCGGCCTCGTCCATGTAATGGGTGGTCAGCACGAGCGTCACGCCCTGCTGCTTGAGCCGGAACAGCCGCTCCCAGACCAGGTGCCGGGCCTGCGGGTCGAGACCCGTGGTGGGCTCGTCGAGCAGCACCAGATCGGGCTCGTTGACCAGCGCCCGGGCGATGGTGAGCCGCCGTTTCATCCCGCCGGAGAGCGGCTCCACCTTGCTGTCGGCGCGCTCGGTGAGCTGGACGAAGTCGAGCAGCTCGTCGGCCCGGGCGCGGGCCACCTTGCGCGGGATGCCGAAGAACCGCGCGTAGGTGGTCAGATTCTCCCGGACGGTGAGCTCGACATCCAGATTGTCCAGCTGGGGACAGACGCCGAGCCGGGCGCGGATCGCCGGACCGTCGCGCAGCGGGTCCATCCCGAGTATTCGCAGCTCGCCCTCGGTCGGTGGGGAGACACAGCCGATCATGCGCATGGTCGAGCTCTTGCCCGCCCCGTTCGGCCCGAGGAAGCCGAACGCCTCCCCCGCCTGGACGTCGACGTCGATGCCGTCGACCGCCGTGAACGACTCGAACCGTTTGATCAGACCGCGCGCGTGGATGAGGGAAGACACATCTGTTGACCCTAGAGAGGGGGTGCGACAGTTTCCCGGGCCGCACCGACGAGCTCATCGGTCGCCGCGATCACCTCGTCCTGCTCGGCCGGCGTACCCACGTCGTAGCGCACCGCCCAGGAGAGCCCGTCCCGGCCGCTGACCCGGCGCCCGACCACCCGCACCGCGCCCTCCGGCAGCGGGTGATGCGTCGTGTACGCCACCGACCGGGTCACCCGCGCCCGCACCTGGTCGGGCACCTCACCCGGCTCCAGCAGCAGGAACGTGACAGCGGGACCGTCCGCGAGGACAGTGTAGCCCTCCCGCTCCGACTCCATGACCGCCGGGATGATCCGCAGCTCACGGCCCGACCAGGCCACCTTGTGGATCTCGTGCCAGCCGAGCCGGTCCGCCGATCCGGGCAGCCAGATCCCGTGGTTGGTCGCCACCAGCACACCATCGTCCGAAGACGAGGAGGGCGACGACGAAGCGAGGCACCACGCCACCACCCGCTCCGACGCGTCGAGCGGCGGCCGCGAGGCAGCCGGCAACCGGGGACGTCGTTGGAAGAGCTTCACAATCCACCTGCCGCCTGATCACGCAGGGCACGGGCCTGCTGTTCCAGCGAGAAGAGCTCGCCGGCGAGCGCGAGATATTGATCTTTGTGCGCGACCGGGTTGAGCCGTTGCACCTTGGACTTGAGGTCCCGGATCCGGGTGGTCAGCGCGGCGCCCTGCAGCCGGGCCAGGGTCACCTGGACGTACCGCGGGTCGACCGGGCCGTCGACGTAGAGCGGCTCGACCGCGAGCTCGCTCACCAGCATCTGGCCGCCCATGTCGGCGCAGCAGTCCCGGACCTTCTCGATCCAGACCGCGCCGCCGGTGGCCGCCTGCGCGCCGCCGGCCTCGCTGACCGCCTCGCGGACGGACGCCAGGACCGGGTCGGCGTAGTTCTCCGGGCCGAGCGCGTCGAACATCGGCCCGGCCAGCACCGGCTCCTGCAGAGCGAGTTTCAGCGCCTCCCGCTCGACCATCCGCTGCGGCGAGTCGGCCGGCGAGGCCGATGCGGCACGCTGCTGCTGCGGCTCGGCGGAGGAGGCGCGGAGAGCGTTGTTGACGGCCCGCTGCACCGGTTCCAGGTCCATTCCGAGATCACCGGCGAGCTTCCGGGCGTACTCCGGGCGCTTCTCCCTGTCTTTGATCTTGGCGACCAGGGGTGCGGCGCGGCGCATCGCCTCGACCCGGCCCTCGACCGAGTCGAGGTCATATTTGGAAAGCGTCTGGCGCAGCGCGAAGTCCACCAGCGGCTCCCGCCCGGCGATCATGTCGCGGACCGCGAGGTCACCCTTGGCCAGGCGCAGCTCGCACGGGTCCATGTTGTCGGGCGAGACAGCGATGAAGGTACGCCCGACGAAGCGCTGATCCTCCTCGAACGCCCGCAACGCCGCTTTCTGTCCGGCCGCGTCACCGTCGAAGGTGTAGATGATCTCGCCGGTGAAGCTGTCGCTGTCCATCAGCAGGCGTCGCAGCACCTGGATGTGGTCCAGGCCGAACGCGGTGCCGCAGGTGGCCACGGCGGTCGGCTCGCCGGCCTCGTGGCAGGCCATCACGTCGGTGTAACCCTCCACGATCACCGCCCGGCCGCGCTTGGCGATCTCCCGTTTCGCGTGGTCGATGCCGTAGAGCACGTGCGACTTCTTGTAGATCGGCGTCTCCGGGGTGTTCAGGTATTTCGGGCCGTCGTCATCGTCGAAGAGCTTTCGCGCGCCGAAACCGATCACGTCGCCGGAGAGATCCCTGATCGGCCAGAGCAGCCGGCGGCGGAACCTGTCGATCAGCGAGCCGGAGCGGGCCGGCTTGGAGAGGCCGGCCGCGGTCAGCTCCTCGGCGGTGTAGCCCTTGAGCCGCAGGTGCTTGCTGAGCGCGTCCCAGCTGTCCGGCGCGAAACCGCACCCGTATTTCTCGGCGGCGTCCCGGCCGAAGCCACGCTGAGCGAGGAACTCGCGGGCCTTGCGGGCGCCCGGCGAGCCGAGCTGGTCACGGTAGAACGCGGTGGCGTCCGCGTGCGCCGCGAGCAGGCGCTGCCGCTGCCCGGTCTGCGGCCGGGGCGCGCTGACGCCGGGACCGTCGGTGTCGTACCGCAGCTGGATGCCGGCCTTGGACGCGAGCCGTTCCACCGACTCGATGAACGACAGGTGCTCCGCGTCCATCAGGAACTTGATCGCGTCGCCACCCTGGCCGCAACCGTGGCAGAAGTAGACATTCCGGGCGGGTGACACGTTGAACGACGGCGTCTTCTCGTCGTGGAAGGGACACAGCCCCTTCAGATTGCCGCCTCCGGCCGACCGCAACGTCACCGTCTCGCTGATCACGTCGACGATCGAGCTGCGGTCCCGGACCAGCGCGATGTCTTCGTCCTTGACCCTGCCCGCCACGGCATACATCCTGCCTCGCCGGACGGGTGAGCCGCCAGCAGGGTCAGCGGCGCGCCGGTACCAGGGACTTGTGCCACGCGACAGCGGCGTGGTCGGTGAGCGACGCGACCTGGTCGATGATCACCCGCAGTGCCGCGGCGTCGTCCGCGGCGGCGGCATGCAGCGGACCGAAGAGCGGATCCAACTTCTCCGGGGTACGGGTCAGAGCCTCCACCAGCTCGACCAGGATGACCCGCTGTTCGGCGTACCAGTCCTCGGCCGCCCGGGACCGCATCACGTACCGGAACGCCATGCCCTTGAGCAGCGCGCACTGGTTCCGGACGGTCCTCGGCACGATCAGGTCGGCGTCGTAGCGGCGCATCGGCTCGGTGCCGAACCGGCTGTGCGTGGCGCCGACCGCGGAGGCGACGAAACGGCCGGTCAGCACGCTCGTCATCCGCTTGAGGGCGACCTGTGCGGCGTACCCGCCGTCGTACTCGGCGACCGCGCTGACCGCCGGGTCGGCGAGCAGCTGGTCCAGCGCTGCGAGCAGCTCGTCCGGGCTCTCCTCGGAGTACGTGGCGGCCACGTCCCGGCACAGCCCGGCCCGCTCGTCCGCGTCCCGCAGCAGCGGCTCCAGGCTCAGATAGCCGCCGTGCACGCCGTCCTCGACGTCGTGCACCGAGTACGCCACGTCGTCCGCCCAGTCCATCACCTGAGCCTCCAGGCAGCGCCGCTCGTCGGCACGCCCGTCGCGCAGCCACTCGAAGACCGGCCGGTCGTCGGCGTAGACACCGAACTTGCGACGGCCCTCGGTGCGGAACCACGGGTACTTGGAGCAGGCGTCGAGGGTGGCCCGGGTCAGGTTGAGCCCGGCGCCCGGCACCTTCGCCTCGAGCCGGGTCAGCACCCGCAGCGTCTGCGCGTTGCCCTCGAACCCGCCGCACGCGCGCGCCGCCTCGTCCAGCGCCGCCTCGCCGTTGTGCCCGAACGGCGGATGGCCGAGGTCGTGGGCGAGCCCGGCCACGTCCACCACGTCCGGGTCGCAGCCGAGCCGGGCGCCCATCTCCCGGGAGATCTGCGCGACCTCCAGCGAGTGGGTGAGCCGGGTACGCAGGAAGTCGTCCGACCCGGCGGTGTGCACCTGAGTCTTGGCCGCGAGCCGGCGGAACCCGGCCGAGTGCAGCACCCGCGCCCGATCCCGCTGGTACGGGGTACGCCCGTACCCGCTGTCCTTCGCGGGCTCCGGCGCCCATCGCTGGGAGTCCGCAAACGTCATGATCTAACCCTATGCCGCTGGTCTCGCCCCCAGCACGCAGAACTCGTTGCCCTCCGGGTCGGCGAGCACCACCCAGTCGACGTTGCCCTGACCGATGTCGACCGGCCGGGCGCCCATCCCGACCAGGCGTTCCACCTCGGCTTCCTGATCGTCCGGGCGCAGGTCGATGTGGAGCCGGTTCTTCACCCTCTTGGGGTCACTCACCGGGGTGAACAACAGGCCGGGCAACTCGTGCCGGGTACGCCGGATCTCCACCTCGCCGGGTTCCTCGTTCACCAGCACGAAGCCGAGCGCCTCGGCCCACCACCGCGCCAGCCGGGGCGGGTCCTCGGCGTCCACCACGACCTGCTCCCAGCGGCTGGGCATCGCGCCTCCCGAACATCAGAGATCGATATGTGACGATCATGTTACGCGATCCGGGCGGACCGGCCGGGCGAGAACAGCGCACCCGACGTTCGATGACGCCGCCGGTTACGGACCGCTGGCGACCGACTGGACCATGACGCACAAAACGTGCGACTTGTCGCCGCAGTGTCACCGGAGGATGGCCCACGGTGGCGGCGGGGATCGATAACGCGCCACCGAGGGGCAACGCGACGAAGCGCTGAGGAGTGAAGTGCCCGGCGTCGATCACTGTCTACAGGAGGCCATGACGATCCCCGGCGCCGTCGGGGCGAGCATCGTCGACTACACCACCGGGTTTCCGGTCGCCACGACCGGAGCCGCACCCAACTCGGACCACGAAGCCGCCGCGGCCGGCACGGCAGAGGTGGTCCAGGCCGCGAACAGCCGCTCGCTGTTCGTCTCGGCCATCCCGCACGACCTGCTCGAAGACCTGATCATCACCACCGCCGGCGGTTACCACCTCTTACGGCTCGTACAGACCGAGTTCGACAGCCGGTTGGTGCTCTACGTGTGGCTCGACCGGCTTCGCGGCAACCTCGCGGTTGCCCGCCGCAAGATGCAACGCCTCGCCGACGAACTGGTCGCGACGTAACTCAACCGCCCGATCCGAACAGGAGTAATCGGTGGCCTCCACGACGACCGCATCGCCCGGGAACCTGCTGACGCAGGTCGCCGGAGAGCGGCAGACCGGAGCCCTGATGGTGAGCGGTCAGCCCGGCGGCGCGGTCTACGTCTTCGAGGGACGGGTCATCTACGCCGAGTCGCCGTCCGCGCCCGGGGTGGGCGAGATGCTCACCTCGTCCGGGCGGCTGGCCGGGCGCACCTGGCAGAGCGCGCTGGACCTGGGCACCTCCACGGCGCGCGTCGGCCGGCTCCTGGTCGAGCAGGGCCATCTCACCCAGGGCGAGCTGGAGCTGTGTGTGCTCGGCTCGACCTACGACGCGGCGTACTTCGTGCTGGCCCAGCCGGCCGCCTCGGTCGAGTTCCTGCCCGGCGCGACGCACTGGCTCGGCCCGGTGGTGCACATCGACGCGGCAGCGGTCGGCCGCGAGGTCCGCCGCCGGGTCGAACTGCTCGACGACATCTTCCCCAACCCGCGGATCGACATCGCGCCGGTCATCCCGGTCACCCGGGCGCCCCGCGAACGGATCACGCTGACCGCGCCGCAGTGGGAGCTGCTGGTGCACGCCGACGGGCAGCGCACACCGGCTGACCTGGCACTGCTTCTGGGACGCGCGGGCTACGCGACGATCCAGGAGCTGCGGCGCCTCGCGGCGCTGGGCATGATCGAATTGCCGAGGGTACGCGTGAGCGAGTCCCCGGAACTGGTCCGGTTGCCCCATCCCCGGGGTGCCGCCGTGCCCATCGACCGAGCGCCCCCGGTTCCTCCGCAGACGCCGGTGAGCGCTCCGCCCGTACCCGTCATCAATGGGCCGGAGCCGACGCCCGCTCGCGCCGCGCCGCCCGACCCGGACCCCCCACCCACCCCCGCGGGCCCCCCACCCACCGCCGCGGGCGCCCCACCGGCCTCACCGGGCCCCCCACCTGCGCCGCCGCCCGGTGATCACAATGCCGGGCTCAATCGGGCGCCGCGGCTGGCCCGCCGCAAACCCGGCGCGAAGCTCCCCAAGGAGATCGCGTCCGCCGAGAACCCGCCGGTGCACCAAGGCACCGACGAAGTCCTGCTCAAGCGCATCCGCACCGCATTGCGAGCCCTGCGGTGACGCGCGCGCCCCCGACAGCTTCGACAGCCCCCGACAGAAGGAGCGAGGATCCGATGACGGTGGATCCGGCGGTACTCGAAGAACTCGGCCGCCTGCGCAGCAAGGTGCCCGAGCTCTCCGGCAGCGTGCTGGCCACCGCCGACGGGCTGGTCGTGGCACACGACTCGCACGGCCTCGAACCGGACACGCTCGCGGCGCTCGCCGCGGCGCACCTGGCGCTGGCACGCCGGTTCGCACACGCGGTCAACCACGGCGAGCTGCGGGAATCCGTGGTGGAGTGCGACGGCGGATACATCACGTCGTACACCGCAGGGCCGAACGCGCTGCTCACCGTGGTCACGTCGGGCGACGCCAACCTCGCGATGGTGCACCTGGAAGCACGCCGGTGCGTACGCCGGCTCATCAAGATCATGGCCTTGGAGACCGCGCCGCAGCTGCGTCCGCAGATCCCCGCACAGGCCGGCCCTGCGACTCCGCTGGCCCGGCGGACCCCGATGGCAACCCTGTCCAACGTGTCTCGCCGCCGCCAGGCGACGGGCTGACCTTCCGGTGCGGCGCTCGCCGCACGACCTTCCGGTGCGGCCCTCGCCGCACGACCTTCCGGTGCGGCGCTCGCCGCACGATCCACCTCAACGATCGCCAACTCGACGGAGGAACGAATCCCATGCCCGACATGGACACCGCACTCAAGGAAATCATGGAGATCGACGGCTGCATCGGCGTCGCTCTCGTGGACCACACCAGCGGCATGGCCCTGGGCACCCTCGGCGGCGGCAAGGAGCTCGACCTGACGGTCGCCGCCGCCGGCAACACGGACGTGGTCCGCGCGAAGCTGCGCGCGATGGAGATGCTGAACCTCTCCGAGAAGATCGAGGACATCCTCATCACGCTCGACACGCAGTACCACATGATCCGGCCGCTCACGAGCCGGTCGGGCAAGGGCTTGTTCCTCTATGTGGCGTTGCGGCGGGACCGCGCGAACCTCGCCATGTCCCGCCACCAACTGCGCCGCATCGAGAACGACCTCGACGTCTGAGTCGTGATCGCCACCCCTGGGCGGGGAGGGCAGCACCACCCTCCCCGCCCTCGCTCGGCACCCTCCCGCACACATGACCACAGACCCGAGCCGTAGCCCCCGCAGGCAACCGCAGACCCGAGCCGTAGCCCACGCAGGCAACCGCCAGCCAGGCTTCGCTCACGCCCGCTTGATCACATGCCTGAGCTACGGCCGAGCAGCGCGAGCCGTAGCGCAGGCACCTTAAACCAGGGGCAAACCTGCACCAGCTACGGCTCAAGACCCCGAGCCGTAGCTGTGAGTATGTTTCTTGTCTTCGGTGTTCGGGTTGACTCGAGCCGTAGCTGGCGCTGGTGCCTTGCGTGGGAACTGTCG
>NZ_JBEZZR010000065.1:0-24329 GCF_040639325.1 Actinoplanes sp. NPDC023936 | reverse complement strand
CCCTACGGGCCGCCCCAGCGGCAGCCCACCACCCACCCGAACCGAATCACCAGCCACTGCCCACGAGCAGCCAACCCCAAAAACCAACAGGCTCTGGGGCGGGCTTCGGTGTGCCTTCACCCGCGCGCCCACTCCGCAGCGTGCGCCCTCATCGACCCTGGGCCCGCTACTCCCCCGCCGCCTCAGCCTCTCCGCGGAGCAGGCAGAACTCGTTGCCCTCCGGATCGGCGAGCACCACCCACCCCGTACCGTCCGAGTTACGACGGTCGGCGACGACGGCCGCGCCGAGCCCGGTCAGGCGGGTCAGCTCCTCGTCGCGGGTACCCTCGGCCGGGCGCAGGTCGAGGTGGATCCGGTCCTTGCCCTGCTTCACGTCGGGGACCTCGATGAAGAGCAGCCGGTGCCGGCCGTCAGCCGAGAAGATCAGGCATTCCTCGTGGCCGGGCTCGTTCGGATCGTCCGGATCCTCGCGGTAGTCCAGGACGCCCTGCCACCACCGGGACAGCTCGTAGGCGTCGGCGCAGTCCACGACGGTATGGGAAACATAGGAGGTCATCGTCGGATGATCTCAGACCACGCCGCCGGAGCGGCCCACCGGCGAGACATCGAGGAACCCGCCGGTACCGTGTCGATTTCGGCGGACGTCAGCCCGTACCCAACGAAGAGGTTTGTCACCGCCGCGCGGAAGGGTCCTCAGTGAATCATGATCGCTACACTGCGCCGGTGACAGACGTGACGGATGCCGGGCGAACCCCGTACCGGAAATTGCTCTTGGGAGGAACCCGCGTCGCTGATCTCGGTCGCCACCGACACCGCTGATCCCACCGCCACCGGAACGTGCCGGATCTTCGTGGACGGCACGAAGGTCGCCGAGTCGAGTCAGCCCGCCGGGGCCATCTGCGAGGCCCAGGTTCCCTGAGCGATCCCGGCCCGGGCGGATGGGTGACCGGCGAGCGATCGGCGCGTCGCGCAGGTCGTCCAAGCCGACGTTCGGAGGGGTGGTCGACCGCCGGAGGGGTGGTCGGCCTTCGGCGGAGTGGTCGGCCTTCGGCGGAGTGGTCGGCCTTCGGAGGAGTGGTCGGCCTTCGGAGGGTGGACGAAGACGCACACAACGCCATCGTGGACCCGCATCTACGCCATAGCAGCGACGCGGCCACACGGACGGCGATCGTGTGCCCTCACCGGTGCCGGCGCGGGCTTCAGTGTGCCCTCACCCGCACGCCCACCTCGCAGCGTGCGCCCTCATCGACCCTGGGCCCGCTACTCCCCCGCCGCCTCGACATCTCCGCGGAGCAGGCAGAACTCGTTGCCCTCCGGATCGGCGAGCACCACCCACCCCGTACCGTCCGAGTTACGACGGTCGGCGACGACGGCCGCACCGAGCCCGATCAGGCGGGTCTCGGAACAGGCCTCCGGCAGCACTGACGGCCAGCCGGACCAGCTGGCCCTCAGCGCTCCCGGACGCGGTAGTCGCTCCCGGCCGCGGTAGTCGCTCCCGGCCGCGGTAGTCCTCTCCGAGACGATCATCCGCGCCGACGGACTCGCTCAGCCCACAGGCCCGCGCGGGATGTCCCCCCGCAACGTGATCCGGTGCATCACCCGCCGCTGCGTGCCGTAATCCCGGTTGGCGTAGTGCGCGGTACTCCGGTTGTCCCACAGCGCCACATCCCCCAGCCGCCACCGATGCCGCACCACATGCTCCGGCTTGGTCAGATGGGCGTAGAGCAGGTCCAGGATGGCCCGGCTCTCAAACTCGGACACCCCGACGATGTGCGACGTGAAGCCCGGGTTGACGAAGATGCCCTTGCGGCCGGTCTCCGGATGCACCCGCACCACCGGATGCTCGACCGGGTCGAGCCGGGTCACCGTCTCCCCGTCCCACACGTTGCCCTTGCCGCCGCGGCGCTGGGCCAGGTAGTACCCGAACTCCCGGGTGCCGTCGTGCACCGCGGTCAGCTCGTCGACGAGGCGCTGCACGGGAGTGGCCAGCGAGTCGTACGCCAGCTGCGCGTCGGCCCAGTTCGTGTCCCCGCCCGAGGGCGGCAGCACGACCGCCCGCAGGATCGAGCCGAGCGGCGGCCGCTTCATGAACGTCACGTCGGTGTGCCACACGTCGGCGAATCCGTTGTCGGCGCTGTCCAGCGCGTACACCTCGGGGTGTGCCTCGTCGAGGCCGCCGACCACCGGGTGCGACGCGGTCAGCTCGCCGATCCGCCGGCCCAGCTCGACCTGGCTGGTCTCGTTCAGGGACTGATCGCGCAGGAACAGCACCTTGCGCTCGACCAGCGCGGCGCGCAGGGCGACGACCTGCTCGTCGGTGGCGGTGGCCAGGTCGAGGCCGTGCACGACCGCGCCGAAGTGCGGGCCGAGCGGTTCCAGATCAAGTTGTGCCGGGTCGAGGCGTACCAGGGCGGTGGTCATGCCAGGCTTCCTTCCAGGTGGGCCGCCGCGCGGACGGCGTGACCGATCTCGGAGCGCAGGGCCGCGTACTCCGGCAGTCCGCGCAGCTCATCGGCGGTGACACCGGCGCGCGGCAGGTCGATGGGCAGGTCCAGGGCGACGCGGCCGGGGCGGGCCGTGAGCACCACGACGCGGCTGCCGAGGAAGATCGCCTCGTCCACGCTGTGGGTGACGAACACACAGGTACGGCCGGTGTCCGCGCTGACCCGCCGCAGGTCCTCCTGCAACCGTTCGCGGGTGAGCGCGTCGAGGGCGGCGAACGGCTCGTCGAGCAGCAGCAGCGGGTTCTCCACGGCGAGGGCCCGGGCGATCGCCACCCGCTGCTGCTGGCCGCCGGAGATCTGCCAGGTGCGCCGGTCGGCGACGTCGTGCAGGCCGACGCCGGCGAGCAGTTCGGCGACCCGTTCCTTGCGGCCGGCGGCCCCGGCGTAGCGCAGCGCCAGTTCGACGTTGCCGCCGACGGTCTTCCACGGGAAGAGGCGGGGCTGCTGGAACACCAGGCCGGCGCCCTTGCCGGGTACGGGTGGCGCCCCGCTGGTCCGTACCGTCCCATGGGTGGGTTGTTCGAAACCGGCGATCAGGCGCAGCAACGTGCTCTTGCCGCAGCCGGACGCCCCGACGAGCACGAGGAACTCACCGCGCGGAACCGTCAGATCGACCGGGCCGACCGCTGTGACGTCACCATAGGCGTGTTCGACCTGCTCCAGGACGATCGCATCAGCCGAGGACATCGGGCAGACCCTTCACGTAGATCGCCTTCTGCACGGTGGCGAGATCCGGCACCGCGTCGATCTTCTGCTGGTCCTTGAGGAACTGCGCGGCGCTGACCAGGTTGTCGGCGAGCTTGCCGACCTTGGCCTCGGTGCCCAGCCATTCGTCGCTCGCCAGGTCCGCGGGCTTGAGGAAGACGCCCTGGCTGAGCTGCTTCTGCGCGTCGGCGGGGCTGAGGTTGAGCTCGGCGCCGATCGACGTCGCGGCGGCCGCCGGGTCGCTCGCGATCAGGTTGAGCGCCTGCGCCTCGGTCTTGCGCCAGGCGTCGACGGCCTCGGGGTGCGCCTGCGCGAAGGCGGTGGAGACCACGCCCAGGTCCAGGGTGGGTTTGCCGGCGGTGGCGAGCTGGCGGCTGCTGATCAGCACGGTGCCGGTCTTCTTGATCTCGTCCAGCGACGGCAGCCAGGTGTACGCGGCGTCCAGGTCACCGCGGGTCCAGGCAGCCTGGATGTCCTGCGGTTCGAGGTCGACGATGGTCAGCTCGGACTCCTTGACCCCGGCCTGGTCGAGCGCCGCGAGGAGGCTGTAGTGCGCGGTGGAGGCGAACGGTGTGGCGACCTTCTTGCCGCGCAGGCCCGCGATGTCGGTGACACCGCTGCCGTTGCGCGCGACGAGCGCTTCGTTGTCCCCGGCCACATCAAGGACAAAGGCCACCTGGTACGGGATATTGAGCGGCGCCGAGAGTCCGCGTGCCACCGGGCTGGACCCGATCGCGGCGATGTCCACACTCTTCGCGACGAAGGCGGTGTTGATGCTGGCGCCGGAGTCGAACTTCGTCCAGGTGATCTTGTAGTTCGGCAGCGCCTTCTCCAGCAGCCCCTGATTCTTGACCACCAGGTCGCCGCTGGGGAACGCCTGGTAGGCGATCCGGATCGACTTCTCCGTCGTGTCACCGGCGGTGTTGCCACTGGCGGCGCCGTTGCCGCAGGCGGCCAGCAGGAAGACGGCCGCGAGGCCGAGGAACTTACGCATCGTGTTCTCCTATGCACGGCCCCGCCACGGGATCAGCCGGTTCTCGGCCGTCCGCAGCAGGGCGTCGATCAGTAGTCCGGACAGGCCGATGGCGAACAGGCCGAGGACGACGACGTCGGTCTGGGAGTAGCGCTGGGCGTCGCGGACCATGCCGCCGATGCCCGGTACGCCGTTGATCGTCTCGGCGGCGACCACCGAGGAGTACGCGACGCCGACGGCGAGCCGGATGCCGGTGAAGATCTCCGGCAGCGAGCTGGGCAGCACCACGTCACGGGTCACCTGCCAGCGCCCGGCGCCGAGCGCCCGGGCGGCCTCGATCAGGCCGGTCGGCGCGGACTGCACGGCCGAGGCGGCGGCCACCGCGACCGGCGGCATCGCGGCGATGGCGAGCAGCCACAGCTTCGGTGTCTCGTCGATGCCGAACCAGATGATGAACAGGCTGAAGTAGGCGAGCGGCGGCAGCGCCCGCACGAACGTGACGACCGGTTCGGTGACCACCCGGATCCAGCCGACCGTGCCCATCACCACGCCGATGATCAGGCCGGCCCCGACGCCGATCGCCGATCCGATCAGGATCCGGCGCAGGCTGATCCCGAGGTGCTCGATGAGCAGGTGGCCGCTGTAGCCGCGCAGCCCGTCGTGGACGGTGGAGGTCTGGATCAGCTGGTGCCAGACCGCCGCGGGCGACGGGATGAACGTCGGGTTGCGGGTGGCGCGGGCGGCGATCTCCCAGAGCGCGTACAGCACGGCGAGCGACAGCAGCCGCAGCAGGATCCGGCGGCGCCGGCCACCGCGCGGCGCGAGCGGATTGCCGGGCCGGGCCGGTCCGCCGATCGACGTTTCCACGGCCGGCGCGGCCGGCGGGATGGAGACAGAGGTGGTCACGAGGTCACTCCCGGAAATGCGGGCACCGATCGGCGCACCCACATTTTCTATCGGGTTACTAGGAATATGGCAAGAGCCGTCTCAGCAGCGGGCAGTTCGCCGAACTCGGTGAGGGCTACCGAGCGGCACCAACCGGCATGCGATCACCTACGGTATCCATACATCTAAAGGGATGTATTCGAGGATGCGGGGAGAGCATGATGAGACGCCTCGTGACCGCGGCCGGCGCCGCGGTCCTGATCGTGGCTGCCGCGCCACCGGCGCCGGCTGCCGCGGTGACCGGTGGCACGGCGGTGACAAGTGGATACGGGTTCGTCGCCGAGATCCGGGCCGCGGACGGCACCCGCGGGTGTTCGGGCGCGCTTGTCGATCCGGAGTGGGTGGTGACCTCGGCCGACTGCGTGCCCGCCGACCTGCCGGCCGCGTCGCTGCGGATCACCGTCGGGCGCACCGACCGGGCCGCGGCCGGCACCGGCCAGGTCCGGGCCGCGACCGAGACGGTCCGGCACCCGAGCCGAGGCGTCCTGCTGGCGAAGCTGGCCACGCCGATCACCGACATCGCGCCGGTGCCGTTCGGGACGACCGCGCCGGTGGTCGGCGAGACGCTGACGGTGGCCGGCTACGGCCGTACCGGCACGGATTGGGTCCCCGACCAGCTGCATGTCGCCGGCCTGCGGGTACAGAGCGTGGCGACCGGACGGCTGGGCCTGACCGGCGCTCCGGCCGCCCTCTGCGCGGGCGACACCGGCGGTCCGGCGCTGCGGGTGACCGGCAGCGCTGTCGCGCTGGTGGCGCTGCACTCCGCCTCGTGGCAGGCCGGCTGCCTGGAGACCGACGCGACCGAGACGCGCAGCACGACGACCGAGACCCGCCTCGACGATGTGGCGGCCTGGGCGCGAGAGACGATCCGCGGCGGCTCGTTCGTCCGGCTGTCCACGAGTGGCCAGGTGCTCGACACCCGCAGCGGGCTCGGCGGCGGGCCGGCCGCACCGGCGGCGCGGAGCATCACCACGTTCCAGGTCGCCGGCGTGGCCGGGGTGCCGGCCAGCGGGGTGAGCGCGGTGCTGCTGGACCTGACCGCGATCTCGACGACCGGCAACTACCTGACCGTCTTCCCCGAGGGCGGCACCCGGGACCCCGCGCTGTCGATGGTGAACACCGCGGAACAGACCCTGTCGAACACGGTGGTGGTGCCGCTGCCGGCCAGCGGGCGGCTGTCGGTGTACAACAACACCGGCGGGCACATGCTCGCGGACGTGCAGGGCTACTACGTCCGCGGCGCCGGCGCCGGATTCGTGCCGGTGGCGCCGACCTGGCTGGTGGACACCCGCAACGGCACCGGCGGCAGCACCGGCACGATCGCCGGCAACGGCAGCCGCACCTTCACGCTGACCGGCGGGGTCGTCCCGGTCGGTGCGACGGCGGTGTTCGCCGACGTCATCGCGGTCGGCGCGACCGGTCCCGGCTGGCTCGCCGCCGCGCCGCCGGGCGTCGCCGCCAACCGCAGTGTGATGGACTACGTGGCCGGCAACACCGCACACGGCGTGGCGATCCAACTCGGCGGCGACGGCCGGGTGACGATCACCAACCGGGGGTACGCGATCCACCTGGTGCTGACCGTCACCGGCTATTACGTGCCCGGCTCGGGGACCGCCGGACTCCGGACGCTGACCGCCCGGCGGCTGCTCGACACCCGTACCTCCGGCGCCGGAACCCCCGTGGCCGCGCAGGGCACCACCGACATCTCCACCGGCTTGCCCGCCGGCGCGACGGCGGTGCTGAACCTGACCTCGGTCGCCAACACCCAGAGCGGCCACCTGCACGCCTGGCCGGTCGGTGGCGCCGAGCCGGCGCCGTCGTTCGCCAACTACGCCCCGCCCGGCTCCGGCGCCCGCTCCGCGCTGGTCACCGTTCCGGTCGGCACGGACGGGCGGATCCGGCTGCGCAACGTCAGCAACGGCACCGCCCACCTGCTCGCCGACCTGCAGGGCTGGTACGCGCCGGGCGGCCCGGCCCCATCCAGCGCGCCGGCCGGGCCGGTGTCCGCGGTGCCCGCGCCGAGCGGTGAGGCGCCGGCCGAGACCAACGGCGGCACGCTGGTGGAGGACTACGGCTATCCGGGCGCCGCCGCGATCGAGGCCGCGCAGCACATCTCGCTCGGCCGCGGCGACGGGCACATCCTGCTCGCCGACTGCGGCGCCGGAACCCCGGCGGCGGATCTGATCGTCGTGGAGACCCACGACGCCGACCTCGGCTTCCCGCGCTTCTGCTTCAAGGCCAGGGGTACGGCCGGAGTGCTCACCCTGGATCTGCCGAAGACGTTCCTGGTCCGGGCCGACGCCGGCCGCGCGCTGGCGGCGACCAGCCGTTCGGCGACGGGAACCACGACGGTGACCGTCGGCGCCGGGCAGTACCGCGGTGTCGGCATCGGCGAGGAGGGCGGCGCCGAGTCGGCGCTCGTCGAGTTGCGCTACCCGCCGAGCTGAGCCACCCGCCGAGCTGAGCCGGCAAGCGCTGGGCGCCCCGTGTCGTGCGGGGCGCCCAGCGCACAGCGGAGGGTCCAGCTCACAATGGAGGGTCCAGGGGGTCCAGGAAGCGCAGCCAGTCCCGTCGCGTGAGGGTAAGACCATTGACCTGCACCTTGTCGGGGATCAGGTTCACCCAGTCAGGCTCCGGACCGAGGTAGATCTGCTGTCCGCCGACATAGAACCTGATCGAGTCCCAGGATCTTTGCTTCTTCCACACGGCCTGGGCGATCCAGGACATCTCGCGTTCCGTCCCGCGTGCTTTGTGCCGCAACATGGCACCTTCGAACGCCATCCAGAGGAACCGGTTGATGGGCGTGTCGTTGCCCTGGACCGCGGCGAAGCCGTCTATGCGCACATGAAGCCGGACCGACGGCGTCGAGATGTCTGCCATCACCGGGCCCACCCAGTCCTTCGCGTCCGGCGCATCGGGGTTGTACTCCGGCTTGATGTAGTGCCGGTAGCCCCGTTCGTTGGCCCACTGCGCCAGCCCGTCCTTGCGATAGCCGAGCGCCACGTCGCAGTCGCTGACGTTGTGGACCAGCAGTGGCACGGTACCGGCCGCCACATAGAAGGTGTGCGGGCCGGTGACCGTGAGGTTGTGCACTGTCGCGGCGGTGCGGTCCCGGTCCAGTGCGGTGATCTGGACCCAGGTCCCCGCGCTCGTCCGCAGCCACTGCCCGGCCTGAAGGTTCCCCGCCGTCACCCACCGGTCCGGTCCGGCCACCCAGAACGGGTGGTTCGCGGTGGCGGTGACCGTGCCACCGTCCACGGTGATCCCGACCAGATCCTTGTCACCGGTCCCGGAGATCGTCCGGGTCACCGTCTGCGGCCTCGACACGCCGGTCAGCGGGTCGGTGGCGAGGACCCGGTCGCCCTCCCGGATCTGCCCGATCGGCCGGGTCCCGCCGCCGGCCAGCAGCACCGGCGTGTCCGGGGTGAAGCTGTTGCCGGTCAGGCAGCGGCGCAGCCCGAGTGTGTAGCGGCCGAGCAGCGCCTTGCCGGCCTGGTTGCTGACGGTGACCCGCTGGAAGATCGCCGGGATCCGCAGTCCGGACAGCGCCTTAATCTCGATCAGCGCGCGTGTGCTGGCGGTGACCCCGGCCGCCACGTTGACCAGCTGTGAGGTCAGCCAGAGGTCGACGAAGCCGCCGACGCCCATCAGCGCCTCGGCGCCGCCCATGATGGCCAGCACCGTGCCGCACAGCTCGCTGCAGGCGACGGCGGTGAGAAAGACGGCGAGCACCGCGGCGGTGCCCACCGCGAAGCTGAGCATCACCTGGCTGTAGAGCTGGGCGAAGTCCATCTGGCGGTTCAGCCCGAAGTTCGGGTTGAACGTGTCGTAGAGGCAGTTCTTGTGATACGCGCTGCCCGGTGCCGCCAGCAGGTGACACATCTCGGCGTTGACCATGGCCTTGCCGAGTTTCGCGCCGTCCGAGTCGGTCACGTGGTACTTGCAGTTCTTGTACGCCTCGGAGCCGGGGATGTTCTCCGCCTGGCAGATCAGGGCCTGACGCGCGTTCTCGGCGCGGCGCTCGTCCTCGGCCAGCTTCACCGCCGCGTCGTACGCGGTGTTGTAGGCGTCGATCGCCTCCTGCGCGGACTTGCCGGCGGCGATCGCGGATTTGCGGGCGGCGACCGCCGACTCGTAGGCCTGCTCCGCCCAGTACCCGGCGCGCCGGTAGGAGTCCTGGGCCCAGGCTGCCGACCGGGCCGCGCGGTTCGCCGCCGCGTTCGCCGTCGCGGCCGCCTGCGCCGCGGTCTTCGCCGAGGCCGCCGCCCGGTCCGCGGACTGCTGCGCCCGGTCGGCCGACGCGGTCGCCTGGGCCGCATAGCCGGCCGCCGCCTGCGCCGAGGCCTGCGCCTGGGACGCGTACCGGGCCGCCTCGGCGGCGCTGCCGCGCGCGGTCGCCGCCACCGCCTGCGCCTCCTGCGCCTGCTGGGTGGCCGTGGTCGCGGCCGTGTCCGCCTGGGCGAGCAGCGCCAGGATCTGCGCCTCGTGCGCGGCCGCCTCCTGGTCGGCCTGCCGCGCGTCGTACTGTCCCTGGTCGAGGAAGTGGCGCAGCGCGGCGGGCGTGTTCTCCAGCGCGATCTGCGCCGCCGCGCGCACCTCGGGTCCGCTGGCGTCGTCCTCCAGCAGCCGGGTGGCCCGCACCCGGTCACCGACCGCGGCCAGGTCGAACTGCTCCACGGTGAGGAACCGGCGGCTGACCGGGGCCGTGCCGTCGGCCAGCACCTGCTGCGCGCGCTCGGCCAGCACCGTGTTCCCGGCGTCCTGGGCGGCGGTGAGCACCCGGGTGACCGCGGTGCGGTCCTCCTGCGCCCGCTGCGGGTAGGTCTGGTCCCGCAGGAACGCCGCCACCTGCGCGTCCGTGCCGGCCAGCGCCGTCTCCGCGGCGGCCGCGAACGCCTCACTGCCCTCGGCGGCCAGGCTGGCGACCATCACCCGGTCGTCCTGCGCGGCGGTCCGGGCGATCCCGTCCCGGACGAACGTGAGCACCACGTCGTCGCTGCCCGCGAAGGCGTCGTACGCCGCCGTCGAGGTCCAGGTTCCCTGCGCGCGGGTGAGGGCGAGCGCGACCTTCCGGGCCGCCGACACCGCCTCCGCACGCGGGGTGGCCGGGTTGTTCGCGGTCGCGATCAGCGCGTCGACCTCGGCGCCGCGTTTCGCCGCCTCCTGGGTGTCGGCGGCGGCCTTCTGCTCGTAGCGGCCGAGGGACGCCGTCGCCTCGGTGGCCGCCGCACGGCCTTCCGCCAGCGCGACCGCGAGGCGCTCGGCTTCCGCGGCCCGGGCCTGCTCATAGATCTGATGCGCCTCCTGGGCGGCGGTCACGGCCTGGTTCGCGGCGGTGGTCGCGGCGTTGGCGGCCGCCGTGGACCGTGCCGCCGCCTGGGCCGCCTCACCGGCGTGGTCGGCGGCCTCGTCGGCTGCCGCCGCGGCGGCGTTGGCCGCGGCGACCGCGCTCAGCGCGGCGTCCCGGGACCGGTGCGCGGCGTCGGCGGCCTGCCCGGCGAACGTCGCCGACGCGGCGGCGGCCCGGTTGGCCCGGTGGGCGTTGGCCCGGGCCCGGTTCGCCGCGGCGACGGCCTGCGCCGTGTTCACGCCGGTTCGCTGGGCCAGCGCCGCCGCCTCGTCGGCCGCCTGCACCGCGAGGATCGCCTGCGCGCCGGCTGACCCGGCGGAGCGGGCGGCGGACTGCGCCTGCCGTGCCACGTCACCGGCTTTGCCGGCGGCGTCGGCCGCCTTCTTCGCGGTCTGCGCGGCGTTGCGGGCCGCCACGGCGGCGTCGCGTGCCGCCCCGGCCTTCGTCGCGTCGGTGGCCGCGTTCGCCGCCGCCTGCTGGGCCCGCGACGCTGCCCGCTGCGTCATCGTCGCCGCGGACGCCGCCCGCGCCGCGGCGTTCGCTGCGACCTGGGCCGCCCGGATCGCCGCGTTCGCCGCCGAGATCGCCTCCCGGGCGGCCTTCGCGGCGTTCTCCGCCGCGTCGGCGGCCTGGCGTGCCGCGGCCGCCGCCTCCACCGCGTCGCTCTGCGCCCGCTGCGCCGCGGCCTTGGCGAACTCGGCTGCCTTCTTCGAGGCCTCGGCCGCCGCCTGGGCGCGCTGCGCCTGTTCCTGCGCGACAACTGTCTGGGCGGTGGCCTCCTCCGCAGCCGCGGTGGCCGCGCCGGCCAGGTCGGTGATCGCCTTGGTCTCCTGGTCGCGGGCTGCGCCGATCGCCCATTCGACCTCGATGAACTGCGCGTACGCGTCGATCGTGCCGGCCTGCAGCGCCCGCTGCGCGAGCCGCCGGACCTCCGGGCCGCCGGCCGTCAGGATCTGTGCGATCCGGACCCGCTGGTCCACCTCGTACGGCCGCTGCCAGCCGGACTGGATGAACGTGTCAAGCGCCTGCGGTGTACCGGCGGTGAGCGCCGCCTGCCCGGCCGCCTTCACCTGTGCTCCGCCGGCGTCCATCACCTGACTGACCCGGATCCGCTGGTCGACCGCCTCGGCCTGCTCCCAGCCGACCTCCACGAAGTCGCCGATCGCGTCCGGGTCGGTGGACGCCAGCGCCTGCTGGCCGGCCTGCCGGACGCTCGGCCCGCCCCCGGAGATCATCCGAGTGATCGCCAGCCGCTCGTCGGTCGCCTGCCGGGGCTCCCACTCGGTGTCGACGAAGGCGGCCAGGTCGGCGTCGGTGCCGAGCAGCGCCCGCTCGGCCGCCGCCTGCACCTCCGCGCCGCCGGACCGCCACGCCGTCATCACCTGGGCCCGCAGGTCACCGGCTGTCGCAGCGGCGGCCGGTGCGCGGGCCGGCGTGGCGGTGGCCGGCTGCGGCGCTACCGCCGGCGTGACAAGTATCGTGGCCGCGGTGACGGCGGCGAGCCCGCCCCTGAACGACAGTCCCACGCCGCGCTCCTCCCTGGCCCCGCATGCGAACGGCAGCCACTGTCGATTGATGACGCGCTGGTGATCGGTACGCGACGCGCCCTCCGCCGGTGAGCGGAGGGCGCCGCGATCTCAGGTCCCGTTGATCAGCCAGGTGGCCAGATCCGGGCTGAACGTGCCGGCCGGCAGATCCTCCAGCCGGCCGCAGTCGCCGTCCGAGTCGCCCGGCACCTTGATCCAGAGCAGGAACTCGGGGCCTGCCGTGCTCACCCGCGAGGTCACGCCGAGCTTGACGCCCTCCGGGTTGCACCAGTCACCGGCCGTGCCGCCGTTGGCGTTGCGGCTGGTGTCGACCACATAGGGCTTGGCCGGCTGGCCGCGCGCCACCAGGCCGGCGTTGACGGCGTCGGCGTAGGCGGACGACTCGGCGGTGGTGAAGAAGTTCGACACGTTGACCGCGAAGCCGCGGGCGCCGCCGATCCCGGCCTGGATCAGCCGGGCGGCCATCGTGTCGGCGTCGACCCAGCTCGCGTTGCCGCCGTCGACATAGGTCCAGGTCCGGCCCTGAAAGGCATTGATCGCGTACGCGATCAGACCGAACCGGGTCGTCCGCTCGGCCTCGGTCAGGCAGTCGATGAGCGCGACCGCGTCCGGTTCGACGATCACGATCGCGGTCCGCCCGGCCACCCCGGCGGCGAAGTCGCTGATCCACTGCCGATAGGCCGCGGGGCTGCCGGCGCCGCCACTGGACTCGCCGCCGCAGTCACGGCCGGGGACGTTGTAGGCGACCAGGATCGGCACCTGCCCGGCCGCGGCGGCCCCGCTGACGTACGCGTCGACCGCCGTCCGGATGTCCCCGCTCCAGTTGCCGAACCACGCCGCGCCGGCCTTGCCGGCCATCGCCGTGCGGATCGCGGTGGCCCGCGGGTCGCCCGGGTTGGCGTTCACCCACTGGGTCGGGTGGAAGTCCGGGTCGGCGTAGAAGCCGTTGGCCGCCGCCACCTGCGCCGGGGTGCCTGCGGTGTCGGCCAGCCAGTCCCCGACCAGGGGCCGGTCGGTGTCCTGGCCGTAACTGAAGGAGTGATCCGCGGTGCCGTTCGTGTTGGTGTTGCGCAGGTGCCACTGGTGCCCGGTCGGCCGGAACACGCCGACGGTGTCCTTGCCGTCGCCGTTCCAGTCACCGACCAGCGGCTTGTCACCCGCGCTGCCGTAGACCACCACGGTCTCCGGCGCGGCCGTTCCGGTGAGCTGGTTGCGCAGCTTGAACTCGCGCGTCGACGGGCGGTAGTAGCCGAGGCTGTCGTGCCCGTCGCCGTTCCAGTCACCGACCAGGATGGTGTCGGTCGCGGAGCCGAACTTGACCCCGACCTCGGCGGCGCCGGAGGTGTTGTCGTACCGGATCCGCACGGTCTGGTCGCCGGGCCGCCAGGTCGCGACCGAGTCGTCCCCGTCGCCGTCCCAGTCACCGACCAGCGGGATGTCGGACGTGGTGGCCCAGGCGGCGGTGTAGAAGCGGTCCGGGTCGCCGGCGGAGAGCGAGTTCCGCAGCCAGAACTGCCGGGTCGACGCGCGCCAGTAACCGATGCCGTCGACGCCGTCACCGTCCCAGTCACCGACCAGCGGCACGTCGCCGGACCCGCCCACCGCGAACCCGGGGATGTCGGAGGCGCCCCCGTCGAGCTTGTTGCGCAGGTAGGCCGTGCTGTTCGACGGCCGGTGCACGCCGACGGTGTCCCGTTTGATCACCGGCTCCGGCTCCGGCTCGGGGCCGGGCCCGGAGCCGCCGGCGCCGAGCAACGCGAACGCCAGCAGGCCGGTGGAGGTGAAGTCGATGGCCGGTTCGACACTCATCCACGCGTCCGCGTCGTCCATGAAGCGGGCGCCGTTGCCGGTGAAGGCCGCGTACGGGTCGGCGCCGCCGGCCGGGCACGGCGTGGTGTCGCCGGGTTCCAGCCCGTCGAAGACGTCCTCGCCGTTCGGCCCGTTCACGGCGGCGCCGGCCAGGATCGCTCCGGACCCGGTCGCGCTGCCGGCGAGGTTGGCCACCTGGTGGTGCGGGCACTTCGCGAACGTGGTGCCGGCCCCGATGATCAGCGAGACGCCCCACGGGTTGCCGCCGAGCACCCAGTTCGCCTGGGCCTGGGCGAACTGCGCGTACCGGGCGGTGCCGGTGATCGCGTCGTACCGGGCGGCCTGGGCGATCAGGCCGAGCGCGTGCGAGGTGGCGTCGAAGGTGGTGTAGTCGGCGGCGGCCCGGAACCGGTCCGCCTCGGCCCGGCTGACCGCCGCATCGAGCTGCGCGCGCTGGTCGGCCAGCAGCTGGTCGGCGGTGACTGCCAGCCCGGTGGCGCCGGCCGCGGTGATCGCGGTGCTCAGGTCGGTCAGGGCGAGCCCGCTGACGTCGTAGAGATTGAGCGTGTCCCGGGCGCCGGCGTCCAGATAGGCCCGGGCCCAGGAGGCGCCCTGGGTGAGCCAGCCGCCGGCCCGGCCGTCGCCGAGCGCGCGGCCGGCCAGCGCCAGTTCGGTCGCGCCGAACGCCATGTCGTCCTGCCAGGTCGACTCCGGGTAGTACCCCTTCGGGAACGAGGTGACGAGCTCGCCGACGCCGGTGGTCTGCGCCTTCGCGTAGATGGCGGCGGCGGTGTCCAGGTCGGCGCGGGCCCGGTCCGGGTCGGTGGCCGCGTGGGTCTGCGCGGAGAGGGCGAACGCGGCGGCGACCCGCCCGGCCAGGTTCGGGCTCAGCGGCGCGCCCGGCGCGTTGGCCCGCAGCACGGGACGGTGCCGCAGGTAGTACTCGCCGGTGCCGGGCGGATCGGTCACCGCGTCGTCGGCCTGCGGCTGCCGCCACACCCAGTGGTCGCCGACGAAGTCGCCGTCACTGTTGCCGCCGCCGATGCCGACCTGGGCGTACAGGACTCCGGTGTCCTTGTCCCACATCTTGCCGAGCCACTCCATCGCGTGCTCGATCTCGGCGGCGCGCGCGGTGTCGGCGCTTCCGGAGCGCTGGGCCAGCAGCAGGGCACCGGCCGCGTACGCGGTGGTGTGGGTGAATTTCAGGTAGTCGCCGGCGTCGAACCAGCCGCCGGCGACATCGACCGGGGGCACGCCGCTGATCGGCGTGAGGCCGCCGGCGATGGTGTCGTCCCAGTCCTCGGTGCCGGCGTAGGCGGGCACCTGGTAGACCGTCGCCGACGTGTCGTCGAGGTGCGAGGGACGGCGGCCGAGCAGCCCGGGGATGACGTCGGCGCCGTCGCGCTGGGTCTGGAAGAACTGCGTCATGGTGCCGGCGACCGGGGCGTACAGATCGGCCCTCGCGCGGACCGCGAACGCCGGCGAGGTCGTGACGCCGGCGATCCGGATCGTGTAGGTGCCGGGGGTCGTCACCGCCGAGAAGTCGATCGGCAGCACGGCGGTGTACCCGCTGTTCCAGCCGCCGCGGCTGGCGCCGACCGTGCCGCTGCCCGCGGTGCTACCGTCGGTGGCGATCACGGAGAAGGTCGAACCGGCCTGTGCGGTGGTGCCCATCAAGTAGGCGATCTTCGGCTGGTCGGCCGGGTAACCGACCTGGTTGAGGCGGATGTAGGACGTCACGGCGGCGCCGGCCGGTGTCGCGACGGCGCAGAGGCCGCCGGCGCCGAGCAGCAGGGTGGTGGTGAGGGCGATCGCGGATCGCGCCAGAGAGGCTTTCATGCATGTCCATCTGTCGATGACCGAGGTCATCGGACCGTATCAAGAAAAGTGGAACGGCCCGGGGCCCGCGCGATGAGACACGGGCCACGGATCTCCCCGTGATGCTGCCTCGCTGCCGAACCTGGATCTCCTGACGACCGACGAAGACCCCGTCCTCACCTCAGAGGTGATCTACGCCCTCGGCCGCGCCGGCGGGCAGGAGACGGCTGCTCAGCTGCGAGCATCGTCGGCCCGATGACCTGGCAGGCGCGGCCCGTCCCGGCGGCGTCCTCACTCCTTCTGTTTGCGGTACCTGGCGATCCAGCTCTCGACGTCCGCGGCCAGCCACACCCTGCCCTGGGCGAGGTCGGCGATGGGTGCGGGGAAGTTCGGGCGATTGGTCAACTGGTACACGCGCTGGCGGCTGACCCCGCCGAGCCGGACGCCGATTTCGTGGGTTCCCATGAACAGCTGCGCCTGGCGCTTCACGCTCATGACTATAGCTTCTGAGCAAGTTGACCCACGCTCGCCCAAAAGGATGTAAATCCCGACATGGCCGCGCACTCGCCGCCTCGGGTGGACCGCCGGCGGCCGCCGAGGAGACGCGGGTGGCCCGCTGGAGTTCGCGCTCCGGAACCCGCCGCCCGGCAGCGTGCCGGCTCCGCTGCGTGCCGGCTCCGCTGCGTGCCGGCTCCGCTGCGTGTCACGGTGGGTGGCCGGAGATGGTGGAGCGCTGCGGGTTCGCGTGATTCTGCGGGGCCTGGAGCGTCCGTGGGTTTCCGCGAAGCGCGGCGTTCACCGTGGATGCCGACACGCAGGGTGACATGGGCTCGCGCCGACGGACGACCGTGGTCTTCGGCCCCGCACCGCTCCACGATCGACAATCGGCGGCGCGGGTGACCCCTGCACCCCCGCGACCACGAGCTTCGATGAGCCGCCGTCCCTGCTGGCGGACGCTTCGGTGAGCCGCCGTCCCCGCTGACGGACGCGTCGATGTGCTCCCATCCGCGGGCGGGAGCCGCATCGCTTCGCCAACTGGCCGCACCCGCCGGTAGTGATCATTCGGCTCCGGCCGCTTAGGGTCTCCTGGTGACCTCCGCGCCGCTTCGCATCGCCCTGTTGTCGTATCGCAGCAAACCGCACAGCGGCGGCCAGGGCATCTACGTCCGGCACCTGTCACGTGAGCTGGTGCGGCTCGGTCACCACGTCGAGGTGTTCTCCGGCCCGCCGCTGCCCGATCTGGACGACGGCGTCCGGCTGACCGCCCTGCCGAGCCTCGACCTCTACCGCGATCCCGATCCCTTCCGGACACCCCGGCTCAGCGAGTTCCGCACCTCAATCGACGTCCTCGAATGGGCGGCGATGTGCACCGGCGCCTTCCCGGAGCCGCTCACGTTCTCCCTGCGGGCCTGGCGTCACCTGCGGCGCCGACTCGCCGACTTCGACGTCATCCATGACAACCAGTGCCTGGGGTACGGGTTGTGGCCGCTCAGCAGATCGACCACTCCCCTGGTCGCGACGATCCACCACCCGATCACTGTCGACCGGGATCTGGAGCTGGCGGCGGCCCCGAACTGGATACGCCGGCTCTCGCTGCGGCGCTGGTACGCGTTCACCCGCATGCAGGCCCGGATGGCCCGCGACCTGCCCTGGCTGACGACCGTGTCGCACGCGGCCCGCGACGAGATCGTCGACGCTTTCCGGGTGCCGGCCGACCGGCTCCGCGTGATCGGCGTCGGCGTCGACACCGACACGTTCAGCCCCGCGAAACGCCCTGCGGAAAGCCTTGCCGAGAGCCCTCGCGAAAACTTCGCTGACGGCCCCCGCGAAAACCCCGGCGAAGATCCCGCCGAGACCCCCCGCGCAAACCCCGCCGCGGAAGCCCCGAAAACGGCTGCCCGCATCGTCACGGTCGCCAGTGCCGACGTACCCCTGAAGGGTCTCTCGGAGTTGATCGAAGCGGTGGCCAAACTCCGCGCGAGCCACGACGTCGAACTCGTCGTGGTCGGCTCGGCGCGCCCGGACGGCCCCGCCGCCACAGCGATCACCCGGCTCGGCCTGGACCGCACGGTGCGGTTCGTCTCCGGCATCTCCGATCAGGAGCTCGCTGATCTGTTCCGGTCGGCGACGGTGGCCGCGGTGCCGTCCCGGTACGAGGGTTTCTCGCTGCCGGCCGTCGAGGCGATGGCGTGCGGGGTGCCGCTGGTGGTCACCACGGCGGGCGCGCTCCCGGAGGTGACCGGGCCGGACGGGCTGGCGTCGCTGCACGTCGCGCCGGGTGACGCGGAGGCGTTGTCGGCGGCGATCGGGCGGCTGCTCGACGACGAGCCGCTGCGCCGCCGGCTGGGCGAGCAGGGCCGCCGCCGGGCGGCCGAGCATTTCACGTGGCGGCGGACCGCGATCCGCACCGCCGAATGGTACGCGGAAGCGATCGCTGCGAAGGGCAGGTAGAACCAACTTTGTTGACCGTCGACTACGACCGGCTGGACGTGCGGCCGGGCATGCGGGTCCTCGATCTGGGGTGCGGCGAGGGCCGGCACACGTTCGAGGCGTACCGCCGGGGCGCGGACGTCGTCGCCCTGGACCTGAACGCCAAGGATCTGGCGACCACCGCGCAGTGGTGCGCGGCGATGGACCTGGCCGGCGAGGCGCCGGCCGCGGCGAGCGCCACCACGGTACGCGGTGACCTGCTCTCGCTGCCGTTCCCGGACGCCAGTTTCGACCGGGTGATCGCCTCCGAGGTGCTCGAGCACATCCCGGACGACGTGACGGCGATCGCCGAGCTGACCCGCGTGCTGAAACCGGGCGGCCGGGCGGCGGTGACCGTCCCGCGCTGGCTGCCGGAACGGGTGTGCTGGGCGCTGTCCGACGAGTACCACGCCAACGAGGGCGGCCACGTGCGCATCTACCGGGAGGACGAGCTTGCCGACCGGCTGCGCGGGGCCGGGCTGACGGTGACCGGCAACGGGTTCGCGCACGCGCTGCACAGCCCGTACTGGTGGCTCAAGTGCGCGATCGGCGACGCCGCGCCGACCCGCGCCTACCACCGGCTGCTGGTGTGGGACATCGTCGACAAGCCTGCGGTGACCCGCGTGCTGGAGCAGGCGCTGAACCCGCTGATCGGCAAGAGCGTGGTCCTCTATCTCCAGAAGAACGACTCGGACCTCCAGAAGCACGACCCGGACCTCCAGAAGAACGACTCGGACCTGCAGAAGAACGACCCGGCGACGCATGTCGGCTCCTGACCTGGCCGGGGTGCTGAGCACCGATCAGATCCTCGAGACCGTCGCGAGCATCGCCACCGAGCAGGAGGAGACCGGCGCCATCCCCTGGTACCGGGGCGGGCAGCTGGATCCGTGGGATCACGTCGAGGCGGCGATGGCACTCGACGTGGGCGGCGAGCACGACCGGGCGGCGGCCGCCTACGACTGGCTGCGCCGCACGCAGCGGCCGGACGGGTCGTGGGCGGCACGCTACGACGCTGGCGGGGTGGTCGCGGACCCGACGGCGGAGACCAACCACGCCGGGTACCTGGCGGTCGGCTGCTGGCATCACTGGCTGTGCACCGGCGACGACGGGTTCCTGGCGCGGATGTGGCCGGCGGTGCGCCGGGCGCTCGATTTCGTCACCGGGTGCCAGGCGCCGGGCGGGGAGATCGGGTGGGCGGCCGGTGACCCGGTGGCGCTGCTGACCGGCAGTTCCAGCATTCATCAGGCACTGCGCTACGGCGTCGCGATCGCCGAGCGGGCCGGTGAGCCGCAGCCGGACTGGGAGCTGGCGGCCGACCTGCTCGCCTCGGCGATCAACCGGCGGCCGGAGGCGTTCGCCGACAAGAGCCGCTTCTCGATGGACTGGTACTACCCGATTCTCGGCGGGGCGGTCACCGGTACGGCCGCGCGGCAGCGCATCGAGAAACGGTGGGACGCTTTCGTCGTACCCGGCAAGGGGGTTTTCTGTGTTTCTGATCAGCCGTGGGTGACCGGCGCGGAGACGTGTGAGCTGGCCCTGGCGCTGGACACGATCGGTGAGCGGGACGCCGCGGCGGAACTGGTCGCGGCGATGCAGCATCTGCGGGAGGCGGACGGGTCATATTGGACCGGCCTGGTCCTGACCGATGGTGTGCGCTGGCCGGTGGAGCGCACCACCTGGACGGCGGCCGCGGTGGTGCTCGCGGTCGACGCGCTGCACGGGCAGCATCCCCGGTCCGGCATCTTCCGCGACACCGGCAAGCTCACCGACACCGGCGAACTCGGCGACACCGGCGAACTCAGCGATCCCGGCGCAGCAAGCGCAGCGAACCCTTCCCACTGAGCTCGGTGTACGCGCCCGAGTCGAGCGCCTGGCGGTAGATCCGGTACGGCGCCTGACCGCCGTCGGCCGGATCGGGGAACACGTCGTGGATGGCGAGGATCCCGCCGGTGGCCAGGTGCGGCGCCCAGCTCGTCAGGTCACGCTGCGCGGACTCGTCGGTGTGGCTGCCGTCGAGGAAGAGGAACGCCAGCGGCGTCGCCCACAGCCGGGCGAAATCCTCGGCGCGGGCGACCACGGCGACGACCACGTCCTCGGCGCCGGCCGTGGCGATCGTGGCGCGGAACCCCGGCAGCGTGTCGATCCGCCCGACGGCCGGGTCGACCAGCCCGGGATCGTGGTAGTCCCAGCCCGGCTGATGCTCCTCGGAGCCGCGGTGGTGGTCGACGGTCACGACTTTTGTTCCGCGGGGGCGGGCGGCGGCCGCCAGGTAGAGCGTCGACTTGCCGAGGTAGCTGCCCACCTCCAGGATCGGGCCGGCCGGCGCGGCCAGGGCTGCCTCGGCGAGCGCGCGGCCCTCGTCGGGCGGCATGAATCCGGTCGCCGCTTCCGCGGCCGTCAGCAGGTCGGCGTCGAGCATCAGGTCATCATAGGAACGGCCGGTCACCCGGCCGCGGGGCCCCGGGCGGTGAGCGGCCCGCGGCCCAGCACGGTCCGGATCCGGCCGAGCAGCTCCCCGCTGGTGAACGGCTTCTCCACCATGACGACGCCGTCGGGCAACGTGCCGTTCTCGGTGAGGACCGGCTCCGCGTACCCGGACATGTAGAGCACCGGCGTCCCCGGCCGGATCGCGGTGATCCGCGCGGCGACCTCGTTGCCCATCATGTCCGGCATGATCACGTCGGTGAGCAGCAGATCGATCCGCTCCGGGTGGGTCTCGGCGAGACGGATCGCCTCGCTGCCGCCACCGGCCGCCAGCACGGTGTAGCCGGCCCGGACCAGGATCCGGCCGGTGGTCCGCCGCAGCGCGTCCTCGTCCTCGACCATCAGGATCGTTCCCTGCTCCAGCGGCCGCTGCTCCGCGTCCGGCGGATCCGGCGCCGCTGCGGGACCGGCCGCGACGGGCTGCTCCACGGCGGGAAGCAGGATCGTCACGGTGGTGCCGATGTCGGCCTCGGAGTAGAGGTGCACGTCGCCTCCGGCCGCGGTGGCTATCCCGTACACGGTGGCCAGGCCCAATCCGGTGCCCGCGCCGCGCGGTTTCGTGGTGTAGAACGGCTCGAAGGCGCGTTCCAGCACGTCGGGTGTCATGCCGCTGCCGGTGTCGCTGACCCGCAGCCGCACGTACCGCCCGGGTTGCAGGTGATGACTCGCCACGTCGTCCGGGCCGAGCTCGGCGTTGCTGGTGTCGATCGACAGCGTGCCGCCGGTCGGCATCGCGTCGCGGGCGTTGACCGCCAGGTTGAGCAGGATCTGCTCGAGCTGGCCGGAGTCCGCGTGCACGTTCCAGACGTGCTGGTCCAGGTGCGTGATCAGGTGGATGTGCTCGCCCAGGCTGCGGCGCAGCAGCTCCTCGACGTCACCGATCACGTGGTTGAGGCTCAGCACCTGGGCCTGCGTGACGTCGCGCCGCCCGAACGCCAGCAGCTGCTTGGTCAGCTGGGTGGCGCGTTCCGCGGCCCGCCGGATCTGGCGCAGGTCCTCGCGGGCCGCGGCGACGTCGTCCGGCGCCGGCGTGTCGTCGTGGAACGTGTCGAGCAGCAGCTCGGTGTAGTTACCGATGATCGCCAGGATGTTGTTGAAGTCGTGCGCGACCCCGCCGGCCAGCTCGCCGAGGCTCTCCAGCCGGCGCGCCTGCTGCACGCGTCGCTCCGCGGCGTCCCGTTCCGCCTGCGTGATCAGCCGTTCGCGCTCGGCCTGCGCCAGCACCCGGTCGGTGGCATCCCGGATCGCGGCGGTCACGGTCAGGCCGTCCTCGGTCTCCAGCGCGGACAGACTGATCTCGGCCGGAAATTCAGAGCCATCCTTGCGTACGGCGGTGAGCGCCGCGCCGGTGCCGAGATGCCGGGCCCGCGAGCGCGCGAAGGAGTGCGCCCGCAGCAGCGGATGCTCGTCGCGGACCCGTTCCGGGACCAGGATGTCGACCTTGTGGCCGATCAGCTCGTCACGCCGGTATCCGAAGAGCCTCTCCGCCTCCGCGTTGATCAGCGTGATGACCCCGCCGGCGTCGACGCCGAGCATCGCGTCGGGCGCTGCCTCGAGCAGGCTCTGGAACATGGCCTCGGCCCGGCGGCGCGCGCTGACGTCCCGCGAGATGCCGGCGATCCCGGTGATCCGGCCGGACTGGTCGACGAGCGGTGACATCGTCACGGAGACGGTCAGGGCGTGCCCGTCCTTGTGGTGCCGGATCACGGTGTCCCGCTCGATACGCTCACCGGCGGCCACCTGCCGCAGCATCCGCCGTTCGCTCTCCTGATCGCTGCCGGCGAACACGGTGACCGCGTCCCGGCCGAGCACCTCGTCGGCGGTGTACCCGTACAGCCGTTCCGCGCCGGCGTTCCAGCTGGTGATGATGCCGTCGAGGGTCCAGCCGACGATGGCGTCCGGTGACGACTCGACGATGACCGCCAGGCGTTCCCGATCGGCCAGCACGACGGCCCGCCGGGCCAGGGCTGCCGCCTGAGCGGCGAGCTCGCTGAAGACCGTGATGTCGTCCTCGGGGAACAGGGTTCGGTACCGGCTGAGCATCACCAGCGCGCCGGGGCCGCCCGGCGTGCTGATCGGCGTCGCCGTGACGTACCGGGTGCCGCTGGCGCGGGCCAGGTCGACGGCGACGGCCGGCGGGTGCGTCCAGCCGGCGAGCGCGTCGATGGTGAACGGCGGCCCGAGCACCTCCGCCACGTCCCGGTCGGTGATCTCGTGGGCCAGCGGCGGATCGTCGGTGCCGGTGAGTACCTGCAGGCGGCCGGGGCCCGCGGGCAGCAGCACCGCTGTCAGATCGGCGCCGAGGACCTGGCTCGCGCCGTGACAGAAGTGCCGCCAGGTCTGCGCGGCCGGAGCCTCCGGCGGCACGGTCAGCAGGTGACGGGTCATCGCGTACGCGGCGCTGGCCGACCAGCTGCGCCGCAGCCAGCGCGGCGGGACGAACGCCAGCAGATACAGCACTCCGGCGATCAGCGCGAGCACCCGGGCGTGCACGGCCACCGATCGCCCGCCGGCGGACGTCAGCAGCGCCACGCCGAACAGCGCCGTCGCGGCGGCGGCGCACCAGAGCCGGACCCGGGCCGCTCCCCCGCGACGGCGGGCCTGGTCGGCGAGCAGCCAGGCGGCCAGGACCTCCAGGACGAAGAACACCCCGACGGCGGGCCAGATCACCGGCCGCGGCAGCCGCCCGGTGGAGGACGCGACCACCGGCCAGGCGCTGACCGCCCAGGCCAGCGTCGCGGCGGTCAGCCACCATCCGGGCACCCGGCGCAGACGGGCGACCATCCGCAGCGTGAGCACCGGCTTGGCCAGCAGCAAGGCGACGAAGAAGCCCATCAGCACGCGCGGCGCCGAGCCCGACATCACCCGGATCACTCCGATGATGAACAGCATGCCGACCGAGGCGAACATCAACATGACGTCGCGCAGCAGCGGATCACGGCGGCGCAGATAGCGGTAGCCCATCCACGCGAAGATCACCGCGTACGCTGCGGTAACCGTCAGTAGCCGCATGGCCTCCGCTCCGTCTGCCGCGTCGCCTCCTCAGCGTAGGTTCCCGGCCCGCAGGCCAGCCGGAAAACAGCGAGACTCGGCGAAAGCGACGACGCGAGCATCGAGGGATGGAGACGACAACCATGGATCAGTGGACGCCGTGGCCCGACGACTGGCCGGCCCGCAAGGACGGCCACGAGTGTGCGCTCTGCACCTTCGTCCGCGAGGAGGACCCGGACTGGGGCGTGCGCGTCTACACCGGACAGGTCGCGAACGGATACCTGAGCGTCCGTGGCCGGATCCCCGGATACTGCTGGGTGATCTGGCGCGACGGTCATGTCTGTGAGCCGACCGAGGTGGACCCGGCCGACGCGCAGCGCTTCTTCGCCGACCTGCTCACGGTGGGCCGGGCCGTCGAGCAGCTGCTCCAGCCGGCCAAGATGAACTATTCGGTCCTCGGCAACAGCGTGCCGCACCTGCACGGCCACGTCGTCCCCCGGCCGCACCGGGATCCGGCGGCCGGCGGCCCGCTCCCCTGGGAGCACCTCCACGAGGAGCGTCGCCCGGCGGACGAGGTGCGAGACCTCACCGACCGGCTACGGAACCATTTCTAGTACCCGAGGTGGAGGACCCTCGGCATCTAGCCCCGTACTTCGCACATGCTTTGGAGTGAACGGCCGTCACTCTGATCAAGATCGATGTGTTGGTCGGGTATGGGTGTAGCAGGTGCTCCT
>NZ_JBEZZR010000064.1:2148-25492 GCF_040639325.1 Actinoplanes sp. NPDC023936 | reverse complement strand
TCTGAAGACACTGACCGGGAGCTACGTCTCGGGCATCAAACCCGACCTCCAATCGACGTACTCACTCACTTCGTGCGACCTCGTGTCGCACCTCTTCTCGGCACGAGTGTGCCCTGGGCCGACCCTCGCGGCGTGACAGGACCGTGACGGCCGTCCGCTTATCGGCGCGCACGCTCGGCGGCCATAAGGGTAAGTCCGAGGCCAGCCAGGAATGCGATGTCCGTTTCCCGCCAGCTTTCATTCGCGGACACGGTTAGCGTGATGCCGGTGAACTGGACTGCGTATGCCGCCTATCTGACGTTCGCTGTCGTCGTGGTGCTGATACCCGGCCCCGACTTCGCCGTGGTGGTCGGGAACACCATGTCGGGAGGTCGCCGTCGGGGGATGTGGTGCGCTGCAGGAGTTGCTTCGTCGAACGCCGTTCAAGGCACTGCGGCGATCCTGGGGCTTGGCGCCCTGGTCCTCAGGGCGCAGCCGGTGTTTCACATCGTCAAGTGGGTGGGTGCTGCTTACTTGCTGTACTTGGGACTGCGGTTGCTGGGTGCCGCCTGGCGGGGCCGGTATGAGGTTCCGAGTGCGACCGGTGACGACACTCGGCGCGGATGGCGCCAGGGTTTCGTCTCGAACATCACCAACCCCAAGGTCCTCGTGTTCTACGTCGCTGTTCTGCCGCAGTTTCTGGCTCCCGGTGCCAGCACGATGGCATTGGCGCTGTTCGCGCTGAGTCACGCCTTATTGTCCCTGCTATACCTCCTTACTCTTACTGCCGTGATGCATCGGGCCCGGAGGGTGCTTGCCCGTAGACGGGTCCGCCGTTGTCTGGACGGAACGACCGGCATTGCCATGATCGGGTTCGGAGCGCGACTCGCATTCGAGCGGTAGTGACGACACACTCTCCTCGGCCTGGTCGCGCGTTCGATCAGGCCTACGTTCCGGAGGCCATGAAGGCGGCCAGGATGTAGTTCGGTCGGTGCTTTTCCGTCAGGACGTGACGGCGGACGAGGCTGTGGACGACCGGCCGTCGAGGACGAAGGAACGCCACTGCCGGTCGAGGCCGAGATCGCCGGGCAAGCTCAGCCTCACAGCGTCATCTTCCGGCCCAGCGCCTTGCCGAAGTCGCCGGCCCAGCGGCGAGCCTGGGTGAGCACGCTGTCGTATCCGGCCGGCACCTTCGCAGGGTAACCGTGCAGGATGCCGAGCACCTGCTTCTCCAGCTCGACGTCGCCGAGGTCGCGGGCCAGGATCAGCGCCTGCACCAGCCGGGCGGGATGGTTGCCCCGGTCCTGCCACGCGTGGACGCGTCCCCTGGTCACCGGTTCCTCCGCCGCCAGGATCAGCGCGAGCTCGCGCCGCCCGGCGACGACGGCCAGCATCTCGCCCAGCAGCGTTCCCACGAAGGCCAGCTGATCGGCGGTGACGGACGAGCCAGGCCAGCCGATACGCTCCTCGGTGCGCAGCCGCACGGCCAGCCGCCCGTACTCGCTCAGTTTCGGGCCGAGCACCGCGTCGCCCACGTTCAGCGCGAGCGTCAGGTCCTCGTCCACCCGGTCCGGCCAGCACTCGTACTCCAGATCATGCGCTCGCCAGGTCGCCTCTCCGGCGCGGGAGATCTCCGCGGCGGCGGGCAGCAGCCCGCGCTCGCTGGCGAGACGCATGATCGTGGAGGCGGAAGCCTCAGCCACGGCGGCGAACCGGGCGAAGCCGGCCAGCATGCGGTGGTCCAGGTCGTTCAGAGTGGTCTCGCCGCCGCAGGCCGGGCGCCGCACGCTCAGGTCGGTAGACGCGTCCCCTGGTCACCGGCGCACCGCACTAGGTTCCGTAGACGCAAGCGTGCGCGAAGGCGAGGGCGTCATTGCGGTACCTCATTTTCAGGAACGGAACCGGATCCCGGGACAACCGGCCGATCAACAACGCACGGTTCACCCGGTACACCGCGTCGTCCACGGTCTCGGTCCCGGAAAACGCGCACGCGAATGCGGGGAACACGACTGTCGGAACCGCGGCCAGGGCCGGGAACTCGTTCACGTCATGGGAGAGGACATCGCGTCGCGGCACGGCCAGGACATCGAAGCCGTACCCCGCCGACGCGAAGCCGGGGATGGACACCACGGGTTCCACCGGCTCCGGTCCGGAAGGGCCCGACAGACCAGGTCCACACCCCTTCCAGGCCGGGCACGGGTTCACTGTCCGGCACTTCCGTCAAGGCATCGGCGAGGCGCATGTGAGGATCAGGTCCCCGATCCGGCCCGTAGCCGCAGCAGCAGGTCGTCGAACCGCTCGTCGCCGTCATCGAGCTCGCCCCAGAGGCCCTCCACCGCGTACCACCAGAACGAGCCGTCCTCGGCCAGCGCCGCCGGGTCGATCCGGTGCAGGGCCCGGGTGCTCTCCGCCAGCAGCTCGAAGCTGCGCTCCTGGTTCTCCCGCTCCCACTGCTCCCGCGGAACCTGCCGCAGCTCGGCCAGGCGCTCGTGCAGGTCGAGGCCGACGTCCAGGGCGGCGGCGAACCGCTCGACGCCGGTGCTGACGAAGACCGGATCCTGGAAGTCCCCGGCGCCCCGGCCGGCTCGGTGGTAGTCGCGCAGCCGGGCCAGGCTGACCGTGCCCCGGCCCGGCCGCACGCCGAACACGGCGAGTTCGACCGGGCCGGGCAGGGCTTCCTGAACGCCGAGCTGGTACTGCGGGCCCAGCTCAGGGAAGACCAGGCTCGGCGCGCTGCCCGGCGCGTCCGGCCGGAGGGTGAACAACACCCACGCCTCGGTCCGGATGCTGGCGTCCGCGTCGCCGGCGGCCGGGACGTCCCAGCCCGCCAGCACGCTGCGGATCGGAACCCGGCTTCCCTGAGCTGGGGTCATCATCGCCGGCCTCGATGTCCCTTCCGGAAGGCGTAGCCCTGGACCAGGCTCTTCAAGAGATCTCGTCCCGCCTTGTTGATGGTGCGATCGGTGGGATCATCGGCGTACGGGACGGAATACATGATGTCCATCTCCGGATTGTGATCGAGCAGGCGATTACCACAGTTGCGCTGGTTCGGGCCGCAGGGCATCCGGTCGGAGTACAGCGCCTCGATGATGTCGCCGTCCTTCAGCTGGCTGAAGATGTCGTCCTCGGCGTGGTAGTTGTTGCCTCGGCTGACACCGTACAAGATCTCGCCGCTCTTCAGCCGCGCCGCACCGACGTTGGACCCGTCCGCGATGGCCGCGCGCGGGGCGAACCGCCGCTCGGCGGCCAGCCGCGCCAGGTCCTCGTTGTCGTCGCCGAACTCGACCTTGCGCCCGATCGGGCACGCGCCACCGGTGTTGTGCACCAGGACCGGCGCGTTGCCGATCACCACGTAGTAGCTGTGCAGCCCCTCGACGGTGAGGTTGTGCACCCGCTGGTGACGGACCGTGCTGTCGACAGCGGTGATCTGCACCCAGGTGCCGGCCGAGGTCTTCAGCCACATGCCGGGCTTCAGCTGGCCGGCCTCCACCCAGGCGCCCGCGTCCGGCAGCCACATCAGGTGGTTGTCGGTCGAGGTCATCTTCCCGGTCTTCGACCCGGCGTCGCCGTCCACGTCGACGGTGAGCGTGATCAGGGTCTTCTGGCCGGCGACCCCGCGGACGTCGGTGACCGGCCGGACCTGGACCGCACCGGACTCGACGTCGGCGGCGAGCAGCCGGTCACCGAGGCGCAGGTCCTCGATGTTGCGGGTGTTGCCGTCGGCGAGCAGCACCTTCGTGCCGGGCACGAAGCTGTTCGGCTTCGCGGAGACCGGGCACGACGGCCCGTCCGGGCTGCGCGGCGCGTCGGCCTTCGCCGGGGTGGGCGTGTCGGGCGCCTTGGGCGTGGACGGGATCGCCTTGGTGGCGTCGGTGACGTTGTCGGCGGTCTTGTACGAGTCGTAGACGTTGTCCGCCGTCTTGGCCATCTTCACCGCGCCGACCACGTTGCCCGCCAGCGGGATCGCCGAGGCCAGCGACAGCGCCCCGTCGACGTAGTTGCCCTCGGCCATGTACCAGATGCCGTTGGCGACGTCGGCGACCTCACCGACGACCGGCACCATGCCGACCACGTCGAGCGCGGCGTGCCCGAGGTCCGACCACGACATGCCGAACAGGTGGCCGTCCAGCTCCACGAAGCTGATCGGGTTGCCGCCGGCGAACGCGTAGCGGTTGCTCAGGAACGGATCCGCGGTCAGGCCCATGTCGGACAGCGCGCCGCCGTAGTAGTCCCGGGTGAGGAACCGGTTCAGCCCGGGGTCGTAGTTGCGGAAGCCCATGTCGTACGTGCCGGAGCCGGCATCCCACCGGGAGGCGTTGAACCGGAACGCGTTGTACGGCTCCTGCGACGAACCGGCGGCACCGGGCTTGTCCGCGCCGGTGAACTGTGAGGCGTCGTCGCTGCCGTACGCGGTGTACCCGTACGTGGCGCGGGTCTTGCCGTCCTCCTTCGTGATCGCGATGACGTCGCCACGCGGCCGGTAGGTGTACTGCGAGTACTCCTTCGCACCGTCGTCCTTGTGCTTGATCTGGGTCAGCTGCTGACCCCACGGCGAGTACTGGTACGACTTGTCGGCCTTGCCGGCGACCTCCTCCCGCAGCACCTGGTCGTCGAGACCCAGGTAGGTGAAGGCGGTCGTCTTACCATCAGCTGTCTGCGACACCGTCCGGTCGAACGGGTCGTAGACGTAGGTGGTGGACTTGGCGGCGGCGCCGGTGCCGGCGGTCGTCTTGGCGGTCCGGTCGAAGCCGTCGTAGTAGTGCTTCTCCGCGCGCTCGCCGAGCATCGACACGGTGTCGAGGCGTCCGAGCGGGTCGTAGTTGTACGTCGAGGTGATGCCCACCGTGGTGGAGGAGTGCAGCCGGTTGCGGTCGTACTTGTTGGTGGTGGTGACGTCGTCGATGGTCTGCTCGACGATGTTGCCGTTGGCGTCGTAGACGTACGACTCGGTGTCCGCGCTGTCCCCGGTCTTGGTGACCTTGGTGATCCGGTCCTGCGGGTCGTAGCCGTAGACGTAGGTGTTGTCGATGTACTCCGACGCGTTGTCGGCGTTCATCAGCTTGAGCACGTCCTTCGACGGCGTGCCGTTGGGGCCGTACTCCAGGCTGTGCTCGGCGACCACGGTCCCGGCGGAGGTCTTCTCCACCTGGTGCTTGGTGGCGCCGTCCAGGTAGTACGCCAGATCCACCGTGTTGCCGTTCGGCTTGACCTGCTTGAGCAGCTCGCCGCGGGCGGTGTAGGTGAACGTGGAGATCTGCTGGTTGCCGGCCGACGGCGAGTCGGCGTTCGTCACCTTGGCGACCATGTCCCGGACGTCGTACTCGATCTTCGACCAGGTGAGGTCGTGGGTCGAGGTGAGCGGGTTGCCGTTCGCGTCGTAGGTCAGCGCGGTGGTGTTCTTCACCGTGCCGCCGGTGACCTCCTCCACCTTGCTGATCTGGTTGAGGCCGTCGTAGGCGAGTCGGTACGTGTCCACGCCGGCGCCCGGGCTCCGGTCGTTGACCTGGGTCATCAGCCCGTTCGCGTTGTACTTGTAGGTGAACTCCTTCTTCTCGTTGTCCACCTCGGCGCCGCTGTCGCGGACCAGCTTGACCGCGTCGGCGACCACCTTGCCGTTCGCCTGGTCGGTCAGAGTGATCTTCTGGGCGCCGTCCTCGGTGAAGGTGTAGCTGCCGAGGCTGACCCAGGTGCCGGCGCCGGTGCTCTGGTTGACCGTCGTAACCGTGTCGCCGCCGGCATGGGTGACGGTGAATTTGGCGTCCGTCGCCGCCCCGGTGATCTGCGGGTAGTAGGCGAACACCTGGTAGGCGCCGTCGCGCGGGATGTTGAGTTGCCAGTTGTACTGCGCGGAACCGCTGCCGGCGGGCGCCGTGTACACGTCGTAGCCGTACTGGCCGGTGGCCGAGCCGGCGGTCCAGGCGCCCTGGCTCGCGGTGTTGTTGCTGTCCGAGCTGTCGACCAGGACCGCGTCCTTGCCGACCGGCACGCCGTCGTCGGACCGCGCCCGCTGGTTACCGGAGGCGAAGAAGTCCCAGGTCATCGTCCGGGTGACCGACCCACCGGCCGAGCTCAGCGTGTTCTTGGTCTGCTGGCCCAGCTCGTTGTAGTCGAACGTGTTGACGATGCCCCACGGGTCGGTCGAGGACTTCTGCAGGCCGTTGTCGTAGTACGTGTAGCGGGTGACGTTGCGGACCGTCTGGCCCTGGGACGGCGGAGTGCTGACCTCGGTCATGTTGCCCACCGCGTCGTACTCGTAGATCGTCTTGTCCGGGGTGCCGTATCGGTTGTCGCCGGGGTCGTAGGCGGACCACACCTCCTTGGCCCGGTTGAGCTGGTCGTAGACGGTGACCGCGGTGAAGTCCTCGGCGTCGTCGCCGGTGGCTACGCCGCGCGGGCTGATCACCTTGGTGCGGTTGCCGGCCTTGTCGTACTCGTACTTCGTGGTGCGGTAGGTGATCGCGCCGGAGGCGTCCTTGGCGTGCGGGACCTTCGACTCGATAAGCGCGCCGCGGGCGTCGTACGTCGCGAGCGACTCGTTGCCGTCCGCGTCGGTGGTGGCGACCTTCAGGCCGTCCTTGTCGAACCGCGCGGTGGTGAACTTGCCGGCCGCGTCGGTGTTCTTCACCGTGCGGTGCAGCAGGTCGTACTCGTACTTGACGGTGAAGTCGGCGGGGTCGGCGGTGACGTTCTTCTTGGCGTCGACGATGGTCAGCAGGTTGCCGACGTTGTCGTAGGTCGAGGTGACCTTCTGCCCCTCGCCGTTGCGGACCTCGATCGGCTGGTAGATCGCGTCGTACTTGGTGGTAGTGGTGAAATCACCAGCCGTGGCCGTCAGGTTGCCCTGCGGCTCGGTGACGGTGAGCAGGTTGCCGACCTTGTCGTACGTTTTGGTGGTACGCCGCTCGGGGTCGCCCGCCTCGTCCTTCGGGGCGAGCGTCTCGATCACCTGGTCGGCCTTGTCGTAGACCGAGGTGGTCGAGGTGCCGTTGGCCGCGTACGCCGTGACGATGTTGTCGTTGGCGTCGTAGACGGCCGCCTTCATGGTCAGGTAGCGGCCCGCTGCGGCGTCGACCGGCTCCACCCGGTCCTTGGGGCGGCCGAAGGTGTCGTACCCCTGGGTGGTCTTGGCCTGTTTGTCGTTCTTGACCTCGGTGACGTTGCCGCGGGAGTCGTAGGCGAACGCCGACGCCACCTGCTTCGCGTCGATGATCTTCTGCGGGTAACCGGTGGCGTGGTACAGGTCGAACTTCGTCTCGTTGCCGTTGGCGTCCTTGGCGGTCAGCAGCCGGCCCCACGTGTCGTACGTGTTGGTGGTGACGGCGCCGATCGGGTCGGTCACCGTCGCCAGGTCACCCTCGACCGTGTACGTGAAGGAGTGCTTGCGTCCCTCCGCGCTGGTCTTGGTAGCGATCTCGGCGACGTACCCGTTCAGCTGCGTCTGGTAGGTCAGCACCCGGGTCGCGCCGAGCGCGTCGGTGGTCTCCAGCGGATATCCGGTCTTGGCGTCGTACTTCCACCGGGAGACCGCGCCGTTGGCCTCGGTCAGCGCTGTCACGTTGTGCTGGTCGTCCCAGACCAGGCCGGTGACCTCGTTCTTCGCGTTGGTGACCCGGTACGCGCGGCCGTACCCGTCATGGTGGTAGAGAGATTTGTTGTTCTCCGCGTCGGTGACCGTCGTGTCGATGTTCCGGCCCTGCGGCCCGTCCGGGTCGGTGTACGCGAACTGCGTCGTCCCGCCCAGCCGGTCGGTGTACGACTTGGTCCGCCAGTGCCACTGCGGGTCGTCGCCGGTCGACGGGTAGTGGTAGACCAGGCTTGTCGCGTTGCCCCGCGGGTCGGTGACCTTGACCAGCTTGACGTTCTTGTTCCCCTGGGTCATGTCGTACTGGAACTTGAACGTCTTCGGCGTGCCGTCGGTCGAGCCGTACCCGTCGATCAGCTCGCCGAGCAGGCCCTTGTCGGTGTAGGTGAAGTGCAGCGTCCGCCCGGAGACGTCCTTGATCGTCTTGACGTGATCGATGATCTTCGGGTTGGTCAGGCCGGTGCCCGACGCCCGTACCCAGGTGGTGTCGTTGATGTATTCGAAGTTCTCGCCCTTGGCCCAGTAGTCGATGGTGATGGTCTGCCGTGACTCCGGGTCGGTGATGTAGCGCAGGAACTTCGTCGGCGCGTTGTTGCTCTTGCGCTCCTCGTAGGTGAACGACATCGTGTTGCCGTTCTTGTCCACCGTCGAGGTCAGGTAGCCGTCGCAGTCATAGAAGAACTGGGTACGGTCGGGGCGCGTCAGCGACCAGGCCTGCGGCTCCTGGGTGTTCGGCTTGCACTGCACGCCCGCCTTCTGCTGCAGCAGCAGGTGCACGCCCTTGGGCGACACCCACGTGCCGGTCGCGGAGTCCAGCGTGAACCAGTGGCTGGTGCCGTCGCCGTCGGTGAACGTCACCGTCCGGGGGTTCGGGTTCGGGTGGAAGTCCAGCGGCGAGCCCAGTCGCATCATCGACGACGCCTGCAGCGACCAGCCGAAACCGGAGACCGTGTCGGTGGTGTCCAGGGAGTTGTAGGACAGGCGCACGAAACTCGACAGGCCGCGCGACGGGTTGCTGAACGCGTTGTACTGCCAGACGGTGTTGCCGGCGTACAGGTTGTTCATCAGGGTGCCGCCGGCGCCGGTGTTCTTCCCGGAGTACGAGTAGAAGTCCTCCAGGCCGAGCTGGTCCGACGTGGGTTCGACCACCGCGATGTTCTGTGCCAGCGGCGCGATCGACGCGGCCTGCGACAGCGTCTGGCCGGTCGTCTTGTTCTTCAGTTCCCAGCGGATCGTGTAGTCGGTCCGCTTGTTGCCCTCGGTGGTGGACGGCGGGGTGGTGACAGTCGCGGTCAGGTCCGCCGAGCCGCCGGAGGGCACGTCGGCGGGGAGCGCCGTGACGGCGGTGGAGCCGCTGACCGCCTCGCCGTTGGCCCGGGCCCACGTGTAGGAGAGCTGCCAGTCGGCGGCCTTCCACGTCGACGGGGTCGGGTTGGCGATCGACACCGGCGTGGTGAAGGTGGTCGCCGGCGGCGCGCCCTCGGGCAGCTGCGGCGCGTAGTACGTCGACTCCGGCGTCTGCTCCAGGTAGGTGATCTCCAGGGTGGGGCGCAGCATCGGCTCGCCCGCCTCGGCGGAGAGCAGCATGGCGCGGGCTGTCGCGCCGGCCTCGTCACGCTGCTTGAGCAGCAGCCCGTGGTTGGCCGCCGGGGCGGACACCCAGGACTTCGCGGCGGTCGTGACGTTCCACGACATCCACTTCGGATCGTTGGTGAAGCCGTTGTTCGCCGACAGCGCGGTGGCGTCGTAGTCGCCGCCGGCCCTCGTCCACGCGGTGGCGCCGTCGCTGGTGTTCCAGGTCGCCTTGGCCTGGTCGAAGGCGCGGGTCAGCTGGTGCACGTCGACGTTCTCGTCGGTGTCGGTGCCCGGGTAGAGGCCGACGTTCCACATCCGCAGCTGCGCGTCGGTGACCTGCGCGTTCGCCGGAACACCGGCGATCGGGAACTTGACCAGGCCACGGGTGTCGCCGTAAACGGCGGAGTTGTTGCCGGGGCTGACGTAGGGGTCGCCGGCGTAGCTGTTGACGTTGGCGGCCGGCTGGGCGGCGGACAGCGTCGTGTCGGTCACCCCGGACCGGAAGATCTTGGTGACCTGGCCGGCCTTCGGCAGCATGGCCTGCACGGTCGGGCCCGGAATGATCTTCCCGTCGGTGGTCTTCACCGCGACCATGTAGTAGAAGAACTTGCGCTTCATCACGTCGGTCTCGGCCGCCGGGGTCGGCGTCGCCGTGGTGTCCTGGAAGCTGGTGGCGCCCTTGGTGACCGGGGCCACCAGGGTGGCCGCCGACGGCGTCCAGGTCTGGTACGGGCTGCGGTGCACCTGGTACTCGGCGATGTCGGTCCCGGCGTAGGCCGGCCAGTCGAGCAGCGCGCCGGTCGAGGTGATCGTCGTCGGCTGGTTCACCGCGACACCCGGCTTGCCGTAGGTGATCACGAGTTTCGGCAGGTTGAAGTCGCGCCGGGCGTTCTCGAAGGCGTACTCGGACGCCTGGAAGATCGCGCCGCCGCGGCCCTTGTCGTTCTCGTTGACCGCCTTGACCATCAGGCCGTGGTTGGCCGCGCCGTTGATCCACTCCTGCACCACGTTGCGGACCGGGAACGACGACCAGACGCTGGACTTGCTGTTCTGCTTGACAGTGGTCGCCTTGGTGAACCGCACCGCGTCGGCGATCACCGCCTTGTTCGCCACGTCGCCGAGGACGACCTTGCCGGTGGTCCCGGCCGCGAACGGGTGCACGCCGAGCGTCTTCCAGCCGCCGGCGGCGACCGGGGTGGTCTGGTCGACCGGGTACGCCTTCGAGCCCCCGTTGTAGTGCACGGTGTACGGGGCGTTCGCGGCCCGGTCGGACTCGCCGACGTAGTGCACCTCGACCAGGTAGTTGCCGGCCTCGGTGATGGTCGGGACGTAGGTGTAGGTGTTCCCGGTCGCCGCGTCGTTGTTGACCCGGTAGTCGCCGCCGATCGCCTTGGGCGTCAGCGTGGTGTTCGCCGAGGCCGTCCAGGTGCCGGACGCGGCGGTGCCGGTGTCGCCGTCGTCGACGGTCACGATGTTGCCGACCGGCTCGGCCGCCACGGCCGCGTTCGTGGTGGCCCAGGTCGCGGTCGACTCCGACCACGGCGCGGTGATCTTGCGAGCCTCCATCGGCACGTCGTGGCCGTACGCGTAGTACGAGGAGTCGTAGTAGAGCTGCAGCTGCGCGTCGTCGATCGTGGTACCGGCCGGGATCAGGCCGGTGTCGAACTTGAGCAGCGAGCGCCAGGCCGCCGTCGCGTCGGTGCCGACGCGTAGCTCGTACGAGTTGTTGTAGTTGGTGGTCGCCGCGCCCGACGAGATCATCGTGTCCTGGGCGTCGGTGGGCACCGGCTGGACCTTGATCGTCGGGTCGACCACGACCGGGTACTTCCGGCCGGCGTCGGCGAGCCAGGCCGCGTCCGCGGTGACCGTGATCGTGTCGCCGCGAACCGTCTGGGTCACGTTCGTGCTGCGGGCGCCCGCCTTGTCGTACATGAACGGCGCCGGCATGGTCAGCACCGTCGCGCCGCCCGCGCCGGTGAACGCGATCGACCCGTCCGGCTGCGGCGCCGGGGTCAGGCCGCCGGTGTCCAGCGTGAACGTGTAGGAGACCGGCCCGGCCGGCGCCTTCTTCAGGACGATCTTCTCTTTGAGCTCGGTGGCGGTCACCTCGTAGACGACGTCCGCGCCGCCGGCCAGCCCGGGATAGGTCACTGTGGACCCGGCGACCCTCGGCTCGGCCTTCGTCGCCGCGCCGGCCAGGCCGAGCTCGATGCTCCGGCCGTCCTTCTCGAACCGCACCAGCTCGTCGCTGCGGTCACCGAAGCGGCTGGTGAACGTGTTCGTGGTGTTCGCCCGCCCGCGCACGCGGGTGTCGATCGGCTTCCACCGGCCCTTGCCGTCGCGGTAGTTGACCGGCACCGGCGAGATCTCCGCCTGCAGCCGGCCGTCGGACAGCGCGAAGACCCGGCCGTTGGCGGTGCGCCGCGACGCGACCTCGCCGACCCGCTTCGCGGCCGGCCACTTCCTGCCGGCCGGCGCTCGCTCGTCGACGGCGAGCCCGGTGCTGACCGGCTCGGTCCGCGTCGCGGCCTTGCCGCCGCCGACGAGATCCCGGGCCGCGTTCCCGGCCCGCTCGATCAGGCCCGGACCACCGTCGTCGCCGGCCGGCGACGCGTCCCCGGCCGGCACAGCCTCCGCGGCCGGCACAGCCTCCCCGGCCGGTGCCGCTTCCGCGGTGGGCTTTTCCCGCGTCGCCACATAACCCCAGGTCCCTGAGCTCGCGAGGAGCGTCAGCGCCAGGGCCGTGACGAGCACGCCCCGTTTTCTTCTCATGCCCTCGTCCTTCGTTGCGCAGACACGACGAGGGAAAAGTAGGAACACGAGATATTCACGTACGCATATGTTTGATACTTCGCTGATATAGACCGGCCCCGGTCCCCCGCGCCCCACCCGCCGGCTGTAGCGTGCTGCCCGGTTCGTGAGGGGGGCTTACTTGCCGAAGGACGACGAACTCGCCGACGCGTTGACCGCCGCGCGGGCGGGCGACGAGCAGGGGTTCGCCGTGCTGTGGCGCGCGCTGAACCCCGCCGTGCTGCGGTACCTGCGGCTGATCGCCGGGGACGCCGCCGAGGACGTCGCGTCCGAGACCTGGCTGCAGGCCGCCCGCGACCTGGACCGGTTCACCGGCGATCCGGCCGCCTTCCGCGCGTGGCTCTTCCGCATCGCCCGGCACCGCGGCATCGACGAGCAGCGCCGGGCCGGCCGCCGCCGCGAGGACCCGTCCGGCACGGTCGGCGACGGTTCCACCGGTCACGGCGGCACCGGTCACGGCGGCATCGGTCACGGCGGCATCGGTGCGGGCGGTATCGGTCACGGCGGCATCGGCCCGGGCGCGACCGGTCGGGGCGGCATCGGTGGGGGCGGCACCGGGCATGGCGGCATCGGTGCAGGGGGCGCAATGCCGGCGGCCGAGGCCGAGGTGATCGAAGGCGCGGAGACCGCGTGGGCGCTGAGCCGGGTCGCCGCGCTCCCCGCCGACCAGGCCGAGGCCGTGATGCTGCGGATCGTCGCCGGGCTCGACGTCGCCGACACCGCACGGATCCTCGGCAAACGCCGGGGCGCCGTGCGGATCGCCACCATGCGCGGCCTGCGCCGGCTGGCCGCCGACCCCCAGGTACGGGTCCGGGCCGGCGGGCAGCCGCGGAGTCCGCACCCCGAAGCCACCGAGAAGGTGTGACGCATGGCGATTCGTTTCTGGCGTAACCGCCGCCGTGCCCTGGACGAGGCCGACCGCCTGGTCGCCGCCCCGAGCCCCGCCGATCCCGGCCCCGGCGCGGCTGATCCTGGTTTGGAGCACCTGATCAGCAGCTTGCGGGCTCCGGCCACCGCGGCCGAGACAGCCGGCGAGCAGGCGATGATCGCCGCCCTGGCGGCGGAACGCCGTCGTGTCCTCGCGGCATCCACCCCGGACCATGCTCAGGGCGGGCAGCGGCCACCCCGGACGAAGCCACGCCGGGCCGTCATCGCTGCCGTCACCGGCGCAGCCGTTGTCCTCGCGGGCAGCGGCACCGCCGTCGCCGCCCGCACCGGCAACCTCCCGGCCGGCGTCCAGGAGCAGGCACACCGCCTCTTCTCCGGCCTCGGCGTGCCGGACGCGCCACCACCGTCATCGGCGTCGTCAGCACCGCTGTCGCCAGCATCTCCGCCGCCGCCGCTGTCGCCATCACCGTCGCGATCACGGACGCCCACGCCGTCGCCGACACCCGCACCCACGTCCGCGAACAGCATCACCAGCACGCAAGCCGCATGGTGCGCGGCCTGGCGAACCGCCGAATCCGGCGGCCACCCGATGAACGGCCGCGACCGCCGCGACCTGACCGAGGCCGCCGGCGGCGAGGAGGACATCGCCGAGTTCTGCGGCGCGACGACCACCACCACGGCCACCAAGACCACCACGGCCACCACGGCCACCACGACAGCCGAGCCCGGCAAGAGCAGATCCACCAAGTCGAAGAAACCCAAGAAGTCGAAGGGCTGAGCGGCCGTCCGGGTTCACGGACCAGGCAACCCGGGCGGGCGGCCGGCTCTCAGCGCTGACCCCGCTGGCTGATCTCACGCCCGGTGCGGGCGGCGGTGGAGCGCTGCGGGGTTCGCGTGATTCTGCGGGGCCTGGAACGTCCACGAGTTTCCGAGAAGCGCGGGGTTTACCTCGGATGCCGGCACGCAGGGTGACAGCGGCTCGCGCTGAAGGGCGCCCGGGAGCACTGGCCCCGGCGGCTGGCACCTCGCACCTGGCACCTCCCGCCTCGCCGATCTTGGAACCCGCCGCCCCGGCCGTAGCCCACACATGTGATCAAGCCCGGGTAGCCGCTCTGGCCTACGGCCGGCACCACCCGGCCGTAGCCCAGGCATGTGATCAAGCCCGGGTAACCGCTCTCGCCTACGGCCGGCGCCACCCGGCCGTAGCCCAGGCATGTGATCAAGCCCGGGTAGCCGCTCTGGCCTACGGCTGGCGCCGCCCGGCCGCGGCTCGTGCTGACTAGCTACTAGGCCGGGCTGGATTCGCTGACTCGCTCCTTCACGGGTGCGCCAGAGAGCACCAACCGGCGCAGGGCGGCCGCCGCCTCACGACCCGCCCGGTTCGCGCCGACTGTGGACTGCGAGGGCCCGTACCCGATGAGGTGGATCCTCGGATCGGCGGCGACCTGTGTGCCGATCATCGGGATGCCGCCGAGGGGTCCTCGCAGCTGGAGCGGTTCGAGGTGGGCGAGTTCGGCGCGGAAGCCGGTCGCCCAGAGGATCACGTCGACCTCGGTGACGCTGCCGTCCGCCTCCACCACGCCGGTCGGTGTGAGCGCGGTGAACATCGGGCGGCGCACCAGGGCTCCGCGGTCGCGGGCGGCGCGCGCGTAGTCGGTCCAGCCCAGGCCGGTGTAGGAGACCACGCTGCGCGACGGCAGGCCCGCTTCGACGTCCGCGATGACCTTGGCGATCGTGGAGCGGCCCTCGTGTTCGGGGCGCCACTCGTCGAGGAAGACCGGTTCCCGACGGGTGTACCAGAAGGTGGTCGCCACCCGGGAGATCTCCTCGAGAAGCTGCACCGCCGAGATCCCGCCGCCGACGACGGCGACGCGCCGGCCGGCGAACTCGGCGGCGTCGGCGTAGTCGCGGGTGTGCAGCTGCCGCCCGGCGAAGGAACCGGTGATCTCGGGCCGGACCGGGTTCGTCCAGGTGCCGGTCGCGTTGATCACGGCCTCGGCCAGCCATTCGCCGTGATCGGTGGAGACCAGCAGCGAGCCGTCCGCGTCCTGGACGCTCGTCACCCGCACCGGCCGGAGGATCGGCAGCGCGAACGCCCGCTCGTACTCCGCGAAGTACCGCGGGATCGCCGCGCTGCTGGACTCCTGCGGATCGATGGCGGGTTTCGGCAGGCCGGGCAGGTCGAAGATGCCGTTGACGGTGGCCATCCGCAGCGACGCCCACCGGTGCTGCCACGCCCCACCGGGCCCGGCGTCCGCATCGAGCACGACAAACGACGGCAAAGCACCGGCGTGGGCGCCGGCATCGACGTGGGCGCCGGCATCGACGTGGGCGCCGGCTTCGGCCTCGAAAGGCAGAACACGGCCCGGCGAGGCGCCGTAAGCCGCGAACCCACGCCGCCGCAGATGATAGGCAGCGGAGAGCCCCGCCTGCCCCGCCCCGATCACGACCACCGTCACGCGCCTCATGACCGACCCCCACACACCCAGCGAAGCTTGCTGCGTCAAACAAATTCAGCATACTCTGCCGGGACTACCACCTCAGGTGCGGAACGGCCCGGTCACACAGTAGGTAATGCCACCCGACGACGACCCCGACGTACCGCGCTGCGACGAGAAGTACAACCGATTGCCCGCCGGGGTGAACGCCGGCCCGGTCAGCTCCGACGACCCGTGGCCGGTGACCCGCAGGAACACCGAGATCTTGTCATCCGGGCTGATCAGGGAGATCTCCATGTTCCCGCCGTCCTCGGCGACATAGAGATCCCCGTACGACGACCCGGTCACGTTGTCCACACCGGTGAGCGGAGCCGTACCCGGGCTGACCAGATTGTCGTCGTACGCCAGCTCGTAAGTCCCGGTCAGCAGGTTGACCTGCCACACCCGGTTGTCGCCCTTCGTGGTGAACCACACGGTGTCGTTGGCGTAGTGACACCCCTCCCCGCCGTTGAACGACTTCGCCCCGGACACCTGGTAGCGCGTCTGCGTCGGCGAACCGTCCGGATCCGGCACGGTCTGCCAGGTGAACGAACCGGACGTAGCGGTTCCCGCCTTGAACACCTGCAGCGTGCCGGCCGACAGATCGCCCCAGGTCGCCGGCACGAACCGGTAGAAACGCCCGTCCGTCTCGTCCTCGGTCAGGTAGACGACCTTGCGAACCGGGTCGGCCGCCGCCGCCTCGTGCTTGAACCGCCCCATCGCGGGGCGCACCACGGCGGCGCCACCCAGCGGATACGTCTCCCAGACACGTCCGAGAGTGATCTCCTCGCAGGAGAGCCAGGTGTTCCACGGGGTCTTGCCGCCCGCGCAGTTCTGGTTGGTGCCGGACAGGATCCGCGACGCGCCGGTGACGTTCCCGTTCGCGTCGAAGACGATCCGCGACGCCCCGCCGCCCGCCGACGACGACACCTCGGAGTTCGAGACGTAGATCCAGCCGCTGCCGTTCGGGACGACCGCGCCACCGTCCGGCGCGTCATGCCAGACATAGGAGGTTCCCGATACCACCTGCCGCGATCGGGCGATGACTTTGCTGGTGAAACCGGCCGGCAGCTGGATGCCGTTGGCGTCGGCGGCCTGCAGCGGCCCGTAGGGTCCGGTCGCGTTCTGCGCCGGCGCGGCATAGGCGGCCGACCACGCGGTGAAGGGCAGGGCCAGACCTCCCGCGCCCGCCACGGTGGCGCGCAACAGTGATCGCCGGTCCATTCGTCCTCCTGGATGTCCGTCGGTGTGAGCCTCCAGGAAGCCGGTCCCCGCTGTCCGCCAGGTGTCGCCCGCCCCAACGAATCGGCAAGCTTGAATGACCGAGAAAGATCAAGATCACTATTGGGTACGGGGTCAGCGCCGCCGGAAGCCCCGCGTCACCTCGCGGTTCTGATCTCCTCGGGCAGCCGCCACGGTGCCCGAGGCCGGCGCACGACCCGGCGACCGGGGGCGACGCTCCCGTACCACTCCCGGCAGAGAGCGACGACAAGCACCAGATCGACGAGGTCCCCGCCGTAGTACATCACCTGAGCCCCGGCCTCGCCGTCCGCGAAACCGACCGGCGGATGGCCGTAGAGATACTTGGCGAGCACCGCGTGCGAGGCCATGAACGCGACGAGCACCACGCCCCGGACAGCCGGCCCGGGCCGGTGCGGCGCCGGGTCGGGGCCGGCGATCGCGGCGGCGAACAGATACCCCGCCGCGAGAAGGTGGAACTCCAGCCACGGCGAGGTGTGGATCGCGTGGGAGAGCCCGGTGGCGTACAGGATCCACAGACCGCCGCCGTTCAGCAGGGCCGCCGTGACCGGATGCGTCACCGCCCGCACCGGCCCGCTGCGCAGCACCCGCGACACCGCCCGGGCGTAGCCGACCGGCAGGGCCCGCAGAGCGAGGGTGACCGGCGCGCCGAACACGAGCAGCAGCGGCGCGACCATGCCGAGCAGCAGGTGCGCCACCGCGTGCGCGGTGAAGTCGTAGTGGGCAGCGTCGGTCAGCGGCCCTGTCACGGCAAGCCAGGCGGCCACCGACCCGGCCGCCCAGCACACCGACCGCCGCGCCGGCCACCGGCGACCCCGCCGGGTGACCGCCACGACGCCGGCCGCGTAGGCGACCGCGAGGATCAGGATCGCGGCGGCCACGTCAGGCCGACATCCGCGCCCGGACCAGCATCGACACACCGGCGACGATCAGCAGCACAGCGATGATGTTCCATGCCCAGTCATACGGCGCCACGTCCACGTGATACCGGATCTGGTGCAGCCGCATCAGCTTGTGCTGCACCGTCCCGTCGTACAGCTGAAAGACGCCGGCCCCGGTCAGCAGCCCGCCCCACCACCGCAGCCGCTCGAACGCCGCACGCCGGCGCAGGTCAGCGAGGAGGAACAGCGACGCCACCGTGGCGAACCAGCTCACCGCGTGGAACAGTCCATCGGAGACCAGCCCCGCCGCAGGCGTCGACTTGTCGTAGAAGTGATGCCAGTGCAGCAGCTGATGAAAAACGGTCTCATCGACGAACGCCGCGAAACCCACCCCGAGCAGAGCTCCGGAGAGCACGTTGCGACCGGCGAACATCAAAGACCTCCTTGGGTACGGGGGAACCCCGCCCCGTGTGCCCCGCCGCCGATCCGGTAAACCGCCCAGCCGCACGCTGTCAGTTAGCCGTGGTCGTCTCCATCGCCCGATCGTCGATCACCCATCGAAGCCCGGCAACCGCATATCCGGCGCGCTCACGGGGACGGCTGCGGCGGGTGGGCGCTCAGCCACGCCTGCGCCCGCCGCTGTGACGCCCGGGACAGCCAGGCGTCCTGGATCACCTCCGCCAGCTCGGTCCGCGACAGCTCGCCGATCCGGCTCGCCCGCACCAGGACCGACAGGTGGCCGTCGAAGTGCGGCGTCGTGAAGAACGGCGACGACGGGTCCTGCACCAGCGACTGCTTGTCCGCGTCGGTGGGCACCCAGAAGACGATGACGTCGGAGTACCGCTCGCCGGTGACCGGATCGACCGCGTCCGGCCGGGGATTGCGGAAGAAGACGAACGACTTGCCGCCGACCTGATAGACCGGGTTGTCCCCGGTGACGGTGACATGGGGCATCGCCGCCGCGATCTCGTGCACGTCCTCGACGCGGGCGGGCCGGCTCACGCCGGTGCCCCGCCGAAGCCGATCTCGTCTACGGTCATACCGCCAGGTTAGACAGCGCGGCCGAGCGCGACCCACGCCGAAGCCGTGACCCGCCGGGTGAACAGCGTGGCGCACCGCTCGCGCAACGCCGCCCGCTGCTGGGCGCCGAGCCCCGTGACGTAGTCGCCGGCCGGGCCGACGCCGAGGGTGAACGGCTCCCACCAGTCATCGAAATCGGCGAACTCCGCCCGCACGGTCAGCACGCCGGACTCCACGTCGCGCAGCCCGGCGGCGGTGAACAGCTCGGCGAGCCGGCCTTCCCGGACACCGGCCAGATCGGACTCGCCGGCAGCGGCCGGATCGAGTGACCGGACCGCCTGCCAGAACGTGGTCAGCGGGCCGCGGCCGCCGGCGTGGTCCCAGACGCAGGCCCCGACGAGACCGCCGGCGCGGGTGACCCGGCCCATCTCGCGCAGGCCCGCGACCGGGTCCGTCATGAAGTGGACCACGAGCTGGGCCAGGGTGACGTCGAACGAGCCGCCGGGGAACGGCAGCCGCTCCGCCGAGGCCTGCCGGACGTCGATCTCCGGCAGACGGGACCGGATCGCCTCGACGAAGGCCGTCGACGGATCGACCGCCACCACGGATCCGGTGCCCAGGCGCTCGACCAGCACCGTCGTCAGCGCGCCGGTCCCACAGCCGACGTCGAGTGCCCGCAGCCCCGGCGCGAGGCCGGCGTGAGCCGCGAACTCGACGCCGAGCGGGAACGAGTACCGGCCCATGAAACGGCCGTACGCGTCGGCACGAACCTCGAATCCCATGTCATCCCCCGGATGTCACCCTCGAACGGCGTTCACGTCACACGGGTGACAGTAGTGTCACCGGAGTGACATGATCCATCGATGCGCGTCTTCATCACCGGCGCCAGCGGATTCATCGGCCGTGAGCTGGCCCTCCGATTCCGCGAGCTGGGCCACGTCGTCGACGGCGTGGACCTGCGCGCGGACCCGGAGAGCGGGGTGATCGGCGGGGACATCACCCGGGACGGCCCCTGGCAGGACTTCACCGCCGACCTGGTGGTGCACACCGCGGCCGTGGTCTCCAACGGCGTCGGCCTGGACGAGCAGTGGCGGGTCACCACCCTCGGCACCCGCAAGGTGCTGGACGCCGCGGTCCGGGCCGGCGCCCGATGGTTCATCCACCTCTCCTCGATCCGGGCCTTCTCCGACCTCGGCTTCCCGGACGGCGTCACCGAGGAGCACCCGGTGCGCCCGGACGGCAACCCCTACGTCGACACCAAGATCGCGTCGGAGCAGGTGGTGCTGCAGGCACACGCGGCCGGGCAGATCGCGGTCACGGTGATCCGGCCCGGCGACGTCTACGGACCCGGATCGCGCCCGTGGACGCTGATGCCCCTCGAACTGATCAAAAAGAACCAGTTCCTGCTCCCCGCGTACGGCAACGGGATCTTCAGCCCGGTCTACCTCGACGACCTGATCGACGGGGTGCTGATCGCCGCCAACAGCCACGGCAACACCGGCCAGGTCTTCACCCTCACCGGCGGGGTCGGCGTGACCTGCAAGGAGTTCTTCGGCCACTACTACCGGATGCTCGGCAGACGCGGCCCGCTCTGCCTGCCCACGCCCGTCGCGGTGGCGATCGCCGCGGCGGCCGGGCGCGCGATCAGCCTGACCGGGGCATCGACCGAGTTCAACGCCATCTCGATGCGCTACTTCACCCGCACCGGCACCTACTCGATCGACAAGGCCCGCCGGCTGCTCGACTACCAGCCCAAGGTCGGCCTCGCCGAGGGCATGGCCCGCACCGAGCGGTGGCTGCAGGACCAGAACCTCCTCTGATCTTGCCGTTTGACCTCCCGCTCCACCGCGAGGTCGCTGCGGGCGAGGTCGCTGCGTCATCAAAGGGCGACTACGGTACGTGTCGGCCAGCGCGCTGGGCGCGGGCGGCGACGGGACGCAGCGCGCGTTCTCTGCGACAGATGAGGACGTTCGAGATGTTGATCGTCCAGCAGCCGGAAATCGCTGTGATCATGGGGCTGTCACCGCGATGTCCCGACGCTGGCTGATCAACAACGCCGTTCGGGGCCGCGAAGCGTCAAAGATCGAGGTGTCGACGTGGATGGGGTCGCACACAACGCCATCGTGGTCCTCCGTCTACGCCATAGCCGGGACGCAGGCACACGGACGGCTTCGGTGTGCTCTCATCCACGCTGGTGCGGGCTTCGGTGCGCTCCTGTCCGCGTTCCGCGACCGATCGTGTGCCCTCGACGTCGTTCCGGCAGCAACCGCGAGCCACCAGCGGGCATAACGGGCGACGAATCGATCTCGCGGAGAGCGATGGACTCACACGACTCCCTGTTCGCGTTCGCTGGCCGCCCGCCGAGGAACGCACTCAACTCGGCAGATCAAGGCGTGAAGGCGGGTCAGTCACCGAGCGTGAGCCCCGCTGATGGCTGGCGCGCACGACGGGCGGCATGAGAGTGCGTTGATCTTGATTTCTCGGGGAGTTGTTGCGGGTCCGGGGGTCGTTCATGTTGGTCTCGCCGGAGTGGCACGGTATTTGATCTTTGTCGATGTCGTCCGGACGGCCGTGCTTTGTAGGATGGCTGCCTGTCTGTCTGGTTGCTGTGGGAGGCCTGGGTGGGTGGGGAGCGGTCGGGCCTGGATTTCTTCATCAGCTATGCGAGTGAGAATCGCGTGTGGGCTGAGTGGATCGCGGTGCAGCTGGAGGATGCCGGGTATTCGACGCGGTATCAGGCGGCGGATTTCCGGCCGGGCAGCGACTTCGTGCATGAGATGCAGGTCGGGGTGGTCGAGGGTGAGCGGACGATCGCGGTGTTGTCGCCGGCGTATCTACGGTCGCGGTTCGGTGAGGCGGAGTGGCGGGCGGTGTTCGCCCGGGATCCGACCGGTGAAAAGGGTCTGCTGATCCCGGTGCGGGTGCAGCCGTGTGATCCGCCGGGGTTGTTGTCGACCCGGGTGTATGTGGACGTGGTGGATGCGGTCGAGGCGGTGGCGCGCAAGAAGCTGCTCGCCGCGGTGGACCAGGATCGCTCTCGGCCTGCGGCGGCGGCATACCCAGGTCGTGCGGGTGGGACGCGGTTTCCGGGGCTGGGGCCGGTGGTGGCGAACCTGCCGGGCCGCAATCCGGTGTTCACCGGCCGGGACGATCTGATCGGGCGGGTGTATGAGGCGCTGCGGGCTGATGAGCCGGTGGCGGCGGTGGTGTCGGGTGCGGTGCACGGGCTGGGCGGGGTGGGTAAGACCGCGGTGGCGGTGGAGTACGCGTACCGGTACGGCAGTGACTTCGAGCTGGTGTGGTGGATCGACGCGGAACAACCGGCCACGGTGGCCGGGCAGTTGGTCCGGCTCGGGCGACGCATGGGGTTGCCGGAGACCGCGGATGAGCGGGATGCGGTGGCGGCGGTGTTCGCCGCGTTGCAAGGCCGGGATCGGTGGCTGCTGATCTACGACAACGCGGAGCAGCCGTCGTCGGTGACCTCGCTGCTGCCGGCTGGTGGGGGCGGGCGGGTGCTGGTGACCTCGCGGTGGCCGGATTGGGCCGGGCATGCCCGCACGGTGCGGATGGAGGTGTGGTCGCGAGCGGAGTCGGTGGCGTTCCTACGGGCCCGGACCCGGCATACCGATGAGCGGTCGCTGGGTGAGCTGGCGGAGCTGGTCGGGGATCTGCCGCTGGCGGTGGAGGAGGCAGCCGCGTATCTGGAGCAGACCGGCGAGGACCTTTCCGGCTATGTGGGGCTGGTGCGGGAGCGGGCGCGGGAGTTGTTCGCGTCGCCGGACGGGCCGCTGGCCGGGGATGGGCGCCGAGTGGCGTCCGTCTGGACGTTGTCGCTGGATCGGGTACACGGCGAAGAGCCGCTGGCGGAGCAGCTACTGACGCTGCTGGCGTTTCTGGCCCCGCAGGTGCCGCGGGATCTGCTGGCTTCCGGGTCGCGGTCGCTGCCGGAGCCGTTGGGTGCGGCGGCGGCGGATCGGCTGGTGTTCAACCGCATGCTGGATGCGGCGGGCCGGTATGCGCTGATCGGGTTGGAGCCGGCGGAGATCGGGATGCATCGGCTGGTGCAGGCGGTCGTGCAGGCCCGCCTCAACCCGGAAGACGAGAAACGCTGGGCGGGCGCCGCCGTCGACCTGATCCGGGGATCGTTTCCGAACGATAGTTGGGAGCCGGCACGTTGGCCGCAGTGTCAGCGGCTGCTGCCCCAGGTGTTGGCTGTTGCGGAGCATGCCGAGCGGCTGCAAGTCGGCGGGGAACACGCCGGGTGGCTCCTGGATCGGTCCTCCACCTACCTGCGGGAACGGGGGCAGTATCGGCAGGCCGAACCGCTGGCCCGGCGGGCGCTGGTTTTGACCGTGACCGCGCTCGGTGCCGACCATCAGGAAACCGCCTGGCGCCGCGACGAACTCGGCCGCGTGTTGAAGGATCTGGGTCGGCTCGACGACGCCCGCACCGAGTACGAGCAGGCGTTGGCGATCGGCCTGGCCGCGCTCGACCCCGACCACCCCACCATCGGCACCCTGCGCGGCAACCTCGGCGGCGTGTTGCAGGCTCTGGGCCGGCTCGACGACGCCCGCACCGAGTTGGAGCAGGCGTTGGCGATCGGCCTGGCCGCCCTCGGCCCCGGCCACCCCGACATCGGCACCCGGCGCGGCAACCTCGGCAGCGTGTTGCAGGCTCTGGGCCGGCTCGACGACGCCCGCACCGAGTACGAGCAGGCCCTGACGATCAGCCTGGCCGCCCTCGGCCCCGACCACCCCACCATCGGCATCTGGCACGGCAACCTCGGCAGCGTGTTGCAGGCTCTGGGCCGGCTCGACGACGCCCGCACCGAGTACGAGCAGGCCCTGACGATCAGCCTGGCCGCCCTCGGC
>NZ_JBEZZR010000064.1:0-2050 GCF_040639325.1 Actinoplanes sp. NPDC023936 | reverse complement strand
ACCTCGGCAGCGTGTTGCAGGCTCTGGGCCGGCTCGACGACGCCCGCACCGAGTACGAGCAGGCCCTGACGATCAGCCTGGCCGCCCTCGGCCCCAACCACACGCAAACCAAGGCCATTCGCCGTCTCCTTGACGAATTGCCGGAAACCTAGGTCGCCTTTGCAACACCGGCCCGGACACCCAAGGTGAACTGACGCCTCCGGCATCTTCTGAACTACTGGAACGAACCTCGCCAGCAACTGCGCCAACCGGGAAGCAGCCCGCCAACCGCACCAAGCCGTACACGCTATGGACCGGCTGCCGCTCGCGTGCGGTTTACGGAGTTGCTCCCCCGCCAACACCCCTTTCAAGCGCCACAACCGGGTGCGAACCGACGCACTCTCATCGGCAATTTAGGGTTGAAGCCGAGAAACTTCGCCCTACCGTCGCTGGGTTGCAGGCATGACGGATCATGCCAAGTTTAGCCAAGCCGACTAGACGAAGCTGTGAAACCTCGCTACCGTGGCGCTACGGCTGTAGCGCCAGCCCGTAGCCCGAGCCGAAAGCTCGAGGCCCAAGGTTCTCGGAATCGCGCCTCTGTTCCTGCTTGCAGAGGAGGCTGCGAACCTTGCCACCGGTCAGTCGCACACGTAGATCACTCACTGCTCTTCCCGTAATGACGACGAGTGGTGCGCTAGCGTGGGCATCCGCCCAAGATTCGATCACGGCAGTCCTGTTCGGCGGCGCGGCGATAGCCGCGACCCTCATCCTTGCAATTCTACTATTTTGGGCCTTGTCGGATGAGGGACGTTCTGATCGTCTTACCCGGCTGATTAAGGTATGGAATGAACGGCGATGAAAGCGTCGAGATCGCTATACGTGGTCGCCGTTCAAGCACTCTCATCGGCATGAGAATGGCCAGTCACTTCCGCCGGGTAGCGCGTGGTGAAACGTGACAGACTGGAGTACCCGCTCAGGGACGCTGATGCTGGTACAGCGGGTCGAACCCCAGGTAAGCAATCTTCTCCCGGGCGGTCACTGCCACGGCCGGCTCGTCCACGGGCCGGGTACAGCAAGCCAAGATGGCTTGCCGGTGGATGGTTCAGGTACTCCGCCCAGCGGCAGCCCTACCGAGATGCGAGCGACGACCGCCCTCGATCGCGGCGTTGACCTGGTCTGTCTGACTTCCGTACCCCGTCGCGACGATTTCCGGATGTCGGCCCCGCAGGGTGTGCTTGGGGGCGGATCATGACGGCATGACCCAGTCCGGCTATCTCGACACGTTGCCGGCCACACCCATAACGACGGTGGCGCCACCCGGATCCAGTCGGCCGCCGCGAGACGTCCGGCCAGTATCGCGGAACGTACCGGCTTCGCACCGGGTGCCCATGATGATCGTGCTCATGCGGGAACACAAAGGACACACGATGACGCGCTACAAGTTCGAGTCCGTGACTGCGCACTACGCGAACGTTGCAAGCCCCGCGGAAAAGCTCCTATTTGAGTGGGACCCCGATACGGGGATGCCGAGCCGACTCGAGTGGCTGCATGGCGGGGTTCCCTGGTACCTACACAACGAGCCGGGACAAATCACTAAGGAAAACCCCAACTTGAGATATTTCGACGTGGACCTCCGAGTCACCACCGCCAAGCATGAGGAAGTCGAGAGAGCGCTCAAGGGAAAACTCACCTGCAACGTGAATGGACCGCCGCACGCCGCAGTCTTCGCTGCCATCTTGGAAGGCACCGGAAGTTCCTGGCTCGTGGCGGAGGGTACCCTGGTCAGTGTCGATTAATTACTCAACGCGCTAGTTGAATGGTGGTGGCGCCAGCCCGGCCCAGCGGGTTTACGTGTGCGCTCGTCCGATGCACTGCTGACGCTTAGTGCCGGCGGCGTGGAGACCACTGCACCGGCGCCACCAGGCCGTGTTTCGGAAGTGAATCGTGCGCATAGAGGGCTCGCTAGGCGCACCTGCGGAACGCAGTCGGGTAGCCCCGACGCATTGCTGCGCCGGGGCCCCCTCAGAACCGTGCGTGCAACTCGTCGCGGCACACGGCTCAAGCAAGCCAC
>NZ_JBEZZR010000063.1:0-26151 GCF_040639325.1 Actinoplanes sp. NPDC023936 | reverse complement strand
GGAGCACCTGCTACACCCATACCCGACCAACACATCGATCTTGATCAGAGTGACGGCCGTTCACTCCAAAGCATGTGCGAAGTACGGGGCTAGAACAGCACTCACTGCCAGCTGGACCAGCTGGTCACCAGTGCTGTCGGCTTCGTCGGCGTGGGTGGCAAGCCTGCGCGGTTGCCGGCGCTACCCGATTGCCTGGGTCAGGGTCTCTACTGCGGCTAACAGTTCCGGCCCGTCGAGCATCGCCCGGTCGTTGTGATCGGCGCCGGGGATCACCACCTCGGCTGTCAGCCTGCCCGCTCGGCGGGCCACCTCGGCGCTCTGGGCGGCCGGCACTACCGTGTCCGCGGTCCCATAGACCACCACCGTGGGCACCTTCACCTGCGAGATCTGCGAAGCCACCGGGTACCGGTCCCACAGCAACGCTCCCACCGGCAGCCACGGATAGTGGAACCGCCCGGCCGCCGCCAGCGACGTGAACGGTGACCGGAGCACCAGCCCGGCCGGCGGGTGCCGCACGGCGAGCGACGTGACAACGGCCGCCCCGAGGCTCTCCCCGTAATAGATGATCGGCAGACCGAGGGAGTCGAGGAACGTCCGGCCGGCGAGCGCGTCGAGCCGGAGCCCGTCCTCGCTGGGCCGTCCGGGATTGCCGCCGTAACCACGGTAGTCCAGCAGCAGCACTGTCACGCCGAGCGACGCCAGCGCCGAGGCCAGCGGCATCCGGCTCGCCCGGTGGCCGGCGTTCCCGTGGGCAACCAGCACGGAGAGTGGCCGTTCACGCGTACCCAATGGGGGCTTGACCAGCCATGCCTCCAGCCGCAAGCCATCGTCGGTGCGCAGCGTGACGGCGCTTGCGCCGGCCGCGAGCGGGGGCGCGGAGCGGTCCGGGAAGTAGATCAACTTGCGCTGCAGCGACCAGATCACCAGGACAACTATGAGTACGCCCAGAGCCCCGCGCAGCAAAAGCAATCGGCCCATCCCGCTATTGTCCGCCGCGAATTGAGTTAGGTTACCCTAACCTCCCGACCGCCCCGGAGGTTCGATGTCCAATTTCAAGGTTCGTAAGCCGGTTGATCCGCACGTGCTCATGCTCGAGGTGACCGGCAGCGCGCGGGTCTCGCCGAACATCGTCCGGGTGACGCTCGGCGGCGCGGGGCTCGACCGGTTCACGCCGCTCGGCTACGACCAGTGGTTCCGGCTCTTCCTGACCCGGCCCGGCCAGGACTCGCTCAAGCTGCCGACCCGCGCCTCCGGCCTGTGGTACGCGCAGTACCTCGCGACCGCCAAGCCGAAGCGCCCGTTCGTCCGCAACTACACGGTTCGCGCGCACCGGCCGGGCGCGCTCGACGTCGACTTCGTGGTCCATGTGGACGGCGCCGGGCACAGCGGCCCGGCCAGCTCGTTCGCGCTGAACGCCAAGCCCGGTGAGCAGGTCGGCCTGCTCGATCAGGGATGCGGGTACAACCCGCGGAGCGAGCACGACTGGACGCTGCTGGTCGCCGACGAGACGGGGCTTCCGGCGGTGGCCGGGATCTGCGAGTCGCTGCCGGACGACGCGCGCGGGATCGCGATCGTGGAGTTGCCGTCGATCGAGGACAAGCAGGACTTCCGGGTGCCGGCGGGCGTCCAGCTGATCTGGGTGCCCCGGGACGGCGCGGGCGGGGTGCCGGGACAGCTCGCGCTCGCCACGCTGCGGGAGACGGAGCTGCCGGGCGGGACGGTCTACGCGTACCTGGTCGGTGAATCGGCCCTGGCCACCGGCGCCCGCCGCTATCTGGTCGGCGAGCGCCAGGTGCCGAAGCAGAGTGTGGACTTCATCGGATACTGGCGGCACGGTCACGCCGCTGGCTGAAGCTGGTGACCGCGCCGGGCAGCCACAGGCTGATCACCGTGCCCCCGTCCGGCGCCTCGTCCACCGCGATCGTGCCGTGGTGCCGTTCGACGATCCGCAGGCAGGTGGAGAGCCCGATCCCGTGCCCCCCGCGGCCGGCCGGGTCCACCTGTGTGAACATGTCGAAGGCGCGGCCGCGCCCGTCTGCCGGGATGCCGATGCCGTTGTCGGTCACGGTGATCAGATGCCCGCCGTCGGTGTGCTGACCGGCGATCTCGACGCGGGGCGCCCGGTCCGGGTGGTGGTACCTGATCGCGTTGTCGATCAGGTTCTGCAGCAGCTGCCGCAGCAGTGTGGGGTCGGCGCTCAGCTCGACGTCGCCGCGTACCCGGACCTCGGCGCCGTGGCTCTCGATCAGCGTGCGCAGGTCCGCGGAGGCCGCCGAGGTCGCCTCGGCGAGGGTCACCGCGGAGCGCACGCACGGCGCGTTGCCGGCCTTGGCGTAGGTGAGCAGCGCCTCGATCAGCTGCCGCATCCGCTCCATCGACGCGCCGGCGCCGGCCAGCCAGCCGGCGGCCCGCTCGTCGAGGCGGTCGCCGTAGAGCTGGTCGATCAGCTCCAGGTATCCGCTGGTGCTGGCGAGCGGGCGGACCAGATCGTTGCTGACCGCCGCCGCGAAACCCTCCAGCTCCTCGTTGGAACGGCGCAGCTCGGCGTGCGCCAGCTCCAGGCGTCGCCGGTCGCGTTCGGCCGCGGCCGTCGACTGCTCGGCGATCCGGGTCTGCCGGCGGCGTTCGAAGAGGCCGACCAGGACCTTGGCGAGGTCTTCCAGCCGGCTCAGCTGGGTCTCGGTGAGCGACTTCGCCTCGGTGTCGAAGACGCAGAGCGTGCCGAGCGCGTAGCCGGACGGGGTGACCAGCGGGACCGAGGCGTAGAAGCGCACGGCGCCGATCCGGCCGTCGACCCAGGGGTTGCCGGCGTAGATCGGGTGCCGGCTCGCGTCCGGCACGTGTGCGATCCGGCCGCCGCGGAACGCGATGGCGCACATCGAGTCGGACCGCCGGGTGATGGACCCAACGAAACCGACAGTGGCGAGCTGGCACTGCCGGCTCTCGTCGATCAGGTTCAGGGTCGCCGTCGGCACGTCCGCGATGGTGGCGGCGATCCGGACGACGGCGGTCAGTTCCGCGTCGGCGGGGGAGTCGAGCAGCGCGTACTCGTGCAGCGCGGCGAGACGGGCCTCTTCGAGATCGAGCATCAGCGTCGGCACGACGACGGTATCGGCCGGCCGTCCACCCGGTTGAGAAGACTATGTGGTCAGACCGTTGACCAGCGCCACGATGTCCCCGCGCAGGTCGGTGGCGGCCACGACCAGGCCGGCGATGACGAGCGCCACGAGCAGGATGTACTCGACGGTGGTGGCGCCGGTGTCGGAGGGGGGTTCGAAGGACTCCACACCGGAGTATTCGGGAGACGTGGACGTACCCATGAGTCCCTTCTGGTTGTAAATGCGGATCGCCCGGGACCCTTGTCGGGCCACGGGCGATCGGAACGCGCGGGGGTCAGCGGTCGAGCAGTCGCACGGCCCGGTGGCCGTGTTCCTCCAGCAGGGCCACGGTGGTGGCGTCGAACGAGTTCGGGTCGGGGGCGAACGCGCAGAGCGTCCCGACGACGGTGCCGCCGACGCGCAGCGGGACACCCGCGTACGAGCGGGCCGCCCCGTAGAGGTCGGCCGAGCGGAACGGCCCCCACTGCTCGGCGTGCAGGTCGACGACGATCAGCGGCTTGTCCGGGTTGACCACGCGCGGGCAGACCGCCCACCCGGCCGGCACGCCTCCGGTCTCGGCCATCCATCCGCCGATGCCGGTGGCGGCGGCGATCAGGACGGCGTCCGGACGTACCAGGTTCAGCGCGACGACGGGAACGCTCAACCGCGTCGCCACGCCGGCGACCACCGCCTGGAGTTCGTCCCGGACGGGCACGCTGTTCGCCAGCAAGTTGGTGACCGTCTCGGTGCGAGAGTCGACCAGCACGTCGAGAGACGTCGCCTCGTAGCCTGACTGGGGCATCCATGATCCTTTCGGTCGTCCGGGCTGCTCCGGTGAACACTCCTCCGGGGTGGGTGCTACGCCGTACACCCGAGGTTGCTGTCCGGTAGCGATCACCGTGACCGCCGTCTCATCGCATCGGGAATTATCGATTGAAGGGTCCGGTTACACCGGCCGCAACGTCCGGTTGTGAGACCAGGGGAGTGAGTCGGATGAGCGAGAAGAAGGTCATCGCGGTCGTCGGAGCCACCGGTGCGCAGGGTGGTGGCCTGGTGCGAGCGATCCTGGCCGACCCCGACGGCGGATTCGCGGTGCGGGCGCTGACCCGGGACGTGACGTCGCCCGCGGCGCAGGAACTGGTCAAGCTCGGCGCCGAAGTGGTGCAGGCCGACAACTACGACGAGGCGAGCCTGGTGGCGGCGTTCACCGGGGCGTACGGCGGGTACCTGGTGACGAACTTCTGGGCGCACATGTCCGCCGAGAAGGAGCTGGTGGAAGCCGCCAACCTGGCGAACGCCGCCCGTCGCGCCGGGCTCCGGCACGTCATCTGGTCGACGCTGGAGGACACCCGCGACCACATCCCGGTGACCGGCGACCGGATGCCGATCCTGCAGGAGAAGTACAACGTCCCGCACTTCGACGCGAAGGCCGAGGCCGACGAGCTGTTCCGGGCGGCGGGCGTGCCGGCCACGTTCCTGCGGACCACGTTCTACTGGGAGAACCTCGCCAGCGGCTGGGGCGCCACGCGCGACGCTGACGGGGTGCTCACGCTGAGCCTGCCGATGGGTGACAGCAAGCTCGCCGGGATCGCGGTGGAGGACATCGGGCGGACCGCGTACGGGATCTTCAAGGCCGGAAATGATTACGTCGGGCAGACGGTGCACATCGCCGGTGAGCATCTGACCGGTGCGGAGATCGCGGCGGGTCTGAGCCGTGCGGTCGGTGAGCCGGTCGTCTATCGTCCGCTGAGCCATGACGCCTATCGCGCGCTGGGCTTCCCGGGCGCGGACGAGGCGGGGAACATGCTGCAGTACTACACCGAGTTCGACGAGTACTTCACCGGTGTCCGTGATCTGGAGGCGGTGCGGAGGTTGAACCCCGAGTTGCAGAGTTTTGAGCAGTGGTTGGCGGTCAACGGGCACACGATCCCGCGGGACTGATTGGGCGGGTGCTTTCCGCGGGCCTGTGTCCGAGCTTTATCCGCGTGCTTCCGCGTGTTTGTTCGCGTGCTTCCGCGTGCTCGCTCGCCAGCTTCCGCGCGCTTGTCCGCGTGCTTCCGCGCGCTCGTTCGGAAGCCGCCCGCGCTCGTTCGGGAGCCGCCCCGCGCTCGTTCGGGAGCCGCCGCGCCGAGGCCCGGTCCACCACAGCCGGGCTCGGCGCGGCGGCTCGATCAAACCGTATCCAAACCGGGCAGGCGAGTACCACAGATTATGAGCCTAGCCTCCTAGGATGCCCGGGGGCGGCGTTACGCTCGGGACTTGTGATCTCCATTGCCACCCCTGCGCACCGGGACCGTATCGTCGGCTCGCTCGTCGCCGCGTTTCCTGACGATCCCGTTCTCCGGCACCTCTTTCCGGATGACGAGACGTATCCGGTGTATGCCGCTGCCTTCTTCGGTCACCTCTTCGACAAGCGGGTGCACCGGGAGTCGATCTGGATGGCGGGGGACGGGTACTCGGCGGCGATCTGGGAGCCGCCCGCGCTGATCGCGCAACCCGCGGCGCCCGCGACCTCGGAACCCACGGCGCCCGCGACCTCGGAACCCACGGCACCGGCGATCTTGGAAGCCGCCACGACCGCCGCGCCTGCCGCGACCGCCGCGACCGCCGTGACCGCCGTGACCGCCGCGCTTCCGCCCGCCGAGCTTGCCCGCATGCGTGCCTACGACGACGCTGTCCACGCCGCGCTCCCGGCATACCCGTTCTGGTATCTGGGAGTCCTCGGCACCCACCCGGACTGGACCGGCCGCCGCTGGGGTCACGCCGTGATGGCCGCCGGACTGCGCCGCGCCGCCGAGGACGGCCTGCCCGCGATCCTGGAGACCAGCACACCGGGCAACGTCGAGATGTACCGCCGGGCCGGCTGGCAGGTGATCGCCACCGTCGAACACCCGCTGCCCAGCTGGATCATGCAGCAATAACGACGGTTCACGCGGCGACGAGCGCGCCCCTGCGCTGAGGCCGGGCCGCCGTCAGCCACACGGTGACAATCAGAACAAGCTCACCGAGGTTGCTCAGCCACAGCACCGCCGCCCCGGCGCCCGCCGCCGCGAACATCGCCATCCCGCCGACCAGCAGCCACGGCCAGCGAGCCCGCATCAACAGCGCGACCCCCGCGCCGATCATCACCAGGATCGCGATGATCGCCGGGATCGGCGGGCCGTTCGCGGCGGCGTTCGTGTAGCGCAGCGTGTCGGCGTACCGGGTCGGTTCCAGTTCCAGCGTGAGGATGTCGGCCCAGGCGCCGGCCGCGATCAGCAGCAGCGTCAGCACGCCGAACGCGGCCGGGACGGCTCGGCCGGCGAAGAACCGCACGCCGTAGCGGCGGCCCAGACCCACCGCCACCATGATCAGCAGCGGCACGAGCAGGGCGTGTGTCACGTACCGGGGAAATGACAGCGCCCGCAGCAGCGGGCCCTCGCCGAGGGTGCTGCCGATCGCCACCACCGCGTTGTCGTAGATCAGCGCGAGGACGACGAGGACGAGCAGGCTCAGTGTCCAGTCCGGTTGCCGCCGCCGCAGCACGATCACGAGGCCGAGCAGGGCGATCTCCGCGACGGCGACCAGTCCGAACAGTACGCTCACCACGACGGCTCCCGTTTCGTTGAGGGAAACGCTGTTCCGTCACGGTAGACGTGCTGCCGGGTGCGGTCAATGCGTCTCCGGGCCGGGAGTGTCCAGGGCGAGCAGTCGATCGAAGAGCTGATATCTCAGGACGACCGTCAGGGTCCCGTACCAGAGAAGCAGTGCCGGAACGACGACGAGGAAGACCGGCCGCGACGGGCCGGTGAGGCCGAAATACTGCCAGAGAACGGGAATGAAGAGCACGGCGCTGAACACGATGCACAGTCCCAGAACCAGCAGCGCCGGGCGGGTGTCCTTGGTGGGCGTGGTCCACGCCGCGAAGAACCGCGATCGGGGCGCCAGAAACAGGATCAGCCCGAACGAGGCGAAACAGAAGAACGTCGACAGCCCGGTCTGGGCCAGAATGGTCGCGGACGCGGTGGTGAAGTCGGCGTCGATGCCGTACGTGAGGCCGGTGTAGCTCTCGAACTCCTCGATGATCTGGTGCGGGGTGCGCCGCCCCGAGCTGAACCCGGCGATCACGATTTCGTAGAGCGCCGTATAGACGGCCGCGCCGAAGGTGGCCGTGACAATCGAGACCGGCACGACGAATCGCACCAGATTTCGCAGCATGCACGGATCGGGCTTGGTGGGCTTCGCCCAGAACGTCAGAAAGACCGTCGGCACCCCGACCGTGAACATCGTCAATCCCACCTGCGTCGGCGAATAGGGGAAGCCGAGCCCCAGCATGGTGACGGTGAGAATGACGAGCCCCTGGCTGACCACGCGAGCCAGAAAGACGTACAGCGAGATCCCGATTCCATTGATGATTTTCCGCCCTTCCTGCTGGGCGGGCGGCAGCGCCGCGAACGAGTCCTCGACCAGCACGATGTCCGCGACGTCCTTGGTCACCGCGCTGCCGCTGCGCATGGCGACCCCGATGTGCGCCTGCTTCAGCGCCCGCGCGTCGTTCACCCCGTCGCCGATCATCGCGACGTAGTGCCCCTGCCGCCGCAGCGACCGGACGATCCGTTCCTTGTGCTCGGGAGCCACCCGGCCGAAGACCGCGGTGCGCGCGACGATCGCGTCCAGCGCGTTGTCGTCGAGATCGTCGAGGGCGGCGCCGGCGACCGGCTCATCGGCGTCGATTCCGGCACGGCGGGCGATCGCGGCGACCGTACGCGGGTCGTCCCCGGAGAGAACCTTGAGCGAAACGCCCTCGTCGGTGAACCGCCGGACCGTGTCGACGACCTCGGCGCGCAGCTCGTCGGCGAGCGCCACGAGCGCGACCGGCACGAGCATCGGCAACTCCGGGTGACCCTGGGCGTCGCGCAACCCGGCCACGGCGTCGCGGGGGCTGGCCTTGTCGCTCTCGGCTCGGGCCAGCAGCAGCACCCGTAGCCCCAGCCCGGTGCGCTCGGTGACGTCCGCGGCCGGTAGGGGTTTGCGCAGGCGGGGCGCGAGCGCGTCGGGCGCGCCGAGCACCCAGGTGCCCTCGTCGGTGACCAGGCCGGACCAGCGCAGCGACGACGAGAACGGCACCTCGTCGCGCACCTCCCAGACGTCCCCGGGCAGTGCCGCGACCAGGGCGAGCGCCGTCAGATTCGGGGTGGTGGCGTTGTGGGCGAGACTGCCGAGCGCCGCTGCCGCCTCGGCGTATTCATGGTCGCCGATCGGAACGATCTCCTCGAGGGTGAGCTGCCCGGTGGTCAGCGTGCCGGTCTTGTCGGTGCACACCACGTCCACGTTGCTGACCGATTCGACCGCGTTGACCTGCTGCACCAGCGCGCCGTGCCGGGCGATCCGGACCGCCCCGGCGGTGTAGGCGAGCGCGATCAGGAAGAACAGCCCATAGGGTACGAGCCCGGACAGCACCGCGGTGATCTGCACGACCCGAAGCAGGCTGAATCCCTCGATCGCCGTCTGCGCCAGAATCGCCCCGCTCATCAGCGCGGTCAGCGCCATGACGAGCCGCACGATGAACTCGATGCGCCGCTGCAACGGCGTCTTGTCGGTGGTCGAGCGCCGCGCCTCGGCGGTCAGCCGCCCGGCGTAGCTGTGCGCGCCGACATCCCGCGCCTGCTGATGCCCGTCACCGGCCACGCACAGACTCCCGGACCGCAATTCATCACCGGGATGCTTGACCACCGGGTCGCTCTCCCCGGTCAGCAGCGACTCGTCGGCCTCCAGCCGCCCGCCGTCGAGCAGCGGCCCGTCCACCACAATCTGATCACCGGGCCGGACCCGCAGCACGTCGCCACGCACGACCAGCTCCGGCGAGATCTCCAGCTCCTGACCGTCCCGGATCACCAGCACTCCGGTCCGGTCCAGCAGCTGCAACCGGTCAAGCTTGCGCTTGGCCCGAATCTCCTGCGCCGCACTGATCACCGCATTGATCAGGCCAAGTCCGACACTGATCAGCGCGTCGCTGTACCGTTCCAGCGCCAGCAGAGCGGCGCCGATCACGAACAGAATCAGATTGAAGAACGAAAATACATTGGTCCGCAGGATCTCGCCGTAACTCCGCGAGCCCCCCTGCGCCGCGGCGTTGCCCTCACCCCGCCGCCGCCGAGCCTCCGCCTCCGCCCCGGTCAGCCCGTCAGCCGGCGCGAGCATCACCTGTTCCATTCCATCGCCCCGGATCAAAGGTACATTTCGGGCGACCGTTTTTCCTTTGTACGGGTAACCGGCCGCCCCCAACCGCACCACCCCCGTCCCCGAGAGTCCACGCGACCCCGAGAGGGGCGCAGGGCCGTCCGGCGCGTTTCGCTACGCTGCCCACTCCCGCCCCAACCAGTCCCGCCCCGCGCCGCCGTCGCCCCGCCGTCGCCCCGCGCCGTCGCCCCGCCGTCGCCCCCGCGGCGAGCCGTAGCCCAGGCAGGTAACCGCCCGTGATCACATGCGTGGACTACGGATGGGCTCCGCGAGCCGTAGCTGGCGCCGGCTACCCGCCCGTGATCACATGCGTGGACTACGGCCGGGCCCCGCGAGCCGTAGCTGGCGCCGGCTACCCGCGCGTGATCACATGCGTGGACTACGGCCGGGCCTTGCGAGCCGTAGCCCACGCAGGCAACGGCCCGTGATCACATGCGTGAGCTACGGCCGGGCTCCGCGAGCCGTAGCTGGCGCCGGTTACCGTTGCGTGATCACATGCGGGGGCTACGGCTGGGCTGTGCTCGCCCCGCTAAGCGCAACCCCACCCCGCTAAGCGGCAACACCCCGCCGAGCCGCCGCCTCGTCGTACAGCTCCTCCAGCCGCCGCGTCTGCTCCTTCAGGTCGAAGCGCTCCACCACCCTGCGATGCCCCTGCGCCCCCATCCGCCGCCGCAGCGAAGCGTCCCCGAGCAGCCGCCCGACTGCCGCCGCCAGCCCACCCGGATCCGCTTCCGCGCAGAGCAACCCGGTCTCCCCGTCGACCACCGCCTCCGGGATCCCGCTGTGCCGCGTGGCCACCACCGGCAGCCCCAGCGCGGCAGCCTCCAGAATCGTCGTGGGCAGCCCCTCGGTGTCCCCGTCCGGCGCGATCTTGGAAGGCGCCACCAGCATTCGCGACTCGGCGAGGTGGCGCTGCACGACAGAGGGTGGATGACTGCCGAGGAACGTGGCGTCCAGCCCCAGCCGTTCGGCCCGCGCCCGGATCGACGGCTCCAGCGGCCCGTCCCCGATGAACAACGCCCGCGGCCGTGGCGAATGCATCGACGCCAGGGCGGTGAGCAGGTCGTCCACCCCCTTCTTCGGGACGAACCGGCCGACGAACGCGACGTCCCACCGTTTCGGCACGATCGGCGGGGATGCCGGAACAGGCACGCCGGTGTAGTGAACGCGTACCCGGGAAGGGTCGGCGCCGCACGCGACGGCCCGCTCCCGGATCACCTCGGAGACGGCGATGACCAGGGTGGCCCGCCGGAACACGGTGCGCAGGTTCTGCCGGTACCGCATCCCGCGCACGCCGGGGCTCTCCGGCTGGCGGGTGACGTCGTGGCCGTGAACGGTGACGATCAGCGGAACACCGAGGCGCGCCGCCGCGCCGCTGACCAGCCAGCCGTCCCCGCCGAAGTGGGCATGGACCAGGTCGGGCCGCTGCGCGGCGAGAACCCGGTCGAGGCGCGGCGACGACCCGGTGAGGCGCAGCCGCAGGAACGCCCGCCGATCCGCCCCGAACGTGATCACGTCGTCCGGGCGGGACAGCGGCGACTCGGTACGGGTGGCGCCCAGGTAGGTGGGCCGCCACCGAGCCAGCGCGTCGCCCTGCCCGCGGACGAACGTCTCGGACCCGGCGAGCAGGGCGCTGCGCCAGATGACCAGCCGAGGGTCAGGAGACATTCTTACGGCTCACGATCATGTCGCGGACCCGGTGCCGCAGCGACGGCGGCAGCGCCCAGATCTGCACGTGCGTGAGGTAGTCGAGGGCGCCGGGCCGCCCGTTCCCGCGCGCTTCGGCGAGCAGCTCACGGAAGAGCGCGCCGTTCCGGGTGGGCGCGGCCATCGAGCTGAGCACGCTGAGCGCGAACGCCGCGTACGCCCGGGGGGTGAACAGCTCCCGGTTCGCCCGCAGCCAGGCGAGCTGCTGCTCGTACGGCATCTCCAGGCTGATCCGATGCCGATCCTCGTCCTGGTGCCAGAGCACGAGCGGCTCCGCCGCGTAGATCAGCTCGACGCCTTCGTGGCGGATCGCCCGCAGCGTCCAGTCGAGTTCCTGCTGGCGGCGCAGCCCGACGGTGAACGGCACGGCACGCATCAGCTCGGTCGGCGCCATGATCGTGGAGGTCTGGATGAACCCGTCGCCGTAGAACAGTCCCCGGCGCACGGTGAAGTACTCACTGAGCGGCTCCCCGGCCGACGGCAGCCGGCGCGGCATCACCGAGTCGGCGCGCGGGGTGCGGTTGATCAGCCGGGTCGCGACGACCGGGTACGCCGCGCCGGACCGGCCGGCCAGCTCCAACTGGGTGGCGATCTTCGCGGGGAGCCATTCGTCGTCGTCGTCCAGGAACGCGGTGAACCGGCCCCGGGCCTCGCGGGCGCCGACGTTGCGGGCGTGCGGGGCCCTGCCGCGTTCGGGGAGCACCACGACGCGCAGCCGGGGGTCGCCGATCCCGGACAGCTCCTTGACGGTCTCCTCGTCGGGGCCGTCCACGACCACGATCACTTCGAGGGCGCGGTGCGTCTGTCCCAGCGCGGAGGCGACGGCACGGGTGGCGAGTCGCGGTCGGTTGCACGTCGGGATGACGACGCTGACATCCAGCTCGGTCGACATGAGGCCCGACGCTATGGGCGGAAGGCGAGGGCTGCGGAAACAGCCCCCGACCAACAAGCGAACTCAGCGCCGCCGCCCGAAGTGCCGCCGCCCGAAGTGCCGCCGCCCGAAGTGCCGCCGCCCGAAGTGCCGCCGCCCGAAGTGCCGCCGCCCGAAGTGCCGCGGCCCCGAAGCGCCGCGGCCCGAATGCGCGAGCCGTAGCTGGCGCATGGAATCCGCCGCCACGTTTACCGGGCTGGTCTACGGCTGGGTCGGCCGAGCCGTAGCTGGCGCAGGCAATCAGGCCTTGATCACCGGGCTGCCTACGGCTGGGCCAGCCGAGCCGTAGCTGCGAGCGGCTATCCGGGCTTGATCACATGCGTGAGCTACGGCCCGGCCGCAGCGTTCCAAGATCGGCCGGGCTCAGGACGCACACAACCGGTTCCGTGCGCTCTCACCGCTGCTGCCTGCGGAACTGGTGCAGGGCCGTCCGGGCGGCTCGCTTGCCGGTTCGCAGGGCGCCCCGGACGGCCGTCGCCGCCCGGCCGGGGACAGTGCCCTTGAGCAGGGTGATGATGCGGTGGGCCCGGGCCAGTTCGGCGTCTCGTGTGGCGAGCCGCGACTCGTACCAATCAAGCCTGGCCTGCGCCTCGCCCAGCTCCCGCGCCAGACGGTCGCGCTCCGCCGCCACCTCGCGGAACGCGCCCGCGCCCGGCCACGCCGGCGCGGATGCCGGAGCCACACCGGTCATCGCCGCGATCAGCTCGGCCAGGTCCGCGGGCGCCGCGTCGACGAAGTGACCCAGGGCCACCTGCGGATCCCCGGCCGCACCGAGCCGGAGATCGTGCAGCCGTCCGTCGGCGTCCACGACGATCCCGTCCGCGGAGACTCCCGCGAACTCGCCACCCTGCCAGGCCGTGAGCAGCGCCCGCATCCCCGGAAGGTCCCGCGCCCGAGCCGCCACGAGCAGCGCGTCCATCAGATTCCGCCCCACCGGCACGGCAGCGGAGTCCAGGTCGGACCGGCACCATCCCCGCGCCGTCCGAGTCAGCCGGACGACATCAGGCGTCGCCGCGAGTATCACGTCGGGCAGGGGCACCGAGCCGCCGCGGGCGGCCACCACGAACCACCCCGGCGCGAGCTCGCCGGCCAGGTCACTCGCCAGCATCTGCACGGCGACCGGCCGCGGATCCGCCAGCATCGGCTCATCCGGCGCCCCGGCCCGCCGCACCACACCGGCCAGAAACCCCCGCAGATCCGGATCCCGCAGCGCCGCGGAGCCGACCAGCGCCCGGGGCGACCGGGGATCCGGGTACGCCGCATAGTCACCGAGCACGTCAAGCCCCGCCGCCGCGAGAGCCGAGCGCAGCGCGCCGGCCCCGACCGGCCGGGACGCGTCGTCGAAGGCCGGCGCTCCCCACTCCTCGTCACCGGGTTCGGCCGGCAGGGCGAGCAGCCGGTGCAGGCCCGCCGGGTTCGCGCACCCGAGCATCAGCCGCCCGCCGGGCCGCAGCACCGCGAGCAGCGTTCCGAGACTGTCCGCCCAGGTCAGCCCGTCACTCTCGGTGGAGCCGGCCCGGTCCAGGCCGTCCAGGGCGAGCACGGTGTCATAGGCCGGGACGGCCGCGAGTTTCTCCAGGCTGCCGCAGCACACCTCGAAGCCGGGCCGGGAGGCGTACCGGGCGGCGAGCGCCTCGGCGTCCGGAACGCCGCGCGTCAGGACGGTGACCCGTGCGGACGGCACCGCGTCGATCAGTGGAAACGCGTGCGGCCCGACGATCAGGGTGTGTCCCCGCGCCGCCGACGCGAGGACGGTCAGAGCGTCGCCGCCGGCCGGGGACCGGTCGGACCAGTGCGGCATCTCGCCACCGAGGAGAAGCGGATTCACGCGGCGGCCACCGTCGACGAGGAGGACCAGTGGAACAGGGCGCGCAGCTCGGCCGGGGACAGCAGCCGGTCCGCGCCGAGCTCGTCGACGGCGATCGCGTGCGCCACCGCCGGGTCGACCTGTTTGCCGTGCAGCTCGGCCCACTGCCGGCGGATCCGGGGGCGGCCGCCGAACAGGTCCCGTTCGTCGCGCAGCTGCATCGGGTCGCCGTAGACGGCCGGCTCGCAGCCGGCGAGCGCGCCGTAGAAGACCGCGCTGCACAGCCGGTTCGACGCGACCCGCCGGTGCCGGAGCAGTTCGGCCAGTTGCCGGTCGAGAAAGCCCGGGTCGAGGTCCTTCCACCAGCCACCCCGGTACCCGTGGCAGATCACCCGGAACCCGGCCCGCTCGTAGCGGCGGCGGACCGGGGCGGTGCGGTACTCCTGCCAGTAGAGGCAGACCGTCACCGGCCCCGGCTCGGTCTCCGTGATCTCCGCGATCAGCCGGTCGTGGTCACCCTGGACGTGCTGGCCCTCCCAGCCGTGGAACGGGTACCAGATGGTGCCGTCCCGCTCCCCGGCCGGGGGAGTCAGGGTGAGCAGGTAGGCCAGCGGCGCCCCGGTGACGTACACCCGGCGCCGGCCCATCGACCAGGCGCGCCGCCGGGTCCGCTCGCTCCAGACGAACGACGGGATTCCCGGGACGTACTCGTGGTCGGGCGCGAGGCCGTCGCCGATGTTCCAGCCGTGCTGCAGGTAGCCGTGGATCCGGGGCGGGACGACGCCGGGGGCCAGGCCGCAGTACCGGGCCAGGGCGTACGAGTGCCCGTAGTAGTGGTTGGCGTGGTGCACGGCCCATCGAAGCGCGCCGAGGCGTCCGGCGCGCTAACGACAGGCGACGGTCAGGCGTCGGGTGGGTCGGCCAGTGGCCACCCACCGGCCGCCAGGTGCGCGGACACCCGGACGACGTCCTCCGGCGTGGCCTCCTGCAGGACGGTGCTGCTGACCATCTCCTCGATGTCCCGCGCGGTGATCGGCTCGACGGCCTGCGCGGCGAGGTCCGCGGCGATGCCCCGGATCTCGTCCTCGCTGAGGGTGCGCCGCAGCAGCCCGAGCAGCACGACGTAGTCCCGTTTCGGCACGCCGTCCGGGTATCCGGCGCGCAGCCATCCGATCGCGCGGGCCAGGAAGTTGGTCCGTGATTCGGCCATCGCTCAGTCCTTGCTGACCAGGGTGGGATAGACGTGCTCGAAGCTGAGTTCCTTGCCGAACCCGGTCGCCACGATGAACGTGATGCCCAGCGCCACGCCGAGCAGCACCACCGTGAAGCAGGCGATCGCGCCGATCCGGCCGATCGGGTGCGGCCGGGGTCCGGCGGTTCCGGCCGCGTGCGCCGCGGCGTCACCGCCGGTGCCGAACGCCATCGAGCGGATCCCGAGCGCGAAGACCGCGGGCAGCCCGGCGCCGATCAGGACGCCGATGAGCAGCACCTTCCAGGCGCTCTCCAGGGCGAGCGTGAGGTTGTTCATGCGTACTCCTTGGCGCGCGTGTCCTGCCACTCGTCGTTGACGTTGTTGTGGTCGACCGGGGTGCGGCGCGACAGCTGGTACATGAACGCGGCCGCCGCGAGCATCAGCACGAAGATGGTGATCGCGCCGGCCACGCCGCCGATCAGGTCCGCGACGAACCACATCAGCGCGCCGGCCAGCCCGGCCGCGGGCAGCGTGATCAGCCAGGCGGCCACCATCCGGCCGGCGACGGCCCAGCGGACCTGCGCGCCGGGACGGCCCACACCGCTGCCGAGGATCGAGCCGGTCGCCACCTGCGTGGTGGAGAGCGCGAACCCGAGGTGGCTGGAGGTGAGGATCACGGTGGCGGCGGCCGATTCGGCCGCGAAACCCTGCGGCGGGGCGATCTCGACAAGACCTTTGCCCAGGGTACGGATGATCCGCCACCCACCGAGGTAGGTCCCGAGGGCGATGGCGAGCGCACAGCTCACCCGTACCCAGAAGGGAATGTCGTCGGTGTCGGACCACTCGCCGGCGGCGATCAGCGCCAGGGTGATCACCCCCATGGTCTTCTGGGCGTCGTTGGTGCCGTGCGCGAGGGAGACCAGCGACGCGCTGCCGATCTGTCCCCAGCGGAACCCGTTGTCGGTGAAGCGGGCCGCCACCCCGAGCGTGATCCGGTAGATCAGCCAGGTCGCGACGCCGGCCACGACGCCGGCGATCACCGGGGACATCAGGGCCGGCAGGATCACCTTGCCGAGGACCCCGTCGAGCTTGCTGCCGTCGCCGGTCCACTTCACGCCGGCCCAGCCGAGGCCGGCCACGGTGGCGCCGATGATGCCGCCGAAGAGCGCGTGCGACGAGCTGGACGGCAGGCCCAGCAGCCAGGTGAAGAGGTTCCAGAGGATGCCGCCGATCACGCCGGCCAACACGATGATCAGCAGGGCTGTGCCGCCGTCGGCGGTCAGCTCCGCCTTCGGCGCGCCGTTCGTGTCCTGGATGTTGACGACGGCATTGGTGACGGTGAGCGCGACCTCGATGGAGAGGAACGCGCCCACCAGGTTGAGCACCGCGGAGAGCAGTACCGCGACCTTCGGCCGCAGAGCCCCGGTTGCGATCGACGTCGCCATGGCGTTCGCAGTGTCGTGGAACCCGTTGGTGAAGTCGAACCCGAGGGCGGTGATGACCACGAGGGCCAGGATCACAAGTGTCTCGGTCACACCGGGGTGGTCACCGCCGGCCGGGCCGCCTACGCCTCACCTCGCGACTGTTATCCAGCTGTTTCGATGCCCTTCATGTGGCGTCAGCCCGTCACGCCGTGCAGCACTTTCGCGTACGCCGCATACCCGTCCGCGTTCGGGTGGAACGACTCGGACATGTCGTCGGCGATCGCGTGGATCCACGGGTCCTTCGTGCACGCCTCGTGGCCCGCGAAGATCACCCGCCCGTCGACGTAGGTGAACCCGGGGTGCTTGGCCACCACCGTGGAGATCACCTCGGAGAGGGTGTCGGACGCCGCGTTGAGCGCCTTGCGGCGGGCGTCGTTCAGCGAGTCGCAGGTGACCCCGGCGCCCGGGTCGGCGACCAGGTGCGGGTAGCCGACCACGTAGACCTTGGCGTTCGGGGCCTTCGCGCGGATCTGGGTGTAGAGCTTGTCCAGCGAGTCCGGCAGGCTCGACGCCATCGTGCCGGCCGCGTTCTTCACCGACTGCGCGCAGGTCTGGTCGGAGCCGAGAACGCACTGCTGAAGTCCGGCGACGAAGCCGACGTCGTTGCCGCCGACGGTCAGCGTCACCCAGCCGGTCCGGTCGGTCAGGGCGGTGAGCTGCTGACTCGTCACGCTGCTGATCACCGCGCCGCTGCACGCCTTGTTCACCGTCGCGCCGAGAGCGTCAGTGCCCTTCGCGTCGATCCAGAGCTGGGGGTACGACTTGTCACTGCTCTGCAGGCAACTGGTGTCGGAGTAGTTCCCGCCGCCGAGCCCCGCCGCGTACGAGTCACCGAGCGCCACATAGTCCCGGGCGTCGGCCACCACGGGGGCGCTCTCGGTCACCGGGTCGTCGGCCGAGTCCCCGGAGCAACCCGACACGACCACCAGGGCCACCGCTCCGGCAGCGATCCAACCGAGCCTCAACACCGTCTCCTCACGTTCACGTTTCCGTGCATGATCATGCCGCAGGGATACTGAACAGCGTGACACCTCGTCTGGAGATCGAATACTGCACGCAGTGCCGCTGGCTGCTGCGCGCCGCCTGGACCGCGCAGGAGCTGCTCACCACGTTCGCCACCGACCTGGGCGAGGTGGCGCTGATCCCCGGGATCGGCGGCGTCTTCGAGGTCCGGCTGGACGGCGAGACGCTCTGGTCGCGCAAGGCCGAGGGCGGGTTCCCGGAGATCCCGCCGCTGAAGCGGATGGTCCGCGACCGGATCGCCCCGGACCGGGATCTCGGGCACAGCGACAAAAAGGCTTGATCATTTGGCAAAGTTGACGGATGAAACTGAAGATCTTGTCGCAGTGGACCGTCGCCTTGCCGGTCCTGGCCGTCGCCGCACTCGTGCTGACCTGGGGCCGCGACCTGCCGCCACCGGCGGTGGTGATCGTGGCCGTGCTGCTCGGCGGCGCGGTCATGGCCGCCGTGCACCACGCCGAGGTCGTCGCGCACCGGGTCGGTGAGCCGTACGGGTCGCTGATCCTCGCGGTAGCGGTCACCGTGATCGAGGTGGCGCTGATCGTCACGCTGATGATCAGTGGTGGCGAGAAGTCCCAGTCCCTCGCGCGGGACACCGTCTTCGCCGCCGTGATGATCACAGTGAACGGCATCCTGGGCCTCTCGCTGCTGGTCGGCGCGATCCGCCGGCGGATCGCGGTCTTCAACCCGGAGGGCACCGGCGGGGCGCTCGCCACCGTCGCCGCGATCGCCACGCTGAGCCTGGTGCTGCCCACGTTCACCACGAGCCGGCCCGGACCGCAGTTCTCGCCGGCCCAGCTCGGCTTCGCCGCGGTCGTCTCGCTCGGCCTCTACCTGCTGTTCGTGCTGGTGCAGACCCGGCGGCACCGGGACTACTTCATGCCGATCACCACCGACGGCGAAGTGATCGAGGGGGAGGAGCACCTGGAGCCGCCGAGCGGGCGCACCGCGCTGATCAGCCTCGGTCTGCTGCTGGTCGCGCTGGTGTCGGTGGTCGGCCTGGCGAAGGGCATCTCGCCGTCGATCGAGTCGGGGGTGGCCTCGGCCGGCCTGCCGCACTCCGTGGTCGGCGTGGTGATCGCCCTGCTGGTGCTGCTGCCGGAGACCATCGCCGCGGTCCGCGCCGCGGCCCGCGACCGCATCCAGACCAGCCTCAACCTGGCGCTCGGCTCGGCCATGGCCAGCATCGGACTGACCATCCCGGCGATCGCCATGGCGATGATCTGGCTGGACGGCCCGCTGCTGCTGGGCCTCGGGGGCACCCAGATGGTGCTGCTGGTGCTGACGTTCGGGGTCGGCACGCTCACCGTGGTGCCGGGCCGGGCGAACATTCTCCAAGGTGGCCTGCACGTCGGCCTCTGTGCGGTGTTCCTGTTCCTGGCGGCCAGCCCGTGATCACCCGATCGTGATCCGGGTTTTCCGTCGCCCACCCGGTAAATTCGCACGGTGACCGACACCCTCGTCAAGGATCCCCCGGCGCGGCCTGGCAGCCGGGGGATCGGTTCGGTCGAGGTCCTCGCCGCCCTGCTGGTCCTCCTGGTGATCTTCCGGGGGCCGCTGTCCGGCCGGGTCGCCGGGCCGGAGTTGCAGACCTGGACCACCGTGTTCGTCTCGGTGCTGGTGCAGGCCGTCCCGTTCCTGGTCTTCGGCGTGCTGCTCTCGGCCGTCATCGCGGTCTTCGTGCCGGCCTCGTTCTGGGCCCGCGCGCTGCCCCGCCGTCCCGCCCTCGCGGTCCCGGCCGCCGGTCTTGCCGGGGTGGTGCTGCCCGGCTGCGAGTGCGGCAGCGTCCCGGTCGCCGGCGCGCTGATCCGGCGCGGCGTGACCCCGGCCGCGGCGCTGGCGTTCCTGCTCGCCTCCCCGGCGATCAACCCGATCGTGCTGACCGCCACCGCTGTCGCCTTCCCCGGCAACCCGGAGATGGTTCTCGCCCGTGCCCTGGCCAGTCTCGCCGTCGCGGTGCTGATGGGCTGGCTGTGGCTGCGGCTGGGCCGCACCGACTGGATCCGCCTGCCGCACCGGCCCGAGCCCGCGGGCAAGGGCCGCGCGTTCTGGTCGGCCTGCCGCCACGACATGGTGCACGCCGGTGGTTACCTGGTGATCGGCGCCGCGGCCGCCGCCACGATCAACGTGGTGGTGCCGGAGTCCTGGTTGCAGACCCTGGCGAGCGACCCGATCCTGTCGGTGCTGGCGCTCGCGGTCCTGGCCGTGCTGCTCTCGATCTGCAGCGAGGCGGACGCGTTCGTCGCCGCGTCGCTGTCCCAGTTCTCGCTCACGTCCCGCCTGGTCTTCCTGGTGGTCGGCCCGATGGTCGACCTCAAGCTGATCGCCATGCAGACCGGCGTCTTCGGCCGCGGGTTCGCCTCCCGGTTCGCCCCGGCGACGTTCGCGCTCGCGGTGCTGGCCGGCACTGTCACGGGCTGGGTGCTGCTGTGAAGGGCACTGCTGTGAAAACGGGCGCTGTTGTGAAAAGGATGCTGCGGTGAACCGGCAGGCACAGGCGGTCGTGCTGCTGCTCTTCGGCGGCGCGATCCTGAAAGCGTCGATCACCGATCTCCACCTGCGCTACGTGAAGGAGGGCCTGCGGCCCTTCCTTCTCCTGACGGGCGCGTTCCTGGTGCTCACGGCCATCTTCACCCTCTGGTACGAGCTACGCCCGGCCGCCGGGCGAAAGAGGGCTCAACCGGTCCCCGATCCCGGGCACAGCGAGACTCACGACCATGCTCACCACGAGCCGCGCGTGGGCTGGCTGCTGCTCCTGCCGGTGATCGCCCTGCTGCTGGTCGCGCCGCCGGCCCTGGGCGCGTTCACGGCCGGCCAGTCCGGGACGCTGACCGCCACGGCCGAGTCCGACTACGGCCCGCTGCCCGAGGGTGACCCGGTCGCCGTGGGCCTGCTCGACTACGCCTCCCGCAGCATCTACGACGACGCCCGCAGCCTGGCCGGCCGCCGTGTCCAGCTGACCGGGTTCCTCAGCACCGGACCGGACGGCGGCCCGATGCTGGCCCGGATCGTGGTGAGCTGCTGCGCCGCTGACGGCCGGCCGATCAAGATCGGGCTCACCGGCGGGCCGGCCGTCGACGTCCCGTCCGGCACCTGGCTGCAGGTCACCGGCAGGCACAGCACACGCCGGGCGAAGGACCCGGTCAACCAGGCCGACATCGCGTACCTCGAGGTCGAACAGTGGCAGCCGATCACCCCGCCGAAACAGCAGTACGAGTGACACGTACCCGGATCAGCCTGGCCGTCGCGCTCCTGGCCGCCGCCGCCCTGCTCGCCGGTGGCCTGCCCGAGCAGGAGGCATCCGTGCCCGCGACAGCGGCCCGGCTCACCCTCGCCCAGGCCTGGCCGCACGCCGCCCGCGCCGATTTGCGCGACCTCGGCCTGGAGCCGCTGCTGTTCCTGGACGCCACCACCGCGGCCGGGACCGTTGACGACGCCGGGCACACCCGCCTGCTCGTCGGGGAGCGGGAGCTGCGCCGGCTGCCCGCCGAGGCGCGGTTCGACAACCTCACGATGGCCGGCGAGGACCTGCTCTGGACCGAGACGGCGGAGGACGGCCGTACCGAGATCTGGACCGCCCGGCCACGGGGCGGGACAGCGCCGCGCCGGCTGACCGCCGACACCGGCAACATCCTGCTCTACGGCAACCAGTACGACCTGGTCGTGGCGGAGGGCCGGGTGCACTGGGCGGCCGCCGACGGCGACCGGAGCACCGAGATCCGCTCGGTCCCGCTGGCCGGTGGCGCGGTCCGGACCACCGTCGAGAAAGGGCAGTGGGCGCTGTCGGCCTGGCCGTGGCTCACCGACGACGTGGGCGGGCAGGCCGGTGAGATCCGGCTGCGGAACATGAGAACCGGCGCGGAACAGCGGGTCACCGCCGGCGCCGCGGAGTGGACCATGTGCAGCCCGGCCTGGTGCCGGGTGATGGTGATGTCCGGCGAGGGCCTGGCCCGGATCGACCTGATGCGCCCGGACGGCTCGCGGCGTCACCGGATCGCCGGGCCGGGCACCCAGGCGGCTGTCAACGACGTGGCGGTGCTGGACCGGTTCGAGGTGCTCTCCGAGCCGCGCCCGGACTCCGACCTGACCGGCACCGCGGGCCTGATCGTCCACGATGTCGGTGCCGGCGGGGCGGATGCCGGCCGGACGGTGCACCTGACGGTCGCCGCCGACCTGGCGGCCAGCCGGGACGGGATGCTCTGGTGGTCGACCGGGGACCGGGAGGCGACAGTGTGGCACACGCTGGACTTGAGGACCGTGTGACGCAACGCTCCGTATTCACTCTTTTGCGGAGGGTGGCGGAGTCGGTTACGTTGGGAGCGCGCCGGAGAACCCTCCCCGGGAGTCGCCACCATGCTGTTCCTGAAACCGAGAATCGATCCGCTCACCCAATCCGTTCTCGATGACGGCGAACTGCTGACCCGGCTGGTGGCCGGTCTCGGCTCCCCGCTCAACGTGGTGCTGCCGCAACGCGTACCGGAAAATGTGGCGGCCTTCCGGGCGGCGTACCGCAAGCATCGCCTGAGCGGCCGGATCTACTTCGCGCACAAGGCGAACCGGTCGTCCGCGCTGCTGCGCGAGGTCGCCGCCACCGAGGCCGGGGTGGACGTCGCCTCGGCCGGCGAGCTCCAGCACGCGCTCGCGGCCGGCTTCACCCCCGACCGGATCATGGCGACCGGCCCGAAGACCCGGGAGTACCTCTGGCTCGCGGCCCGCGCCGGAGTGATCGTCAACGCGGACTCGGCGGGCGAGCTGAGTGAGCTGGCGTCGCTGGCAGCAGCCTTCCGGCTGCCGCGGGTGCGGGTCATGGTGCGTCTGTCCGGCTTCGCGACCTCGGGGGTACGGGTGCGGAGCCGGCGCAGCCGATTCGGCGTGCCGGCGTCCGCGCTGCCCGGCGTCCTGGAGCTCGTCGAGAAACACGCCGAGCGGCTCGAGCTGGTCGGCGTGGCGTACCACCTGGACACCGTCGAGGTGCGGGAGAAAGCCGTCGCGCTGGAGGGCTGCCTCGCGGCGCTCGACGAGTGCCGGCAGCGTGGACTGCGGCCCTGGTCGCTGGATATCGGCGGCGGCTTCGGCGTGAACTACCTGGCCGACGGCGCGCAGTGGGAGCGGTACACCTCCGAGCTGGCCCAGGCGGTCCTCGGCAACCGGCCGTCGCTGACCTGGGACGACCACGGGTACGGGCTGCGCGCCGAAGGCGGCACCCTGCGCGGGGCCCTCGCCCTCTACCCCGCGCACCGCCCGGTCGCCGGGGCGGACTATCTGGACCGCCTGCTCGGGACCGACGCACCCGGCCAGCGCCGCCCGCTCGGCGAACTGCTGCTCGACCACATGTACGACCTCGACGTCGAACCCGGCCGTGCCCTGCTCGACCAGTGCGGACTGGTCGTCGCCGAGGTGGTGGACGTGCGGGCGGACGGCGACGACACACTGGTACGGCTCGCGTGCAACGCCCGGGACATCGGGCTCGAGGAGCACGGCGTGCTCATGGACCCGGTGCTCGTACCCCGGAAGCCTTCGTCTGTCCCGCAGGCGCAGCCGGCGGCGGAACGCCCGGCCGGGGTGTATCTGCTCGGGAACCTGTGCCTGGAATCGGATCTGATCACGCGGCGCAGGGTGTTCCTGCCGCACCTTCCGAAGCCCGGTGACCTGCTCGCGTTCGTGAACACCGCCGGGTACCTCATGGACTTCACCGCGACCGAGGCGCTGCACCAGCCGGCCGGCCGCAAAGTCGCGGTCTACCGAGCCGGTGCGACGTGGCAGTGGCGCCTCGACGAGAACTACTGGCCGATTCACGCTCAGCCGGAGGCGCCATGATCTACAGCGACATCACCGAGGCCATCGGCAACACCCCGCTGGTGCGCATCGACCCGGACGTGCACGGCCTGCGGAACATCGACCTGTACGCCAAGATGGAGCTGCTCAACCCGTTCGGCTCGGTGAAGGACCGCGCCGCGTGGAGCATGGTCCGCCCGCTCCTCGACGACGCCGTGCGGCGCGGCGACACCGTCGTCGAGCTCTCCAGCGGCAACACCGCGAAAGCGCTCGCCCTGATCGCCGGGATGCACGGGCTGCCGTTCAAGAGCGTGACCAACCGGATGAAGATCCCCGAGATCAAGGACCTGTTGCTGCTACTCGGCGCGGAGATCGAGGAGTTGCCCGGCCGGTCCGAGTGCCTCGATCCGACCGACACCGACGACCCGCTGACCAGGATGTACCGCACCCTGCAGACCGCCGGCGGATTCGTGCACACCGATCAGTACTTCAACGAGCGCAACGCCGACGCGCACTTCTCCGGCACCGGCCAGGAGATCGTCAAGGATCTGGACGGGCGGGCCCCGGACTACTTCATCGCCTGCGTGGGCACCGCCGGATCCTCCACCGGGGTGGCCCGCGCGCTGCGCGCCCACGGCGCCGACTCCACGATCGTCGGCCTGGTCGCCGCGAAGAGCGACTTCATCCCCGGCATCCGCACCATCGACGAGGTGCACGAGGTCGGCCTCTTCGACCCGGAGGTCTACGACACCATCGAGACGATCAGCGCGGACGAGGCCATCGACGGGCTGCTCACGCTGGTACGCCGGTGCGGGACGCTCGCCGGGCCGACCGGGGGCGGGGCCTACCAGGGCGCGGTGCGTTATCTGCGCACTGTCGACGCCGAGCTCACCGAACGCCGCAGCGCCGTCTTCATCGTCTGCGACCGGGTCGAGAGCTACCTCAGCTACCTGCGGGAACGCCGGCCCGCGCTGTTCGGGCGGCCGCCGCGCCCGAACTCTGTCGCCTCCCTCTCCGCCGCCGAGATCACCGCGGCGCCGACCGTGCCCGTCACCGCGTCCGCGACCGCCGGCGCCCTGGTCGTCGACCTGCGCAGCCCGCACGCCTATCAGGCGCTGCACATCGACGGCTCGATCAACATCAGCGACGAGGTGTTCGGCTCGATGCTCACCGCCGGCCTGCCGTTCAGCCCCCGGCAGCCGGTCCTGCTGGTCTGCCCGGTGGGGGAGAGGTCGGCCGCGTACGCCGCCCTGCTCACCCGGATGGGCCACCCTTCCGTGCGGTCGCTCGACGGCGGTGTGATCGCGTGGCGGGACGCCGGTCTGCCCCTGGTCAGGGACTGAGATGGAGTCGTACGCCTGGCACGCGGGGTTACGGGCCCAGTTCCCGATGATCGTGGGCAACCCGGACGTGGCGTATCTGGACAGCGCCGCGACCTCGCAGAAGCCGCAGGCCGTGCTCGACGCGGTGATGACCTATCTGACCACCGGGAACGCGAACGCGGCTCGGGGTACGTACCCCTGGGCCAATCGGACGACGGCGCGGATCGCTGCGGCGGGGGAGCGGATTCGCCGGTTCTTGGGTGATTTCTCGGATGTGTCGGGTGTGCACTTCGTCAGCGGGACCACCGAGGGGTTGCGGACGGTGGCCCGGGACTGGCTGACGCCCCAGCTGCGCCCCGGTGACGAGATCCTGGTGCCGTTCGCCGACCACAGCGCGAACCTGCTGCCCTGGGAGGAGGCGGCCGCCCTCGCCGGCGCGACCGTGCGGGGCCTGCCCTACGACGCGGCACACGACTACGCTCACCGCGAGCTCGAGGTCTCGCCGCGTACCCGCCTGATCGCCGCCACCCACGTGCACCACGTCTACGGCAACGACATGAACGTGCACCGGCTGCGCGCGCTCGCCCCCGACGTGCCGATCTGCCTGGACGCGGCACAGAGCTTCGGCCACCTGCCGCTCTCGGTCGCCGAGCTCGACGTCGACTTCGTGGTCTTCTCCGGACACAAGGCGATGGCGCTGCCCGGCACCGGGGCGATCTGGTCCCGCAACCGGCGCGGACCGGCCCTCACCCCGGCCGGCTGGGCCGGCTCACCGAACACCAGCGGCATCATCAGCCTGGCCGCCGCGATGGACTGGCTCGACGAGGCCGGACTGTCCCGGATCGCCGGCTGGAACCGCGCGCTCGGCGTCCGGCTCACCGAGGGGCTGTCCGCGATGCCGGAGTACGAGGTGCTCGGCTGCCAGCGCAGCCTGCGCGCGGACTCCCCGGTGCAGCAGCGCCACGGCATCGTCACGTTCCGCCACCGGGAGATCAACTCGAATGACCTGGGCTTCATTCTGGCCGCCGACGGATTGCTGGTCCGTGCCGACGAGCACTGCCAGGCCCCGGCGGGCGAGAAGACCTCTTCGGTACGGGTGAGCTTCCACGTCTACAACAGTCCGGAAGAGGTGGACCGTCTCCTGGATTGTCTTCGCCGTCTTCGCTGAGCCCCCGCCCGCCAGCCCGCCCGCTCGTCCGCCGTCCCGCCCGCCAGCCCTCCCGACCGCCGGCCCGCTCGCTCGCCAGCCCGCTCGCTCGTCTGCTCGCCCGCTCGTCCGCTGGTCCGCCCGTCCGCCCGTCCGCCCGTCCGCTCGTCCGTCCGCCCGTCTGCCCGTCTGCGCGTTCGCTCGTCCGCTCGTCTGCGCGTCCGGTCGTCTGCGCGTCCGCCCGTCTGCTCGGCGCTCGATCGCGAGCCGTATCCCACGCAGGTAATCCGTCCGAGCCCACGGTCGCAAGCGCGTCCACCCGCCGCGAGCCGTAGCCCACGCAGGTCATCGCGTTGGCGGATTCAATCGGTGGTTGCAACACAGTCTGTTTGTGCTGGTAGCGGTGCTGAGAGTAGCGCGTTGAGGGCTTGAGCGGGAGTTCTCATGCC
>NZ_JBEZZR010000062.1:0-29101 GCF_040639325.1 Actinoplanes sp. NPDC023936 | reverse complement strand
CGGCCGATACCACTTCGCCACCCCTAAATGATCACAAACATGGATCAAAGTGGCTAGTCACCCGTAACCACCGTAGCCAAAAAGCAACAGGCTCCTTAGTGTCGTTGGCGTGGCTCTGCACGAACGCGCGAAGCGAATCGTGGGTCCGGCCCTCAGCGAGGTCGGTCGCTGCGCGCAGCGCCCAAAGCAGCCGATCGGGGTGCTCGATGCCCCGGAGTGCTCGGCTGGCGTCCGGCCAGTCGTCAGCGAGTGCCGATGCGAGCTGCTCGGCCCTGGCGCGCATGGTGCTCGTATCGTCGCGGCGACGGCTTCGGCGTTCTTGCTCGGCTGCTGTGAGGTCGGGGTGCGGGTACACCCGGCGTGGTGGCTGGGCTAGGGCGTTGCCGTTGAGGGTGTAGCCGATTGTCACGCAACCGGCCGCGGCGAGTGCCAGCATGATGCGCAGCGCGTCGGCACCGAACTTGCTGGTGACGCCGGCCCAGCTGTGCTCGCTGCGGATGACCCAGCTCCAGTCACTATCGCTGAGCAGCCCGTCCGGGCGGCGGGGAGCCTTACCCGGGTCTGCGGCACGAAGCCGGGCTAAACGCGGTCGCGGCCGACCTTTGCTGTCGCGTGGGTAGCGTCCGCTGGCAGGCAGCGGTGCATAGGGAATGATGCCTGGATAGTCGCGGATCCAGCTCAGGAGGATCTCGGGGTCCGGCTCTTCAGGGACAGTGCCGTCGGTGTCGGTCACGTGTGGGGCTCCGGCCGGAAGGAGGTCATCCAATCGGAGAGCAGCTGCACGCGGGCGGCGTCCGCCTCGCTGCCGATGACGACCGGGGCCTGGTTGTACGGCATGACATCAGACGAGCGTCGCAACTTGATGTAGAGGCTGAACGCGCCGATCGCGTACCGCTCCATGTCGTCCTGCAAGGCGCCGACGACGCTGATCGCACGGTCGCGGCCGATATTCTCAAATAGGGCTACGGCGTCACGACGGTGGGCCGCACCGAGGTTACGGCCGAGCTCGTCGAGGACCAGCAGCAGCGGCCGGTCCTGGGCGCCGGCGAGTGCCGCCGCGCAGACGAGCTTCACGGCTTTGTCGTCCATCTGGGCGGTGTTACCACGCAGTCGATACGACGAGGGCGGTTTGCCCTCACCACGCCGCCACCGCGGGGTTATAGTCCACTGCCACGGCTTCTCCGGGTCGGCGGGAGCTTCCGGTTCCGGGAAGTCGAGGTTGCCGCCGTAGCCGCCGTAGTTCTGGTCGAGTCGATCGAACTCGTCAGACACCTGCCGCAGCTTCGCCTTGATCGCTTTGGCAGTGGTCGACCGCAACGCCTCCGACGTCCGCATGGCCTCCTCAAGCGCGGCCTTCGCCCCGGTCAGCGTGATGGTCTTCGCCTGCCGCTCCTGCTGGATCTGTGCGGCGTTCTCCCGGTCGACGCGCTCATGATCGGTAAGGAAGTTCCCGACGATCCGCAGGACGTCGGGGATCATCCGCACATACGCTCCGCTACGCCGATCGGCGCGCTGCTCGTCGACGACGCGTAGTTCCTCCGGCCGGTTTTGCTCCGGGTCCCCGGGCGGAAAGCAGGTGGCGCGTACCTCGTTGGCCAGCCGCGCGCATACCTCGTCCCACTCCGCCGCGGACCGCAGCGCCTCGCTCTCATCGAGCGTGAGCAGATGCTGCTCGGCGGACTCCACCGTTCCGGTCCACTGCGCGTGCAAGCGAGGCAGGTCAATATCTGTACGCAGCTGGAGCAGAGCCCTCCACTGCCCGCGGTTCTGCTCGAGTTCTTTCTTCAGATTGGTCAGGGAGGTGGTTGCCGCCTCGATCTGTTGAGTCCGGGCGGCTTTCTCGCCCAGAGCTGCCTCGTAGCCGATCTTGGCTTTGCGGAGCGGCCCGGCGAGTTCGCTCAGCTCTCGCTCGATGGTGGCGTTGCGATTGCGGAGCGCGGTCACCTTCTTGCGTACCACTGTTGCTTCGGCCTCGGCGTTCGCGCCGCGTAGGTGCGCGTCGGCGCGGTTCTTGAGCCTCTTAGCTTCGCTGATGCCCTCGTCGGCTTCCTTGTCGTCGTCGATGGCGGCCTCTACCTGGTCTTGAGCGGCTCGGATTCGGCCGGCACGACCGGTCAGTGCCTCCGGAAGTCCAGCGATCCCGTGCACTCCGGCCACGGGGTCGATGTGTTCGTCAGCGCCGGCTCGCTCGGCCAGCGCCGCGAGGAACCGGCTGACCGGCAGGTCAGGGTCCGCGGCGACCGGAAGTCCCTGATCTGGCGCGTGATCGGGCGGGTCAGCTTCGACCAGGAGGCTGCCCGGAAGAACGGCCAGCAGCTCAACGGCATCCCGAGCTTGCTGGTGGGCGACGGCGACAGCGTGCCGATAGGGCAGCAGCCGAGCTTCCCACGCAGGTCGCTGCTGTTCGGTCAAGGAGATCGTGTCGACCAGCGGCGCCGCGGTGATGTCGTTCGCCCGCAGCAGCCGGACCTGGGCGACCGCGACATCTTCGCCCTTCTGCTGCGGACAGTGCCGCCTTGGCCTCCCGCAATGCGTGTTCGGTCCGGCCTTTGACTCGTTCCGCCGCCTGAATTTTCTTCTCGGCCTCGGCAATCTCTTCCTCGGCTTGTTCGACGGTTCGCCCATCCGCTGCGGCCGCGTCGGATTGAAGACGCCGTAGCTGTCCACCAAGGGTTTCGATCGAGCCGACGTTCTGGTTCTGCTCGACCTCCAGCGCAGTCTGGGCGGTCTTCTGATCTTCGTACGCCTTGATTCGGATGCGGCAGCTCTCCTCGAACGCCTTGTCGTCGGACAGCCGGTCCACCTCACCGCCGGCCGTCTCGATCTGCGCGTCCAGTTCTTGACGCCGGCGTTCCTTCACCTCGATGCCGACGGCGATCCGTTCGGATTCGTGAAAACCGTCGACCAAGTACCGAGCACAGCGGCTTCGCCAACTGTCACGTGCCTCAGCCAGCATCGTCCGGGCCCGCTCCCGCGAGGCGATGCCGTCCTCGACGACCTTCATCCGGCCGTCCCACAGTTCGTAGTCCTCCTCGGCCCGCGCGGCTTTCCCGGCGTGCTCGTACTCCTCGGCCCGGGACTTCTGCTCCTGCTCGATCTCGGCGGTCAGGCCGGTCAGCGCACCGATGGCCTCGAAGATCCGCTCGGGGGTCAGTTCGTTGAGGGGCTGGGCGAGCAGGTTCGCGGTCGGGCTGGCCCGCACCGAGGTCGATAGGAACGACACGCACCGGACCGTCGAGCCGTACAGGGTGCGGGCGAGCCGGTTGGCGCGAATGTCGGTGCGGCCGTTACTGCGCGGCAACGCGTCCCACAACCCATCGGCGCCGCCCGCACATTCGTCCTCCGTCTCACCGAACGGCACATGCAGCCGATGGGCCCACCGGAGCTCCACGTGCGGGCTCTGCCGATTGATCCGCAGCCACACCGTCAAAACCGACGCGTCCAACTCCTCCACCGAGTCGGCCTGCGGCGGCACAAACACCCCGATCAGATAGCGGCGGTCGGCGTTGGCGTGCATCGCCTCCTGTCCAGCGAGCTCGGCGGTGAACAGCAACTCGGCCGCGGCCTGCGCCCCCGACTGCAACCGCCATTGGTCGTCGGCATGCAGCAGGCTCAGCCCGGCGATGAACGACGACTTACCGGCGCCGTTGGAGTCCGAGGGCCCCTGCCCTGCCACGGTGATCAGACCACGGGCGGTGATCGGCACCGGGTGCGTCGACAGCCGCGAGATGTTGACCATCTGGATACCGGCGAGGACACGCGCGCCGACGATGTCTTCAACGGCTCCGTCCGACGGCACGGCTACAGACGTCAACGCTGCCCTCCCACGTGGTTGTGCCGGCGTTCCCGGATCGCCGCGGCCAGCGGATGGTCCGGTGCCGCGGCAAGAATCAACTGGTCTTGCAACTGCTCGCGGGCAGATGGCGTCAGCCGCGACAACTGCGGCCCCGGGACGTAGCCGCCGTCGTGATCACCGCCGCGAACCGTCCGGAGCAGCCCACAGGCGGTCAACCTGCCCAGGGCCGCTCTGACCTCGCCCACCGGCACCTTGCTCTCACGGGTGACGTCCTGCAACGTGGTCGGGTACGGGCTCTCCCAAGAGTCCGCAGCGATCTGCTCCTCGCTGTGCGAGATCGCCACCGAGTGGACCAGCACCAGGACCAGAACCGCCCGGTCGGCCAGCGGCAGCGGCTGCCACCCGGTCTCGGTCAGCTCAGTCCGCACAGCGTCGTCGAACCCGGACGTGAAGTGCAGCGCGTCGACCGCCACCAGCGTCCGCCCGGTCCGGCGAAGCAGCTCCTCTAGCCGCTCACGGCTCGTCGCGTCGCGCAGGGCGGGCAGGAACTGCCGGTGAATCGCACCGCTGCCGTGTTCCAGGAGCGCATACGCGGCTTCGACCAGCTCTCGCTGCCGATCGGGCAACGTACCGAGTACCTCGTCGAAGATCGGATTCGGACGCTTCACGATGCCCCATGCCTGTCCTCTGGCGTGTCCGGGAGTAACCGCCACAGCTCCCGTAGCGTGCTGAGCTCCAACGACCCGAAGGATGCAATCCGCGGGCCGATCCGCACCGTGTCCGTCCCCTCTTGCAGTACCCAACCGGACGAGGCGAGGCGCCGGAGCCCCGCAGACAGCAGTTGCTGCCGACTCACCTTGTTGCGGCCCGGAACCAGCCGCTGCAGCACCTCACCGACATGCCCGATCGAAGCCGGCAGGCCAGGCCACGGATCCGTCGCCGGATCGGGCCAGCAGCACCGCAAAGTCGCGGCCAGCACGCGCAGCGTCCCTTTGCTGTCCATCATCGAGGAGCCGAGTACGCCGTACTCGGTCAGAACAGTCGGTCCCGCGCTGTCGGGCAGGTTCGGGATCAGCCATACCGCCTTGGCGTCGGCCTCCACCAGACGGCGTAGCCCGGCCGGCGTCGGCCCACCGGCCGAGACCTGCTGCGGTCCGCCGGATCGGATTCGCGCCCACCACAGGGCAGCGTCGTGCTCGTTCACGTCGCCTCCTGATGATCCCGGCGAAACCAGCCGTCGGAGACCCACGTCCGTGTCGATGTCACATCGACTCGCCATCCATCACCCCAGGTCACTGTGTACGGCAGCTCAAGGCGCAGATGAATCGCGGTCACCTCCGACAACACCCGTCGGCTCGTCGACCAGTCACCAGCGTCGGCGAGAAGCTGCGCGACCGTGACCACGTCCCGTCCGGCGAGTAACTCCTCAGCCCGCTGGGCCAAGAGAATCGCCTCCGGGTCGATGTCGACCTCCGTCGGCGGAGGCTCGTCGTCGACACGCGGGCGGGGCGGCGGCACCCGGCCAGTATCGGCCTGTAGTCCTTCCTCGACCGCGTCCAGCAGATCGTCGACGGTGAAGAACGGCTCAGGCGCGTCGAACAACAGACCGTCAAGCGCCTGCGCCAAGCCCTCGGTGCTGCTCTCACGCGCGAATGTGCGCCACCGCTCGGTCGGCAACAGCCCCAGCGCCCGGGTCTTGCCCGCGTGCGCCAGCAGCCGTCCAGCCGCGGTGTTCAACGCGTCGCGATACGCCGCCAGCGCCATCCGCAACTGAGTGCACTCAGGCAACAGCTGAGGATGCCGATCAGCCGCCGCGTTGTGATACACCCGCGCCTTGTCGAGCAGGTCGCTGTTACCCAGTAGAGGCTGCGCCTGCGTCCGCAGAGATTCGACCGTTGCTGACTTCGCCAACTGCATGATCGGGTTCGCCAGCAGCCGGAAGACCGTCGTCATCTCCAGCAGTTGCTCACGCACCACCTCCGGGGTCGTGTCATCGTCGTCCAGCGCCAGCCGGGCCATCGACAGCATCCGGTGCAGCTCCGCCTGGCCCCCGGTCTGCGACAGACGGCGCAGGAACAGCAGCATCACGTACGGCGCGAAGGTCGCCTGGTAGAACATCTCGTGCGGCCGCTCGTTGACTCGGGTCACCGCACGGTACGAACGCAGCACCTCAAACCGGCGCCGGACCACATCCGCTGGCACGCTCGGACACGCCAGCAGGACCTGCTCGATCGTCATCCCGGACGGGCCCGCGTCGGCGAACGCTTGCAAGATCGACTCGCCCACCCCGACCGATTCGGCATCGTCCACCATCGCGTTGGCGTTTCGCGCCAAAACCGCGAACACTTGCCGGTAGATCCCAAGAACAGCCGATTCGGCGGCGTAGTCGTCGAAGGCCAAGGCCGCTGAATCACTCATAGAAGGCCGACGATATCGCGGTAAGCCCGCAGGCAGGAGACACTTTCATACCCATAGTCGCCGGAGGCACCTCTCCTCCTCCGAACTGGTGACCGCTTCCGCCCTGGGGCGCGGTGGCGCCGAAGGGACGCCGGCTAGCCTCAGCTAATGGGCCTACCGAAACTGGTCGCCCATGTGGCGACGAAGTCACAAGAGTTGTTTGAGTAGCCCGGAGAACTGATACAGCTCGTCGGTCTGCTGCTCGGTCAGCGGCTGCTCATCGAAGTGCGCAATCTTGTTGCGAATGGTCCTGACCCGGTCGAGCTGAGCCACGAACTGGGCCCGGTCGACTCCGCTCCAACCCAGTGTCACCCAGTTGGTGTCGGCAAGCTGAGCCAGCCGCGCATCCTGCTGATCGGCAGCCAACAACTTGACGTAGTCACCGAACATCAGCTCCGAGAAGTCGCCCGATTGATACCTCCGGCCCAACGCTCGGACAGGATCGCCCGCCAGTTTGGGTCCGAGACACCGCCGGATCCGGAACTCGATCTCGCCAACGAGGAAGAAAGGCTGGGCGAACTTGTGGAACCGTGCCGTGATGTCGGCACCGGTGATGATCCCGGCGAAGGTGCCGTTGTTCTCCCGCACCAAAAGGTATCCGCACCGCTCAAGCTCAGGTAGGCGCGTGAAGAGTTCTTGATGCACCTCGGCCAGCGGAAGGTCATCCCGGACCATCGCGCTGGCCAGGGTCGGTACCTCACCCTTCTCGTAACGGGCGGCGATCGAATCCCACGTGATGACGCCCTTGAGGTCGGCAAGGCCATCGATCACCGGCAGTTGCGAGTACTTCTTCTGGCGCATCATGTGAGTCGCGGCGCTGAGCAGGTCACTGGACTTCACCGATGCGACCCCGTTGCGCGCCGAGGGAACATCGCCGATCTTGAAGGATTGCTGAGGCAGCGTGCCGGGGAGCACCTCCTCTTCGGCCTCATCCTCGGTCACGGGGAGCAGGCTCTTCGCGACGATCAGCATCTCGGTCGACAGTCCGCACGTAGTGAACGACGGGCGGGTGTCCAGACCGACCTCGTGCAGCGCCTCCTGGATCATCGGCACGGTCTGGTGGTTGCGCACTCGCGTACCAAACATGGCGAGAAGGTCGGCGGTTCGCAGGGTCGTGCCTTTGAGCGCGAGGAGTTCCTCGTGAGTAGGACGGCGCGAGTCGACCATGCTCATCGATCCGACTCGGCACGGAAGACGGTGCGCTTACCCATTGCCTCGTTGACCAGTTCGACCAGGCGAGCGGACCGGTCGGCGTAGAAGGCGTCGAAGTCGTCCTCGTGCAGTGTGGCTGGATCGATGACGTGGGTGGCGACAACGTCGTCGAACCATTCGGGCCGTGTGCCGGCCTCCCGGGCAAGCACCTTGAGGTAGCTCGACGGTGAGCCGATGAGGCTCTTGCTCGCCCGGTAGGACAGCGGGGTCTTGTTCACGATCGAATTGCCGCGGTTGTCGTCGGGGAAGTTGCGGGCGAGCCAAGGCTTCGGGAACACCTGCCGGATGGCGACAGCATGCTGGATGAGCGCGCTGGCGGTCAGCGGCCCCTCGCTGTGGTACCAGTCGACTGCCCCTTGCTTGATGAGGAGCGCATAAATTCCCTTGTAGGCCGCGCTGTTGCGGGTGGTCAGGGTGTCCAGCCGGTCAGCCAGGAACGCCGCCTCCATGATCGTGTCGGGCAGACCAGACCGCGTGGAGGACATGGATGAACCGTACGATTCGCCTCTCACCGCCGCGATGAGCTGCTCGACGTCGCGGGTGAAACGGCTCTCGGTGGCCCCGCCATACATCTCGCCCAGCACGCCGCACCAGTACCAGCGGGTGAGCAGTTCACGGGTACCCGGGTCCTCCGCCTCATCGTCAAGGAGGATCGCCCGCACTGCGGCCATCGGCACCAGTTGGGTCCGGTAGGGCAGGTCGGCATGGCGCACGATCAGCTGCTCGCTGAGGAACTCACCGACCCACTCGAACGCACTCGCGACCCGAGGCGCGATCCTGATGAAGTCCGCCAGCGGCAGGTTTAGAAGGTCGCGCCGCTTGCAGGAGACCGCCATGGACGGCCGCTCCCGCTTGCGTTCCCAGGTGCTGACGAGCGTGACCGCTTGAAGGAAGTCGCTGCTGCTCAGCCCGTCTTCTACTCCCTGCTCGGCACGTCCGAACACCGGGTAGGAGGTCACCAGGCTCTTCTTGATGTCGTGCCAGGTGTCCGGCAGCCGGTAGTAGTCACCGTGGGCCAGCTCGTACTCGCTGTCGCCGGCGTAGGTGGCGGTCAGCAGCTCGAACACGTTCAGCGGGACACCGCCGGTGTTGACCCGCTCGAACACGGAGCACACCGCGTCCTTGGTGGTCGTGGCAGCGAGTTTGATCATGGGGATCTGGAAGGACCGGACGTTGTGCAGGATTCCGTGCTCGAATTTGGCCCAAAGGTCCCAGTTGGCCTCGTCCATCAGGACGAACTCCCGTTGCCAGGCGGTGACCTTGTTGCTGTCGAAGACGATGCTGAGCGGGAAGTGCCTCGCCTCGCATTCCAGTGTTCGGCTGCTGAGATCGAGTTGCACCCGGCGGGCGAAGTCAGAGCGCAGGACCCGATCCTTCGGCACGGACACGATGGCTTCGTCGCGGTCGGTGGATGAGCCGACGGCCTTGGCGATGTCGACGTAGTACCAGCGCTCAAGTTCTCGGCCGCGCTCGTCGGTGGTCCGCACCGGCTGGTCCAGATGCAGAGCCTGGTACAGCGAGGTGAGGCGCTGCTGACCGTCCAGCAGCAGGAGATCCGGAGCGGTGGACCGGCCGGACTCCGCACCGGTGAGCGCGCGTGGCCGGAACGGCTTCTTGCCGCCCGTTTCCAGGGTCATGACGACGCCGAGCGGATAGTCGAGGGTGACCGTCGCGATCAGCTCCCGGATCCGCTGGTCGTCCCACTTCCATTCACGCTGGAAATCCGGCAGTTGCAGCACCCCGGACCCGATATCCGCCAACACCGTCTGCAACTTCGGACTGTCAAGAGCCACCGCGCGTTCCCCCTGGCATCAACTGGTGAGCAGCCATCGAACGTATCGATGGCTGACACCACGTGTCAACGCCGTAATTCCATAGTGGAGACCTGATCTTCGGCGCTCGACGGCAGCCCTACCAGGGACGCTGGGATGAACGGGCTGCGGTTGCCATGCCAGAAGATCGCAAGGTCGTCGCGGGCGCGGGTCGCCGCGACGAACAGCCGGGAGCGGTCTCGGGCGCGTTCCTGCTGGTAGCGCTTGGCGTCGGTGTCCCGGTATCGGTCGATCGCGCGACGCGGGACGAGGCCGTCGCTGGCGCCGGCGATGATGACACGCTGGTATTCCAGGCCCTTGAACCGGTGCATGGTCCCCACGTGGACGCCGTCGGGGCGAGCCGGGCCGTCCGGGCCGATCTCCACGGCTTGGATGCCCTCGTCGGTGAGCCACTGGATCACCTCGGCGACGTACTCCCTGGTCGGGACGCAGACAGCGGCGGAACCGTCGGACGTGTTGGTCCAGGCGCGGAGTTGCCCGATGATCAGGTCGCGTTCCTGGCCCCACGTCGGAGCCCCGCGGAAGAGCGGAGGCGCGCCGTGAAGCAGGGAGCGGTAGCCGTTGAGGGTGTCGGTGCCGCCGTCCAGGTCGTCGTAGGTCTCCCCGGTGAGCAGTTGGGTCGCGACCTTCAGGATCTCCCTGGTGGTGCGGTAGCTGATGGTGAGCCGGGAGGATCTGCGGCCCCGGATGTTGATGCCGACGCTCGACAGCGCGACCTGGTTGTCGTAGAGACGCTGGTGGGTGTCTCCGACGATGAACATGTCGTCAGGGCCGATGGGGGTCATGGCGCGCAAGAGACGCCAGTGGGTGGGGCTGAGGTCCTGGGCCTCGTCCACGACGATGTGCTGGTAGCGGTAGCGCAGGGTCTGCCCGGCCGCTGAGGACTCCTCGTTGGCGGCGAGGATGCGTGCTTCCCGGTCGAGTTCGAGGCGGGCGGCACGGGCGGCGATCTGGCGCCAGGTCCAGACGCCCTCGCTGTCGAGGTGTTTGGTGAACCGTTCGGTGAGCTGCCAAATGGCGTCTCGCTGTTCCCGGGTGATGGATCTGCCGCGGCCGACACGTCGCGCGCGGAAGTATTCGTCACGGGTGGTCGCGGCCTGCCCGAGGATGACGTGTGCCCATTCGGCGTTGAGGAACTCGGCATCGAAGCGTCGCTCACCGAGTTCGAGCAGAAAGGTGTTCCATCGCTTCAGCGCCTCGGCCTCGTTGATGACGCGGCGTTTGGTGTCGGTGCCGGCCTCGTTGACGATGCGATTCGCGAGTTTGTCGATGTTCACGATGTCGACGCGGGCACTGAGGTCGGCGCCGGCCAGGTCGAGCAGCCGGGACCGGAGATCGGCGGCAAGGTTCCGGTTGAAGGTGGTCAGCAGGATCGGCTTGTCCTTGCCGGCTTTGAGGCGCCCAGCGAGGTACTTGACCCGGTGCAGGGCGACGATGGTCTTGCCGGTGCCTGGTCCGCCGCTGACCCGGGCCGATCCCGGGTAGGAGTGGTTGACGACCTTGCGCTGGGTGGGGTGCAGGAAGACCTGCCACCGGGCGAAGGATTCGGCCAGGATGGCCTGAAGCGCAGAGTCGTCTGTGGTGACCTGGGTGGCGGGGCTGTCCAAGGCGGCCACCCAGTCATCGGTGTCGACGGGCTCGTCGGCTTTGACCGGGGTGGTGACGAGGTCCAGCACCTCGTCGAAGGTCTTGCCGTCGTTCAAGGCGAGCAGGACGTCGGCTGTCAACGCGGGAACGCAGTCGGCGAAGCGCAGCAGATCGTCGTCAGTGAGCAGCCGGCGAATACTGGGAAGCAAGGGCTCTGCCACGCCAAGGTCGGTGAGTTGCTCGTCGGTGAACGAGTCGAAGAGCCCGGGAATCTTGGCGGCCTCAGGAGGCACGGCCGTCGGGTCGTCGGCGGGCAGGAGCCTGCCGACGATGCTGTTCCCGACAGCGGCGAGGTCGATGACCTCGATGCCTCCGGTGACCCGGTTGATCTGGTACGAGTACCGGTCGAGATCGTCGTAGACGTCGCTGCGGTGCCGGACCGACACCAGGAGGAAGTGTTGGGCACCGACGTTCAGCAGGATGGCGCGGTAGGCGTCGGTGACGCGTGCTGAGTACAGCCGGGAGCCCTTGAGCTGCTTGAGCCAGAAGCCGCGGGCATTCGGGTTCTGCCGGAACTTGCTCTGGAAGTTGTAGACGGCGCCGGCGTCGGCCCGGGACAGCGCCAGGATCTCCTTGTCGGCTCGATCCAGGATCTGCAGGATGACCGGGCCTCGACTGGTTGCGGTCACTCTTCTCCTTCGTTGACCAGGGTGGCGAGCTCGTCGACATCCCACTCTTTCGCCGGGCGGACATGCCATCCTTCGGCAGCGAACGCGGCGTCTCGGTCCTGCTCTTCGATCTCCGCCGCCGGGCCGTGCAGCCGCTGAACGACGGCGATCCGCAGCCTTGGCCAGGCGAAGTCAGCCTGCCAACCGGCATCGTTCAGTTCGTACCCACTGACGGGTGCCGGAACGTGTCGCTGGATCAGCCCGCGCAGCAGGCTCTCGACACCGGATTCCTCCAGGTCAGCCAATTCGACGACACGCTGCCAGGCGGAATCTGGTTCGTCGCTGGGTGAGGTTACGGCAGGCGCTGGTTCGGTGCTGCGCCCGAGCCAGGTGGCGGTCTCGTCGTCCAGCGGCGCGGGACGGTGGGCCGCGATGAGGCCGGTGCCTTCGGCCGCGTACAGCAGCGTCGGGTCGAACGTGCCAAGGATGGTCTTCGCCAGTTGGGCGGCGTCACCGTCGCCATCAGCGAGGAACTGGATGATGTTGCCCCACCAGAGCCAGGCCGCCCACCGGCGCTTGTGCCGTGGATCAGCGCTCAACGTTGCGGCACGATCGTCGATGACCGTGAAAGCCGACCAGACCGGACGGCGGGGGTCGGCTCGCTGGTCGAGGATCAACACCAGTGGGCAGCCGTTGGCGTCGTCGGCACGGGCGACGACGATTCGGCCACCGGACACGGGGGCGGGAAGCGGCTGGCCATGTACTGCCGCCGTCACCCTGGCCGTGATCCCAGTGGAGTCGCTGGAGACCCGCTGGTTGTCGGGCTGGCGAAGCAGGCCGGCCAGGGTCGCTTCGGCCCGGGAGCGCCACAGGTCCAGGTCGGGATCGCGCAGGAACTGCAGGAGTAGGTCGATCGGGTTGGCCCACACGAGGTCGTTGAGCTGCTGAGGGTCGTTACCGGTCCGCTGACGGTAGAGGTCGCGGGCTGCCTGCTGAGCCAAGCCCTGGTAGGGCGGCCACACCGCGTCGTGGCGGATCTCCGTGTTCCGCCAGGATCGGACGTCGTCCCAGGTCAGAGCAAAGACGTGCAGGTCATGAGCGCGGAGCCGGGTGCGTTTCATCGTGTCGTCGGCCAGTCGGTTCCTGCCGGGTGGCGGGCTGGCGTGGTACTGGTAGCCGTCAAGGTAGACGGCGACCTCCTGCGCGGCGGCGTCGAGGCGTTTGAAGTGCACGTCCGGGCGGGTCCCGGTGATGGTGTTCTGCAACTTCATCCGCCAGTGCACGACACGGCCGTCGGGTGCTTCCAGGCGGAGGTCGGCGAAGCGCGCGCCCTCCATGTCGGCGCGCCGGGTCAGCCGTACGCTCGGGTCCTGCTCGGCCCAGGCGATGAGCTTGTGCAGGAACTTTCGCTCCAGCTCACTTTCGACCAGCGGCGTCAACGAGATCTCGTCAGCGGGCCCCACATCGGTGGAGATCTTCCAGTCGTCGAGAAGCTGGCGCAGGATCTCCAGCGCCTCGTCCCGGCTCATCAGCGGGAACTCATCGTCACGGGCGAACCGCAGCAGGCAACGGTGGCACGCCTTGCGGCCCTCCCGATTGCACTCGCACGTCGTGATCGCCTCGACAGCGGTCTCCAGCACCTCCTTGAACTCTCCGTCGGCCGACAGGCGGTGCAGGTAGCCGGTTCCCGAGGGCTGGGTGTCGTAGACGACCAGGAACTGGCGGACGTTGTCGCTGTCGCGGTCGGCCATGGGTGCCCGGACCACACGGAGATGGTCGGGCTCACCGCCGTACTTGACGGTGATGCCGAGCATGAGCGCCGCGGCGAAGGACACGACGCGCTCGTCGACGAGCGCCGTGGCGGCGGGGATCAGGATCCGCAGTGCTTCGGTCTCCAACTCGTGCACCAGCAGCAGCGGCGTGTGTTTGGCCGTGTAGGGCGACCGGCGGTGCCGGCACCACGGTTGATGGTGTTTGGTGCCCGGGACATCACCGGTGGGCGCGGGGCCGGCACCGGAGACCGGGTCGGAGCCGGGAAGGTTTGTAGCGGTCGGTGGCGGGCCGTCTGCGGTCGTGCCGCCACAGTCCATGCAGGCGTAGAACGGATTGAGCCGCACGGTGTCGCCGGCGAAGGGGTCGGTGGCCGGGCGGTCGAAACGGGCGGCACCCAGGTTGAACTCCCGGATCTTCGCGTGCCTGGTGTAGTCGACGCCGAAGGTGACCTTGTCGTGCCGCCACGGATTCTCGACCGTCGGGATGTCCGCCGCGAAGGTGGTGGTGTAGCGGCGTTGGGTCCGTTCGTCGGTGTCATCACGGATACGGGCGTCTTCCCGGCGGTCCCGGGAGCGCACGACGGTCGGACGCAGAACGTAGTGCAGACAGCCGGCGTCCGCGATGGCAGGGGTCCTACACCGAAGGCAGGCGCTGGTGTCCGCGACGGCGTTGCTGGTACGCACATATCCGCAGGACGGGCAGATCCGCCACCGCTCGTACAGGGGCCGGTCCGGGCGTCCGATCTCCAGACCGTCGATGGTGTGCCGGTATCCGCGCACGTAGTAGGTGTTGCCCGGGGCCAGCTCGACCAGCGCGGTACGTGCGGGCCGCGAGTATTCACGCAACTCACCGCCGAATCGGCGGTCGCCGTCCTCGGTCGAGTTCTCCCAGGTGAGGGTGGCGTCGAGCAGTGTCCTGGAGTCGATCAACGAGTAGTTGGGCAGCAACCCGAACTCGACCATCGTGGAGTGCGCGCTGGCACCGCCGATCTCACCGAGCCGGTCACCGACCGCTTTGCGTTCGGCCCTGAGCCCTCGCAACTCCCGAGCCTGGGACGGATCCGACGCGATGAGGCCGCCCATCGCGGCGTTGATGGCATCCTTGCGCCGGCGCAGACCGGCGATCCGTTCCTCCCAACTCACCACGAACTCGGCGATCGCCGCGGCGATCCCGTCGGTGGCAAACGACTTCAGCTCGCTGGCCGCTCCTTCGCTCACACCTCCGGCGAAGAGGTCCAGAAAGTCGGCGACCAATCGATCGCCTTCGGCGATCGCGGTGTTCACCAGGTCGTTGAGCCAGCCGGTGTCACCGAACAGCACAGAGGCGTGTCGCGGCATCGGAGCGACATCCGTCAACCGGTCTCGGGCGGCAAGATCGATCAGGTACGCCAGGTACTGGCGGCGCAGGAGGGCGATGGCGGACAGATAGCAGCCAGGTGGTCGGATCTGGCCGGCGATCATGTCGCGTGGCTCGTTCAGGTAGTACCGGTCGCGTTCGCGCCGGCCCACAAAGGTGAGCACCAGTGAGTTACCGCTGGTGCGCCCGGCTCGGCCGGCCCGCTGCACGTAGTTGGCCGGCCCGCGGGGCAGCGAACCGAGAATCACGGCAGACAGGTCACCGATGTTGATGCCCAGTTCCAAGGTCGGCGTACACGCGAGGACGTTCGGATCGGTGTACCGCTGCTTCTCTCGCCGGAACGCCGCCTCGACTCCCTCACGCTGGGCGCGGGTGAGCATGCCGGTGTGCTCGGCGGTCACCACCCGGAAGACGCCGCCGCCGAGGTAGAGGCGCCGGTAGTAGTCACCGGCGGCATTCTCGTCCCGCGCCGCGACGAACCGTCCGACACACCGGTACCGCAGGCACCGCTGACCGACCCAGTCGGAGACCCGGGCGGGCGGTACGGTCTGCTCCCACGCACACGAGTCGCAGCGCACCCCGGCGTCGGCGGCCTCGGCATCGCTGAGCCGGACCAGGTTGATGTGCCCCGGCTGCAAACCGTAGACGACCGTCGAGCCGTCGACGATCGTCCGCGATGCCAGCACCCCTTCCCGGGCCAAGACCGCCAGGAGTTGCTGCAGGTAACGGTTGGCCTCCGCGCGGGACAGGCGCAGGCAGCGCATCACCCAGTCCTCGTACCAGTTGTTCGCCGCGGAGAGCACGTCGAACTCACTGTTGCGGCCCTTCGGCGCGGTCATCGCGAACGCCGGCGCCGACTTGCCGTGCGGGAAGGCCGGCATCCCGTCCGGGCGACCGCCCCACACCTGCCAGCGGCGACCGCCCTGGTGCACGAACGGCTCCAGCCAGGTGTGCCGGACGCCGCCCCGAATCCGCAGCCGTTCCAGCAAGCCACGAACCATCGTGGCGAGCACCGCGTCGTCGGGCAGCGAATCCAGCGTGAGTTGTGAACCGCCCAGCAGAACGTCCCGGCATAGACCCACGACCTTGGGCAGATCGTCGATCACTACCTCGACCGCGGCGGTACGGGTCAGCTCCAGAGTCCGGCCCTGACGGGAACGCAGCCCGACGTCCATGATCGTGGCGAATGCCAGCCGTTCCCCGATCAGCCGCCAGGTGTCCCGGTCGGCCATGCCACCGGAGAGCAGCGCATCGACTCCCGGGTCGTCGTGAAGATCGGGCGGAACGACCGCAGCCAACGTCGCCGGGTCGCTGGCGGCCTGGATCACGTCGGCAATGACGTCGTTGAGGCGTGTCGGAACACCGGATGTCAACTGGTTGACCAGCAACGCCCGGAGCGAGAAGTTGTACGACCGGTTCGCGACGAAGCCAGCTCGGTGCGCGGCGTCCTGCACCGAGTCGTTGAACAGCAGCGTCTTGCGCTCGTTGTCGACGAGTTCGCCGCCGGTGAACAGCTGAGTCACGGCGACCGAGGCAAGACTGGCCAGGCCGGCACCGAGGAACCGGATACCGTCGTCGAGCCCACACGCCGGGCACCTGTCGGTCTCGGCATCCCGGTCCCGGTACAGGTCACCGAGAACCACCACGCCGCCGTCGGGCACGCCAGCCCGGTCGGCCCCCGGATTGAACGGGCGAATCCGAACGCCTGACGCTTCGAGGACAAGGAGCCCTTCGCCGGACCCGCCCTGAATCTCCTCGCCGGTCGCGGCGATCAACGCGCGGACCCGGCGCTTGTCCCGTCCGACGCTGGCCCGGTAGATCTTCTCCGGCTCGCCGATCAACTCCTCGGGATCGCGCTCCGGTGAGATCGCCGACCAGCCCGACCGGCCGCAGTGCCGACAGTAGATCGCGGGCAACAGCGAGTACCGCCGGTCCGCGACCACCGAGTCGGCGTCGGAGGTCTCGGTCTCGGCACCTCGTGGGAGTTCACCGGACCAGCCGAACGCGGGCCTCGTCGCGACCGCCCTCAGCAGCCGGGACACCACACGGACCCACATGTGCGTCTCGACCGCCAGCAGCGGAAGGTCAGGCGCCTCGGGCCGCCGCGCCATCGACAGCAACGCCACGAAACGGGCCAGCGCGGTCGCCGCTACCTCCGGCTCCACCCGGAACGCTCGACCCCACGAGTACGCGCCTTCCCGCGGCACCAGCTCCAGGATCTCCGCGAACGTCTGCGGCCGGTCGCCCAGCACACGCAGCACCGCCTGAGTCAGGATGTGTTTCCGCAGACCCGCACCGAGTTTGACCGGCGTCAGATCGTCGTTTCCGAGCACCGCCTGCGCGATCGCTCGCATCGCCGTCGGATCCCGCGACGGGTCGGGGAAGGCTGCGAGCTCAGCCGGTTCCGGGAGCGGAAATCCGAAATCAATCTCTTTCAGTACGTCGTCCGCAGCGGCCCGGGACTCCCCGATCACCGCGTTCTCGTCGAACTCGGTGCCGAAGACCTGCGCGGCAACCTCCCGCAGTTTTCCGGTCGTGTCGCCCGGCCCACCGTTTCCCAGCGTCGCCGATGTGGCGACCGGGCAGATATCACCCAGCGGCTGCCCTGGTCGAGCCTGACCGGTCACCGCAGCCAGCCGCCGCAGCAGCATGGCGACGTCGGTGCCCTGGGCGCCGTCATAGGTGTGGAACTCGTCGAGCACCACGAACGCCAGGTTGGCGTCCTCCCACAACTTCTTGTCCTCGGAGCGCTGCAGGAGCAGGTCGAGCATCTTGTAGTTCGTGATGAGGATGTCGGGCGGGTTGTCGCGGATCTCGTACCTGCTGGTCATGACCGGCGCCTGGGACATCTCGGCGACATCGCCGATGTATAGCCCAGCGGTCACCGCGGCCAACGCGGGCTCCTCGGCGAGGAGTTCCTTCAATCGCAAGGTCTGGTCGGTGGCGAGGGCGTTCATGGGGTAGAGCAGGACGGCTTTCACCCCGGCCTGCCCGTCCTGCCGGGCTCGCCGACAGTGGTCCAGGATCGGGTACAGGAACGACTCGGTCTTGCCTGACCCGGTCCCGGTGGTGACCAGCGTGGGGCGCGCCGGGCCGGTGACGGTGCTCAGCCGACCGAACGCCTTGGCCTGGTGATCGTAGGGGGAGAAGTCTGCTGGCAACCAGGTGAGCGGTGACCGCCACCTCTTGCTGACCTTCCGGAACGGCATCCGCACCCGCAAGTACGGGCCGCGGAAGATGCCCTGCTCGGGGTGGTTGAGGAACCCGGCAAGTGCCTCCCGAACCCCGGTGTCCGCGAGCGCGAACGTGGTGGTCAGGTACTGCGTCAGCGTGTGCCGGAGACTTTCCGCAGCCAGCGTCGGCCTCACGGCCGCCACCCCGCTTCCTTCGCCGCCTCCAGCCGAGCGGTGAACACCGCATGCGCCTGCCGCATCTCCTTCGGCCGGTCCGCCTTGAAGAACGGCGCCGAGTACCCCTCCGGCGGAGACGCTCGGTCCGGCTCCTCCAGGTGCGCCATCAGCTGCACGAAGTGCTCCTTGGTCTGCCCGGTCCCGTACTGGTTGAAGTTCGCGGCGAGCTTTCGACCGTTCGCGTCGAACCACATCTCGGCCTCGTAGTCGACCAACTGCGGGAACCTCGACAGGTAGATCGCGACAAGTTCCTCGGCCCCGATGCCTAACCATGTTGCTACCAAGGCATCGATCTCCACCAGCGCGGCACGCCGCTCCCGCTCAGTTCGCAACGGCGTGGCCGGCGTCCACGACGGACCGACATCGTTCAACCCCGGTAGCCCTTGCCAGTCAGCAGCCCATACTTCGTCCCTCAGCCAGTTTTCGTCAAATAGGGTTCTCCACAGGTCTGCATAGGCATCGACCAGGCAGTTGAGGCGCAACGTGCGAAGCACAAGCGACGAGGCGAGAGGATGGTCCTCTGATGGCGCAGGCATCGCGCGGGCCTCGGCGATCCGTAGATCCGCCCGGCCTGTAATCCGCAACAGATAGTCGAGCGGCAGAGAAGCCCAGAATCCCGCGACCAACGCAGTGCTTACCTCGGAAATCGTTGCGAGCGAATGCACCGCATCGATATGCGCAGGTCCCGGTGGAGCCAGGGCGGCGAACAGCGAACGCTCGGTGCTGAACGGAATGCGGCGACGCCATACCAACCTGAAAAAGTCGGTGTACGGACGACCCGCGATCTGCCGGAGGTACGCGTCGACCTGTTCCGCGCTGGGCGCAGACCCGGAGAGCGAGAGCAGATCCGCACGAGCCGCCTCTACAGCCGCCGCGGAGTCCCACAGGTCTTGGAGGCGGCCATGGTCGGGCCAATGATCCTGTGCCGCGATGTAACGCCCCTGTTCGCAAGCGCGTTCGTAGTCCGTGCTTGCAACCGCGTCGGCCGGGAGAGAGACAAGGTCGATGGCCTTGTCGGTGTGGAGCGTGTGCGGCGGCTGCTTCGCCATCGGCGTCGCAACGGCGAACTGTGGACCCCGCAGGACGACGTCATGCCAGGCACCTGGCTCGGCGAAGCGCGCGCGGATGAGACCGGCCGTCTTGGCACCGGACTCGTGGAAGCCTGGCGAGATGGACGGGCTCAATGAGGAAAGGCGCCGACCCCACGCTGCCAGGGCCGCGATAGCGGTCTGTTCCACCGTGGTCACTGGGTACAGGAGCTTGGTCTCCTCCAGCGGCACGTCGGCGTCTCCGGCGATCCCACGCCAGACGGACAACACGTCGGCATCGACACGGACAAGCCGTGACCGGTGCGGCCGTAGATCCCAGTAGCCGTTGTACTTCATCACCGGGGCATCGCCGGAGCCGTCGTGGTCGATCGAGCCGGCGAGTGTTGTGGGGTCGAAGAGCCAGCAGGCGTGGTCGAATCCGATGGTCTTCGGCGGTCCGTAGATGTTGACCGAGAAGGGCCGGTTCCAGTCGATGTCGGGGAAGATGAGACGCCGGTTCTGAAAATGGGCGTGCAGCCGGAGATGGGTATAGGTGGCTGCTCGCAGCCTCCCGTCATGAGAGCCGACCAGGTGCCCGTCCTGATGGATAAGACTGACGACTCCGGTCGGGCTCAGGTTGTCCCAGGTCCGGCACATGAAGGCTTTGTAGAGGTCGGGCTGGGTTCCGGCGAGCAGCGGATAAGTCGGGGTGGTGCCGAGAAACGCGACCATGCCGGCGTTCACGGCGAGCTCGTTGACGAACTCGCGTCGCTGTCGCTCGTCGTCGAGGTGGGCTTCCTTGCGATCGCGCCAAGTGTCGGCGGGCGGGGCGTCTTCGAGTTTGAACCAGGGATCACGCTCGGCCATGACGCCGCCCTCGTCCCAACGCGGACGAACCCAGGGCGGGTTGCCGACCTGAAGATCGAACCCGCCTTTGGCGAAGACCTGGGCGAACTGCAGCTCCCAGTGGAAGAAGCCCTGCCGGGCGGCGATCTCCTCGGCGACGCGCGCCCAGGGGAACCGCTCGGCGATCCGCGTAGGCGTATCCATCCCGGTCCACCGGAGGAGTTCGTCCTCGTACTCCTCAAGGGTTTCGAGGTCATGGAAGGTGGCGACGAACGAGTCCTCCGGGACGTCGTGGGTGCCGAGCAGGGCTTCGCAGAAGTCGAGCCAGTCGTCAAGGCGCGCGAGGGGCACCTTGCGGGCGAGCCGGAGCGTGATCCGCTCCTCGCTGAGCTTCAGCTTCTTCGGCTTGCTGGGAGAAGGCAGAGTGAGCTGCTCGGGGAGGCCAAGGTCGGCGAGGCCGAACAGGGCGCCATCCGCCCACACATCGACGAGGGGCTCCTCTTCAGGGACTAGCTTCTCTTCGATCCGGGATACGGATGTCGCGGACTGCCCGTATTCAGGGGCGGTGCCGTCGAGGAGATCCGCGTGTTCCAGGGGCCAGAACCAAAGGGCACACCAGGCGTCCATCAGGGTCTTGAGCCGCCAGTACGGCGCGCCGATGGCTTCGAGAGCCGCGAGGATCTCCTCGCGAGGTGCCGAGTCGTCCGCGTCCGGAAGCCCGGTGGCACCCCAGACGTCGATGTGACGGCGGATCTTGTCCTCAGACAGTTTGATTCGCTGACGGACCAGGTCCCAGAACATCTCGACTCGGCCAGCAAGTCCTTCCAAGCGCCGGGCATAGGCTGCCGATCTCTTGGTGTCCGGGTGCAGGATGCCCTTACGCCAGTCACGAAGCCGCGCGGCGTTTTCTGTGGCCCAGGTGCGGGCCTCCTTCTCCTTGGCCACGGTTCCCCAGCCGTCGGCCGGGAGGAGGAAGTGGTGGATCTCCCCACCGGGCAGCTCGCCGTCACGCAGTGGTCGTTCCTGCGGTGCGGCGCTCAGCCAAGCACGCTTGACCAGGGCCTTCTTCGGGTACGTACGCCGGCCAGCACCGATGAGTGAGTTGCCGTGACGCAGGTGGAGGCCGAACCACGGTGCGCGGAGGCCGGCGTGCATGACGTTGAGCCAGATCGACACCTCGGCCAGTTCGACCGCCATCTCGTTGAGGTCGACGCCGTAGCAGTTGTGCAGCGCGATATACGCCTTCACCTTCTGCAACTCAGTGGCGTACTGCTCCGGGTCAAGGCTCTGCTCTGCCCGTTCCTGAGCCCGCCGCAGGTACTCAGCGGCGACCTGGTTGATCGCCTCGTTGAGGAACGCGCCGGAGCCGAGGGCCGGTTCGCAGATCGTCCAGGTGAGTATGTCCTCGGGGCGTTGTGGCGGGTTCTCCTCGATGAGCTGCTTGAGCGCCAGCTTCACCGTGACCTCGGTCAACGACGGCGGCGTGTAGTAGGAGGCGCTGGTCTGCCGGTCACGGCCGGCGAGCCGGTAGACGAAGTTGCCGACCGGGTAGTACACGCGGTCGCGGCGGCCGTCCTCGTCGACGCGGGTGACGAAGACTTCGTCGGGGAACGCGTGGACGGTCGAGGCACGGATCATCCAGCTGCCGTCGCTGGCGTCGCCGCCCTTGGCGACCTCGTACAGGTCTTCGTCCGCGATGAAGCCGGTGTAGGACATCAGTCCCTCGTAGACGGCGCCGAGGTGGCTGATGCCGAGTTGGGCGTACGAGATGAAGCCGCCGCGCTCCTTCTTGTTGCCGCGGGTGAGCATGAGCAGGCGAAGGACGGTGTGCAGGGCGGCGTTGCGGAGCCTCGTGTCGATCGTCCGCGCGCCCGGCTCGTCCGGATCGTCGTCGGGATGGGTGAACGCCTCCGGCCCGATGTGCTTGATCGCGCCGTCCAGGAAGAGGTTGGAGCGCAGCGGCTCGAACCGGATGCTCTCGCCTTCGCTCGTCGCGTCGGCGACCTCGGCGGTGCCCCGTTCCCGGTAACCGTTGTTGACCTTGTGGAACAGCAGGTCGAGTGACTCGTACAGATGGAAGCCGTTCGCGGCGGCCTCGCCGACCAGCGGCCGGGTGACCAGGTCGCCGAGCCGGGCGAGGCTGTAGCCCTCCACGTACTCGGGATAGTCGACCGGCAGCACGCCGAGGTCGGGCCGGGCTTCGGCGTAGAGCAGGAACAGGATGCGGTAGAGGTAGCGCAGGGCCTCCCGGGCGAGGGACCGGCCGAGTTCGGCGGGCTCCATGAGTTGCTCGGGGCGAACACCGGCCTGGGCGATTCGCGCCAGGACCTCGTTCGCGATGTGCTCGACGGACAGCCTGATGCCTTCGCGCAGTTCGGAGGAGACACCGACGGCATTCTGGCGGGAGCCAGCGACGAGACCGGCGAGCGGTTCGGCGCCGCCCTCCGGTGGGGGCCGAAGGGCGTCGGCGCTGAACAGCGCTGCGATGACGTCGAGTTCACCGCCGTTCCGGGTGTCATTGCGGGCGTACGCGGAGTCCAGCGCCACAGCCAGATATCGGCGTTCGCCCCAGGTGAGCCGGTCGGTGAGGGCCAGGACGCCACCGCACAGGATCAGCACGTACCGGGGCGGGTTGTATTCTGCCCCGAACAACCAGCCGGCGAGCGCAAACCCGCTCCCGATGCGTTCCCGCCGGTCCAGATCGAATGGGTAACGGAGACGGCCGCCGTCTTCGTCGGGGTCAACGACCTCATCCGGGTCCGTGGCCCAGCCACACTCGATGACCACGATTCCGGGTTCGGCGTGCGCGACGTGAACCTGGTACTCGTGATTGGCACGTTCGACGGTGATCGACACCGGTTCGCGATGTGTCGTGCCCGGTTTCAGATAGCCGAGACGGGTGAGGATGGTGGTGTGCAGGTCGTGCAGGACGGTGCGGCGTTTCTCCGCGTCGCCGAGGTCGGCCAGGTCGGTCTTGGTGTCGAGGTAATCGCGGCGCAGCGCCCGGATACCGACCCGAGGGGTCGGCCGGCCGTCGCTCTCCTCCTTCGCCCATCTGGCGAGCAGTCCCTCGTCCTTCTTCTTCAGGTCGCGCGGGAGGACCTCGGCGAGGTAGTACGCGGACAGGTATTCGCCGCGGTTGGCGATCGCGTCGAACGTCATCGTCCCTGTTCCCCTCCGTCGGTCGGGGCTACGAGAACGGCCAGCAACCGCAGTAGCGGCTCCCCGTCGGTCGCCAACCGTCCGATCAGCTCCTCCTGCTCAGCCACGATTGACTCGACCGCACGCTTGCGGCGGGTCTTCTGGCCCGCACTCGCCTGGTCGTCGTCGAACAGACTGCCCTGCACCCACCGTTGAAGTTGACGGCGATAGTCGCGAATCGGCTTCTCCGCGATCTCATCCCAACGCTGCCGCTTCTCGGCCAGGCGGTCCCGCGCGGCGGCGATCGCGGCCGGCACCTCTTTCTGAAGTTCCTCCAGGTCGAGCGGCGCCAGTGGGTTGGTCATGTTCGGGCCCACACGGCCCAAGTCCAGTGCCTCGGACAGGGTCTGGATCTTGGCCGTTCCGGGGAGGCCGCTCACTGCCATCCATTCGACGACGGTCGGCTGACCTAGCCGGTTGCAGTAGACCCCCTGGACCAAGTACGTCGGCTCCTGCACGTCCGCGATCAGCACCGGGGCCTGCTGGCGGCCGAGCCGGAGTAGGACCTTGTCGACCAGCCAATCGACCATCGGGTGCACGTCGCTGACGAAGGTGACGTCCGGCCATGCGGTCTTGCTGAGCCGCCGTGCCTGCGCCAGTTTCGCCTGGGCGAGGTGCCGGTCGAATGTGACCCGCAGTCGGAGCCCTCGCTCGGTGCGCTGTGCCGCGAGGTAGGAGCGCGGGAGGTCGGACAGTCGGGATGTGAGATCCGGCGGGACGTCGAAACTGAGCAGACCCGGTTCGCGATGCAAGCCGATAGAATCCTCGGCTGCGTCGAAGACCTCGGCCAACGCCTGGTCGACGAAAGCCTCGGTGCTCTCGAACAGTGTCGGGATGCTCGCCTTGGGCGGTGTTGGACTGGTCGGAGTCTCCCCCACGCCGCCCAGCAGGTCGGCCAGTACATCCCGTTCCTCGACCGCTTCCAGCGACTGTTCGACGGTCTTGCCCGCCAGCAGGTCCTGGACGAGGCGGCGTTCCTCCCGTTCCGGAAGGTACTCGCCGGTGACCGCTTCGGCGGTGCCGAGGCTCCGGTGCGCTGCTTCCTCTCGCTTGAGGAGGTGTTCGGCAACTGACCGGTCGTCGAGCGCGTCCTTCGTCGCAGAGGTGAGGATCAGCGCGTCGAACTTCGGCTTGTGCCGCTGCCCGTACCGGTCGATTCGGCCGTTACGCTGCTCGATCCGGATCAGGCTCCACGGCAGGTCGTAGTGGACCAGGTGATGACACTGGGTGTGAAGGTTGACGCCCTCAGAGGCGATGTCGCCTGTGAGCAGGAGCCGGACGTCGCTGCCGGCGAGGGAGAACTCCTCGACGATCTGTTGCTGTTCGGTGTCCGTCCGCCCACCGTGCATGACGCGGATCGCGGCCTTGGTCAGCCCGAGGCGGGCGGGAAGGGCCGTGGCGAGCCATTCGAGGGTCGACACCCGCTCGGAGAACACCACAACTCGCGTGCTGCTCTTCGCCCCGACGCCGATGTCGGTCAGCCGGGCGACCAGGGCCGACAACTTCGCCGAGTCATCGTCGGACATGGCGCCGGTCAGCTTTTGCAGGCGGGTCAGCGCGTCACGCTCGACGGGATCGGTGCAGCTCGACGAGCTGAGCCGGTTACCCACAGTGTCAGCCAGCGCGCGGTGCGAGGACAGGAATGCCTTGACCATCGTGTATGGCAGCAGACGCCGACCCGCGCCGGTGCTGACGCCGTCCTTGGCCAGCCAGGTCGTCGTCAGCTCCTGGAAGACGGCCTCCTCCGCCGGTGTGGCCTCGCAATGCGTCGGCACCGAGGGGCCTCGGTCTGCCCACTGTTCGCCGATCTGGTCGCGTACCTCCGGACTGATCTTGGTGCGGCGCAGGTAGACATGGGCGATGTCCGCGGCCGTGTAGTTGTCCCGGTCGGCGATCGCGGCCGGGTCGAGCAGTCTGATGAGGTCGGCGAAGGACCGTTTGTCGCCGTTGTGCGGTGTCGCGCTCGCCAGAAGCAGAGCGTCACTGCGGGAGGCGAGTAGCCGGGCCAGCCGGTTACGCAGGCTGGTTCCGCCGATCAGGTTGTGCGACTCGTCGATGACGACCGCGTCCCACCAGACGTTCTTCAGGTGGTGCTCGTACTCGGCGACCCGCTTCAACGTGTCGATCGAGATGATGATCCGCCGGAAGTAGGTGAACGGGTTCCGGCCAGCCGGGATCTCGCGCTGGATGCGCTCCAGGCCGCTGGAGTCGAGGCGCACCAACGGGATCGAGAACCGGGTCCACATCTCCCGCTGGAACTGGTCGAGGATGTGTTGCGGGGTGACCACGAGCATCCGGTCGCCTCGTCCACGGCGTACCAACTCAGCGAGGATCATGCCGATCTCCAGCGTCTTGCCCAGTCCGACTACGTCGGCGAGCAGCATCCGCGGGCGCAATGACGAAAGCGCGAGTTCGGCCGGCCGCTGCTGGTAGACCAGTGGATCGGCGACGAAACCGCCCGACAACGCCAGCCCACGCTCCGAGCGCGGCAGCGGGGTCCGGCGCAGCACCGCCTCCAAGAAGAGACGACTGCGCCGGAACCTCGGCGAGTTATCGGTCACCAGCAGGGTGTCCTCGGGCCGGAGCACTTCGACCGTGTCGATCTCCGTGAAGAACGTGGCCGGCATGTCCCGCACGTACTCGGAGACTCCGATCGCCTCGATCTTCGTACCGTCATGGTCCGTGGGGACTGCGCGCTTGACCAGCCACTCCTCGTCGCGGACGAGAATCCGCGCTCCTGGCGGAAATGGTGACCGGGGTTCCGTGCTCATGTGTCTCGCATCCGTGATCGCTTGTGGCTGTCCGTCCGAACTCGTCAGAAAGCCGCGTCCCGGGCGTATGCGGCCCGGAGCTCGTCGGCGAGCCAGCTCACGTCCGCCTCAGTTGGTTTGGACTTCGGCGGCTCGGGAGTCGGGTCCGGTCGGTCTCCGGCATCTTCCGGGTCCGCGCGCGGATCCGACAACTCTGGCGGCACCACGATCGGTGGAGGCGCGTCGAACGTCGCCTTGATCAGGCGTCGGCGGATGGCCGACACGGCCTGCCCACTGGCCTTGGCCAGGGCAATGAGCTGGTCGTGCACCACCTTCACACCAGGCCGGGCCGTCGGCTCGTGGGCGAGCATCAGACCGAGGAGCGGCACCAGCTCCGGCGGCGCGCCGGTCAGATCGGGCTGGATCACAGGGTCGCTGATGCGATGGGCCATCACAATGCCAGCCGGCCCCGGATACAGCAGGCGGCCGGTGACCGCGTAGGCGAGCGTCGCACCCAGTGCGTACACATCTGTGGACGCGTCCAGGTCGTTGTCGGCTCGTACCTGCTCGGGTGACATGTACGCCAGGGTGCCGATCCAGTGACCAGGTTCGGTCACCTGGTGGTCGGGGCCCAGGAGCACCTTCGCCAGCCCGAAGTCGATGACCTTGGGCCCGTCCTTACCAAGCAGGATGTTCTGCGGTTTGAGGTCCCGGTGCAGGACGCCGGCCTCGTGAATCTTGCCCAGGCCGTCGGCCAGTTGGGCGCCAAGCATGGCGGCCAGGGTGACATCCAACGTTCCTGAGCGCTCCACATGCCGCTTGAGCGTCGGTCCCTCGATGTACTCCACCGCCAGCCAGGGTGGCTCGTCATCCAGACCGGCACCCTCGAATCGCGCGACCCGGGCGCCGTACACAGTCTTGAGGTTGACGACCTCCAGGGCGAAGCGCTCCCGGAAGTCCGCATCGTCGAGCAGCACACTCTTGATGACCTTGACGGCCACCCGGTCTGCCGTCGGTGAGACGCCGAGAAAGACCTGTCCCATGCCGCCGGCTCCCAGCCGACCCACGATCTTGTAGGGGCCGACCTGCTGCGGATCCTCAGCTAGCAAAGCTTCCATGCCACCGCCCCGCGTCCGCACTCATGGGAGGTCGAAACGTATCATGTCCCGTCACAGAACGTCACTGCGGCTTCCGGCGGGAAGAGTGCTATCCGTCGTAACGGCGATGTTTTCGACGGTAAGGGGCGTCTATTTCGTTGCACTTCTAACACCGGTGCCGCCGCTGCGCACCGGCATCACGGAGAGTTGTGGAGCCTGCGGCGCTTCCCCCGTTCAGGTATGGCTCGCGTAGAACCCGGCAGAAGGCGCTGACGGCGACGCCGACGAATCGCTCATCTGGGCTGAATACGCTTTAGCGGCACCGATAAATTGCCCGCGTTAGCGACTGATGATCACACATTGACACAGAGGCATGACACCGCGTGCAGGTGTCCGATAGGGTGACGCCCGATTGATACCGCATCGCCACGGGAGGGCCGCGGTGGGTACTATCGCGCAGTTTCTTGGGCGCGCGGTGGACTTGCATCGACAGGCCACGTCGTTGCTTCTTGATGCCGAGGCAGCGGTCAGCGCACTGGAGGATGACCAGTTCGCCGGGGCGACAGCCGACGATGAGCTGCGACGGTTGGTAGCTCAGCTACAGGCAGTCGCGCAGGTTGGCCTGCCAGGCTGGCTCGGCCTGCCAGTCGACGGATCGATTATTGGCCGTCCGCTGGGCCGTGATGCGCGGGCAGGTGGCCCGCTGTTGCTGCGAGTTGGTGATGCGGAGCCGATCCGCGGCAGCGTGTTCTGGGCGGCAGCCCCGTTCGTCGGCGCCGGCCATCTGGCGATCGACACCGATGCCCGAGACCGGTCCGTGGCGGCATGGCTGCGAGGTGTCCTCGTGCGCACGATCGCGGCGTTGCCGGAGGGCAGCGTGCGGGTGCTGCCGGTGGACGGGGCGATGCTCGGCTCAGCGTTCACTGCGTTCCGGCCGCTCATCGATGCCGAGGTGTGGGCCGCCCCGGTAACGACGCTCGCCGGGCTCCGGACGGCTCTTGACGAGGCAGAGCAGCAGATCACCGCGGTACAAGCTGGTGATCTGCCGGCACCGCCGGTGCTGCTGATCGCCGTCGCCGCCCTGCCGTCGGGGCATGGGCGTGCCGAGTGGGCGCGGCTGGCAGCCATCGCCCATGCCGGCCCGGCCTCGCGGGTGCACCTGCTGCTGGCGGGCTGGCCGCCCGCGCTGATGCACGGCGACGGGCCACCACGGCTGGACCACACCACGACGTTGAGTACGGCCGGGGACGGCTGGTGGACGATGTCGGAGCCGCCAGGCCCGTACCGGTTGTCGGTCGACGGCAGCGGCCTCGCCGCACCTGTCCGGCTTGATCCTGGTGCCAGTGAGGACGTGGCGGCCGAGGTCAGCCGCCGGATGGCGGCGACCGCGGCGGTGGCCCGGCGCACCGACTTCGCCTCACTGATGCCGGACCGGATCTGGCAGGAGTCCTCCGCGACCGGGGTGCGGGCAGTGGTCGGCCGGGACGGGCGGATCCCGTACGACCTCGTTTTGGATGACGCGACACCGCACATGCTGCTCGCCGGCAGGTCCGGTGCGGGCAAGACAAACCTGTTGCTGATCCTGCTGTACGCACTCGCGTCGCGATACTCCCCGGACGAGCTGGGTCTGTACCTGCTCGACTTCAAGGAGGGCGTGTCGTTCGTCGAATTCACGCCCACCCTGAAGGACCCGTCCTGGATCCCGCACGCCCGTACGGTCGGCATCGAGTCCGACCGCGAGTACGGGCTCGCGGTCCTGCAGGCATTGGCTCGGGAGATGAATCGCCGCGCCGCCGCGCTCAAGGGCGCCGGGGTGACCAAGCTGGCCGACCTGCGTGCCAGCTCCGATGTGGCGCTGCCTCGGCTGGTGGTCGTGATCGATGAGTTCCAGGTGCTGTTCGGCGCCAACGACACCCTCGCCCGCGACGCCGTCGCGGCACTGGAGGACCTTGCTCGCAAGGGCCGCTCCTACGGCATCCACCTCATCCTCGCTTCGCAGACCCTGGCCGGGATCGAGGCGCTGTACACGAAGAAGGACTCGATCTTCGGGCAGTTCCCGCTGCGGATCGCGCTACCCGGCGGCTCCGG
>NZ_JBEZZR010000061.1:0-33633 GCF_040639325.1 Actinoplanes sp. NPDC023936 | reverse complement strand
AGGAGCACCTGCTACACCCATACCCGACCAACACATCGATCTTGATCAGAGTGACGGCCGTTCACTCCAAAGCATGTGCGAAGTACGGGGCTAGAGCCCGCTCGCTCAACTCACGCGCCACCGGCAGTTCACCGAGATCCCTCAAAAGTAATGCAAGGTTGCCCAGGCAGGTACCGACGTCCGGGTGGTACGGGCCATGGGCAGCCTCAGCGATGGCCAAAGCCCGCTCGGTCAACTCACGCGCTGCCGACAGCTCTCCAAGATCCCTCAGAACCAGGGCGAGATTGTTCAAACGGATACTGATCGTCGGGTGCTCAGGGCCGTAGGCAGTCTCAGCGATGGCCAGCGCCCGCTCGCTGAACTCACGCGCGGCAGCGGCCTCGCCTGAAGCCCGCAGAATGACGGCGAGGCTGCTCAGGCGGACACCGACGACCGGATGGTCCGAGCCGAAGATCGTCTCAGAGATGGCCAGGCCGCGTTCAGCCAGCTCACGAGCGATGGACAACTCGCCCAAATCTCTCAGTATCAGAGCGAGGTTGCCCAGGTCGGTGCTGACTTCCAGATGAGTGGGACCGAAGAGGGACTCATCGATGGAGAGAGCACGTTCCGCCAGCGGACGAGCCTCGCGGGGCCGACCGAACACCTGCAGGTAAGTAGCGGAGCGATCCAAGAGCCACGCACAGCTTTCGGCAGCCTGCCTATCAGCCGTGATCGACGCTGCCCGATCCCTGTTTCCGCTGGCGAACTCGGTCGCCGCCAACGCATGAGGCAGAAGAGCCTCCCACCGCGGCCACGCCGCAGGCGCACCCATAATCTCCGTCGGGGCGCCGGCTCTGAGCACATCCAGCGCCACGGCGAGCGGGTTGAGAACGGTGTCCTGGCTCGTCACCTTTCCAGAGTTCCACACCGGTCAATGACGGCCACTGCGAGAATGGCGGCATGCGGCACTACACGGCTGAGCTGCGAACCCCCTCCGGCATCCGCGGCGGGATCGCCGCCTACGGGCACTACGGCCGGCCCGTCCTGGTGTTTCCCAGCGAGGGCGGTCACCCGCAGGAGTTCGCCGACCGGGGCATGGTGTCGGCGGTCGAGGATCTGATCGACGCGGGACGGGTCAAGCTCTACTGTGTCGGCTCGTTCGACGGCGGGACCTGGTCGGCGGCCGAGCTCCCGATCGAGGAGCGGGCGCTGCGGCACGGCGCCTACGAGTCGTGGATCGTGGACGCCGTCGTCCCGCACATCCGCGACGACAGCGGCGGCGCCACCGAGATCGTGACGGCGGGCTGCTCGCTCGGCGCGTTCCACGCCCTCAACTTCGCCTTCAAGCGCGCCGACCTGTTCCCGCTGGCGCTCTGCTTCTCCGGCAACTTCAACCCCACCACGTGGTACGGGTGGGGCGAGCCCGGCGACGCCGTCTACTTCAACAACCCTGCCGCGTACGTCGCCAACCTGCACGGCGACCACCTGGACTGGCTGCGGTCCCGGCTCTCCGTCCTGCTCGTCTGCGGGCAGGGTCAATGGGAGGACACGACCGGCTCGCTGGCGTCGACACGGCAGATGGCGGAACTGCTGGCGGCCAAGGCCGTACCCCATGAATGGGATCTCTGGGGGTTCGACGTCCCGCACGACTGGCCGTCGTGGCGCGCCCAGCTGGCCCACCACCTGCCCCGGTTCTGCTGATCACCAGGCGAGGACCTTTCCGGGACTGGCTGAGCGCGCCGGGATCGACGTCACGGCAGCGGCCGGCTGACGTCCGGACGCTGCCGATCCCACTCGGAGACGGCCGCTGCCGAGCTCAGGGACCGACGCTGCGGAGAGCGGCGCCGGCCGTGGTGAGGCTCAGCCCGGTGACGAGCATCCACAGGATGCTCGAGCCCGTGACCGGCAGCGTGCTGGGCTTGGGGCGGACCGTCACGTCCATGCGCATCGTGCGGAGTTCGCCGCTTCTGTCCACCCCGGTCGCGGTGAACAAGTGCGTGCCGTGGGCCAGGTCGCCGGGCACTGTCACGGCCTGCCGGAACGCGCCGTCGCGGTCGGTCGTGACCTTCGCCAGCACGATCGGCTCCGAGTAGACGGTGAGGGTCACCGTCGAGAACGCCGCGTAGCCGGTGCCGACCAGCGTGAGGTCCTGGCCGGGTGACGCGTTGGAGATGCGTCCCTGGTCGGTGGCGAGCGGCACCCCGGTGCTCGGCGGCGTCGTGGCCACGGGCGGGGCGGACGGTGTCGCGGAGCCGGAGTAGGCCGACGGCGTGGAGAGGCCCTTGGCGGAGAGCGCCACGACGCGTACCCGATAGGGCACACCGGCAGTGCCACCGAGGACGCAGTTCGTCGCTCCGGTGGTGACGCAGCTGGCCGGACCGGGGTCGGCGATCGCGCGGTAACCGGTGACCGGCACGCCGTTGGCCTGCGGCGCCTGCCAGGAGACCTGGAGCGAGGAGGTGCCGGCGACCACTGTGACGCCGGTCGGCGGGTTCGGCACGGTCGGCGCGGGCGGCGTGGTGGGCGCCGCTGTGACGGTGGCCGTGGGGCTCGGTGACGACGACGTGGGCGGGGCCGAGGAGGGTGCGGGCGCCGGCGCCGGCGGCCGGGTGGTGGTGGGCGGCGACGGTGAGGCCGACAGCGAAGGCGACGAGGACGCCGACGGCGAGACCGACAGCGAGACCGACGGCGAGGCGGACGGAGAGACCGACGGCGAGGCGGACGGTGAGGCCGAGGGCGCCGGCGCTACCGCGACGACGGTGGTGTCGGCGTCCGGCCCGGGGCCGAACGAGTTCCGGCCGCGGAGGCGGATCTCTGTCGGCACGTCGTTGGGCAGGTTCGTCACCGTGCCGGTCAGCGTTCCGCCGTTGCCGGGCGCGGTGGTGAGCGGCTGCCAGCTCTGCCACTGGTCGGTGGAGGTCTCGAAATCCTGGTTCGGATCCGCGCCCGGGCTGCCGGGGAGGAAGGAGATCCCGGCCGACTCGTCACCCGGCGTGGCCTGCAGCGACGTGGGCGCGGACGGCAGGCCCGGCGTGACCGGGCCGGAGGCGGCGCTGAGCAGGGACTCCCCGGCCTCGGCCACCGAGTTCGACGCTCTGACCCGGAACGTGTACGCCTGCCCGTTCGCGAGGCCGGTGACCGTGCACCCGGTGTTCGCCGGGTTGTTCGAGACGCACGTCAGGCCGCCGGGGTCGGAGACCACCGCGTAGCGCACGACCGGATCGCCGCCGTTCGTCGCGGCGGGATCCCAGCTGACGCCGGCCGAGGCGACTCCGGGCGTGGCTGTCACATTGTCCGGCGGATCCGGAACCGTCCGGACGGCCAGACCGTTCAGCTGGGTGATCTGGGCGAGTGCGGGCAGCACGGTGCCGTCCGCGAGCACCCGGACCACGTCCTCGGTGAACCGGGCCGCCAGGACGTCACCGTTCCCCGCCACCGCGAGACTGACCACACCGCCGGCGGCCGTGGTGATCGTCTCCACCGTGCCGGCGCCCTGGGTGATCCGGTAGATGCTGCCCGAACTGGAACCGACGTAGAGCCGTTTCTGGTCGTCGATCGCCAGCGAGCCGGTCGCCGCGATGTCCGGGTACTGGGCGATCGTGCTCTGGTTGCCCTGAGCGTCCTGCTTCACCAGCAGGTCCTGCATGCCGTCCAGCAGGTAGATGCTGCCCTCGTCGTCGACCACCATGTCGCCGATCGACCAGATGCCGGTGAAGGTGAACGAGGTTTCGGTGCCGTCGGCTGCCCGCCGCACCACGCCGCCGAAGGAGGCGGTGGTCGTGTACAGCGCGCCGGAACCGTCGACGGCGACATCGGTGGGACTCGACAGATGCGTGGTGAACGGCACCTGGGTCGCGACACCACCGGGCGGGATCTTGTAGATCTTGCTGGTGTAGTTGTTCGTCACGTAGACGGTGCCGTCGTCGTCGACCTCGATGCCGGCGCTGCCGTCGAGCCCCGACGAGACGTCGCCGAGGACCGCCGATGATCCGTCCGGCGAGACGCGCGTGGTCACCCCGCTGGACGTGCGGTGATAGAGGGCGACATCGGAGATGTCGCCATCGACGACCACCGCCTCGGCAGGTCCGGGGTAGACGACGGCCACCAGGCCCATGACGACGACAGCGAGCAGCCCGGCGCCACACCGCCGCTGGATGGACCTGACCATGTCCACCACAGTAAGAAATATTTGCTTTCATATCGGGCGTTTCGCCCTAACGGCCAGGTCAGGCCCTGCAGGTCAGGCCCCGCAGGTCAGGCCTTGGCGGCGACCGCCACGCTCAGCGCCTGCGCCGCGTGCTGATTCATGTCCAGCTCGCTGTGGATCACATCGAGGATCCTGCCGTCGGCCCCGATCACGAAAGTCATCCGCTTCGTGCTCAGCGGGCCGAGACTCAGCTTGCGCTTCACCCCGTACGCCGCGATGGTCGTCGAATCCGGATCGGACAACAGCGGATAGTCGAAGGTGTGAGCGTCCGCGAAGCGCTTCTGCTTCTCCACCGGGTCCTTGCTGACGCCGACCCGCTGCACCCCGGCCGCCCGGTACTCGGCGGCCAGGTCGCGGAAGTGGCACGCCTCCGCGGTGCACCCCTTCGTCATCGCACCGGGGTAGAAGAAGAGGACGACGGGCCCGTCCGCCAGGAGATCGGTCAGCCGACGCGGGACGCCGTCCTGGTCGGGAAGTTCGAAGTCGGGCGCGATGTCGCCCTTGCCGATGCTCACCCGATCGAGTGTACGGAGCTGACGGGACACCGCCGCGCACGCAGCGCCGGAGAGGGGTGACGGCGCGCGGGAGTAATGCGAGTTATGACCGTTATGTCTGTTACGGCGTTAGCCTCGGGGAGATTGTCCCTAGCTTGAGGAGGTCGACCGGATGCGCAGGATCGTCGCCGTCGCGGGGATCACCGTCGTCACGGCACTGCCGCCGTCGCTGCTGGCCCTGGCTGACGGTCCCGAGCCCGGCCCCAGCGCCGACGCTGACGCGGATGCCTATGTGCTGCGGATTCTCGGCCCGAAGGGGTCCCCGGTTCCGGCTGATCCCGGTGCCGGCGGGTCACCAGGGCCAGCGGCCGCCCAGCCCAGTGCCGATGGCAGCCAGCCGGCGCCGTCGGTCTCGGCTTCGGCTTCGGCCGGCAGCCAGCCCGCCTCGGTGGCACCGTCCGCCGGCCCGTCGCCCAGCGCGAGTCAGCCGGCCGCAAGCCAGCCACCCACCGCAAGTCAGCCGTCGCCGGCCGTCTCCACCGAACCCGTCGACACTCGTCCCACCAGCGCGAAGCCGTACGCCGCGGAGCCCGACGACAGTCCGCCCCCGCCTGCGAAACCCGCGACCACCACTCCGCCGACCCCCGCCAAGCCCGCCGCTGACAAGCCCGCCGCCGCCAAGCCCGCCGCCGCCAAGCCGGCTGCCGCCAAGCCCGCCGCTGGCAAGCCCGCCGCCGCCAAGCCGGTGACATACAAACCGCCGAAGGCCAAGCCGGTGAAGAACAAGCCGGCCAAGACCAGGCCGGTGCGGGTCGACCCGGCCAAGGGCAAACCGGCCGGCACCAGAACCTTCCCCAGCAAGCCCCAGCGACCCACCATGCCCCAGCGACCCGACGGGCCCCAGCGACCTGACATCCCCCAACGACCCGCCACTCGCCCGCTTACCCTCGGCGACCCCTCCACCGGCTTCGTCGTCGTCTACGACGGCGAGCAGATCGCCGTCCAGCACCCCCTCGGATCCGTCCACGCCTCGCTCTGGGAGTCCTGCCACTCCGCGGTGAGCTGCCCACTTCTCCAGGGCCCCGATCAGTTCCTGCGATCACTCCCCTGACCCCCGGGCATACCTCCCCTACCGCAGTGATCGGAAATGGATCTACATGACTTAAGCTGGGTTGACCGAAATGCGACCACGAGTCGGGACCCCCGGGGAGAACATAATGACGAAGCTGCACCACGCCCGTACGGCGGCGGCCCTGGCGGCCGCCGCGCTGCTGGCGGTCGGCGCCGCCGGGTGTGCCAAAGAAGACACCGGCGGCACCAGCGACAGCGGCGTGCCACTGATCAAGGCCGGCGCGCTCACCACCTGCACGCACCTGCCGTACGCGCCGTTCCAGTCGAAGGACGACTCCGGCAAGGTGGTGGGCTTCGACGTGGCGCTGATCGACCTGGTCGCCGCGAAGCTGAACGTGAAGCAGGAGATCGTGGACACGCCGTTCGAGGGCATCAAGTCCGGCGCCGACCTCAACTCCGGCAAGTGTGACGTGGCCGCGGCCGGCATGACGATCACCGACGAGCGCAAGCAGGTACTCGACTTCTCCGAGCCGTACTTCGACGCGACCCAGGCGCTCGCCGTGGTCGCCGGCAAGAAGGTCGCCACCCTCGACGAGCTGGCCGGCAAGCGCCTCGGCGTGCAGGGCGGCACCACCGGCGAGGAGTACATCAACGCCCAGGTCAAGGAGAAGGGCCTGAAGATCGAGGTGGTCTCGTACCGCGATCTCGCCGCTCTGCAGCAGGCGCTCGTGACCAACCAGGTCGAGGCTGCCGTCAACGACCTGCCGGTCTGGAACGAGTACCTCAAGGCGAACCCCGGCAAGGTCGCGGTCGCGGCCGGCTTCGACACCGGCGAGCAGTACGGCTTCGCCGTGAAGAAGGGCAACGCGAAGCTGCTCGCCGAGGTGAACGCGGCGATCGCGGCGGCGCGCTCGGACGGCACCTACGACAAGATCTACGCGGAGTGGATCGGCGCGAAGCCGGCCAGCTGACGCGCACAATCGAGCCACCACACATGAAACTCAGTCGCCGCCGGCGGCAGCGGGTCGCCCGCATCGCCGGCTACGTCGTCTTCGCACTGGCCATCGTGGCGGTGGCCGCCTCCGCGGACTGGGCTCGGCTGTCCGACGCCTTCTTCCAGGCGGACATCGCCGGGAGCATGTTCCCCGAGGCGATCACCGTCGCGCTGCGCAACACGATCATCTACACGCTGCTGGCGTTCGTGTTCGGCCTCACCCTGGGGCTGATCCTCGCGCTGATGCGACTGTCGTCGATCCTGCCGTACCGGTGGGCCGCCACCGCGTACATCGAATTGTTCCGGGGTCTGCCGGCCCTGCTGGTGCTCTTCATGGTCGGGTACGGCGTGCCCCTCGCCTTCCCGGACCGGGAGATCCCCGGTGGCGTCTACGGATCGGTCACCGTGGGGCTCGGGCTCACCGCGGCCGCGTACATGGCGGAGACCATCCGCGCCGGCATCCAGGCCGTCCCGAAAGGCCAGCTGGAGGCGGCGCGGACGCTCGGCATGTCACACACCCGCGCGATGATCTCCATCGTGCTCCCGCAGGCATTCCGCATCGTCATCCCCCCGCTGACGAACGAGATCATCCTGCTGACGAAGGACACTTCCCTGGTGTACGTCCTCGGCGTCACCCCGGCGACGATCGAGCTGACCAAGTTCGCCGGTGACACACTCAACACCCGGGTCAACCCCACGCCCCTGGTCGTGGCCGGGCTGCTCTACCTGCTGATCACCCTGCCGCTGTCGCAGGTGGTCCGCGCGCTGGAGCGCCGCGCCGCGAGGGAGAGGTGACAGGCATGTCCACCATCGAGATCGGTCAGTTGCACAAGTCCTTCGGCGCCCTGGAGGTGCTGCGCGGCATCGACCTGTCGGTCGAGCCGGGCGAGGTCGTCTGCGTGATCGGCCCGTCCGGCTCCGGCAAGTCGACGCTGCTGCGCTGCGTGAACCTGCTGGAGGAGCCGACCTCCGGTTCGATCCGGGTGGCCGGCGTCGAGGTCACCGACCCGGACTGCGACATCGACGCCGTCCGCCGGGGCATCGGCATGGTCTTCCAGCAGTTCAACCTGTTCGGGCACCTCACCGTCCGGGAGAACGTCACCATCGCCCAGCGCCGGGTGCTGGGACGCAGCCGCGCCGAGGCGGACCGGATCGCGACAGCGAATCTGGAGCGTGTGGGACTCGTCGACAAGGCCGGCGCGTACCCCGCGCAGTTGTCCGGCGGGCAGCAGCAGCGCGCGGCCATCGCCCGCGCGCTGGCGATGGACCCGCAGCTGATGCTCTTCGACGAGCCGACCAGCGCGCTCGACCCGGAACTCGTCGGCGAGGTGCTCGCGGTGATGCGCGGCCTGGCCGCCGAGGGCATGACCATGCTGGTGGTCACGCACGAGATGGCGTTCGCCCGAGAGGTCGCCTCCCGGGTCGTCTTCATGGACGGCGGCGTGATCGTCGAGCAGGGCCGGCCCGCGGAGGTGTTCGGCCGGCCCCGCGAGGCGCGTACCCGGGAGTTCCTGCACCGGGTCCTCGAACCGAACCGGGTCAGCGAGACGGAGATCGGCGCGCACCTGACGGACTGAGGTCGCTGACGACGCGTACCGTCTCCAAGGTCTTGTCGGAAGGGTCCGGCAGGACCATGCCGGCGGCGAGCCCGGACCGCAGGTAGTCCAGCATCTCCTCGGTGATCCGCTCACCGGGGAGAAGAGCGGGAATTCCCGGCGGGTACGGGGTGATCTGCTCCGCGCAGACCCGGCCGGCCGCCTCGTCCACCTTGACGGTCTCGGTGCGGCCGAAGAAGGCCTCGCGCGGGGAGATCACCGGCTCCAGGTCGAACTGTGCCGGCGGCGGAAGCTCCACGGTGGACGCCGCCGGCAGGCCGGGCGCGGCCGTGACCAGGCCGCGCAGCCCTTCAATCAGCCGGGCGGCCGTGCCGGCGTCGTCGGCCATCGACATGGTGGCGAGGATCCGGCGGTGGTCGGACAGTCCCACGTCGATCCTGCGGTGCTCGCGGAGCCAGTCAGCCGCCTGGTAGCCGTTGATGCCCAGCTCGCTGACGTCGATGAGGATCTGCAGCGGGTCGAGGTCGTGGCTGGCCTCGACCGCGATCAACCGGTCCTCGATCACTCGCAGGCCGGGCAGCCCGGCGATGTCCGACCGCAGGCCGCGGGCGAGCGCGATCGCGTCCGACAGCAGCCGGTGACCGTTTTCCACCATCTGCCGACGCCAGCCGTCGAGGGCGGCGTACACGATCACGTTGGGGCTGGTGGTCATCAGCAGATCGGCGCAGGCGGCCAGGTGCGCCGGGTCGATCAGGTCACCCCGCGAGTGCAGCACCGAGCCCTGCTCGAGGCCCGCCCCCATCTTGTGCACGCTGACCACGCAGATGTCCGCGCCGGCGTTCATCGCCCAGGTCGGCAGGTCGGGGTGGAACGGCAGGTGAGCACCCCACGCCTCGTCGACGATCAGCGGCTTGCCACGCCGGTGGCAGATGTCGGCGAGAGCGGCGATGTCGGCGCACGTCCCGTACGGGGTGGGGCTGACGATCAGCGCGCCGGCCGCTGTCGGGTGCCGCTCCCACGCCTCCTCCAGCTGCTCCGGCGACGGCGGGTGGGCGAGGTGCAGCTCGTCGTCGTAGCGCACCTTGACCCAGCGCGGTTCCACCCCGGTGAAGACCAGCCCGGCCACCACGGACTTGTGCGCGTCCCGGCCGATCAGCAGCTCACCGCGATCTCCGGCGACGGCGAGCATCGCGGCCTTGACCGACAGCGAGCTGCCCGCGGTGGAGAAGAACGCCTGGTCCGACCCGACCGCGTCGGCCATCAGCCGCTCCGCCTCGGCGAGGAACCCCCGCGACGACGCCCGGTCGTCGAGGCCGCTGGCGGCCAGCACGTCCGCCCGGTACGTCTGCTCCCCCAGCACCGCCCGGGCCCGCGGGTCCGCGCCGCGCCCCTGCCGGTGGCCAGGCGGGGTGAACCCGTATCGGTCCTGCCGGTGGTAGTCGGCGAGGGCGTCCAGCAGCGGGGCCTTGGAATGATCAAGCATGTGGCATATGTACCACTTCGCCAAGTGACCGAAACTGCCCAGAGCGGTGACGGGTCAGGGGCGCAGCACGTCGGGCGCGCCGAAGGTGACCCTGACGCCCGGCGAATACAGGACGCTGTCCGGCGGCCCGGACGGCGCCGGCAGGCCCGCCGCAGTGATCAGGGTGTCGTCCAGGGCGAGCAGCTCGGCGCGGTGCAGCGGCCAGCGCGGATGCTCGTTCGGCAGGTGCAGCGATCGGCCCCAGGCGCGGGTGTGCAGGCCCCAGCGGGCCGTGACGAAGTGCTCCAGCTCGGTCGGCTCCGCGATCGGCTCGGCGATCCGGACCGTCATCCGATTGGTGGCCGCGGGTGTCGCGGGCCACCGGCGCCGGCTCGTGTAGTCGAGCACGTCACCGCGGCGGGTCAGGCGCATCCGCGACCACATGTACGGCAGTCGCAGCGTCGCCCGCGCCGTCAGCACCGGCAGAAGCCGTTCCGCGTCCAGGGACAGGAACACCACGGCACGGCGGCCACGGCGGTCGACGCTGTAGAGCCGTACATTGGTCTCGCAGAACGTGCCCAGATAGGGCACGCCGGGGCCGCGCAGAAAGCCGAGCCCGACCATCCGGAACCCGATCAGTCCGACATAGGTCACCCCGTCGAGGGTGTCCGGAACCGTGCCGGCCGGCAGCAGCGGCGCGACGAGCGCCGGGTCGACCGCCCAGTGCAGAAAGCTCAGGTCCACCCAGCGCTGCACCAGCAGCGACCGGCGCACCGGCCGCACGGTCTCCGCAGTCACATCCTCGATCCGCACACCCCCATCATCCTCGCCGGCGGCTCCACCGGCTCAGACACCTCCCGCATCCAGCGCTTCGGACGTCCTGGCGATGCCGGCCCGGATCATCGATCCGCGAGCACTGTGCCTACTGCCTCGGACCGTCCAACATCGGCGGTCGGCGGTCGGCGGTCGGCGGTCGATGAGGTCGCACCCAACGGCATTGTGGTCCCGCGTCTACGCCAGGACCCAGACGTGCGCACACACACGGCTGCGGTGAGCCCTCGTCCACGCCGGCGCGAGCTGCGGTGTGATTCCATCGGCGTTCCGCGACCGGATCGTGCGCCCCCGCACCACTGCGATCGGCGGCCTCGATCCGGCCACCCGGTCAGAAACGGCGAATCCGTTTCGGGACGGGCGATGAGCGCACGCGATACCCGCTCGGGCCCAACCAAGACCAAATCAGACGCGCTCCGCGCCGGCGGCCCCCGGTTCCACAACCTCGAGGTGAAGCGCACTTTCCCGGCCCGCTGACCCGGAGCCCCCGGGTTCCGATTGTGGTTGTGCGGGGCGTTCCGGCTACCGTTACTCACCATGACGACTTACTCCGGTCCGGCCCGGCTGACCCTCGCCGACGGCACACGGGTGTCCGGGATGGCCTCGCTCAGCACCAACTACCGCGCCGGCGCTGAGAGCTGGGGCGGCACGTTCCGCCCGGACCAGAACACCGAAGAAGTGCGCAACTCCGGCGCGGGGCTGTCCCTGGAGCTGCCCTACGACCAGGTCGGGCCGGTGTCCGTCACGGGCGTCCGGCGACTGCTGGCGACGCAGATCCTGGTGTCGCTCGCGGGCAGCGGTCCTGCCCCGTTCTGATCGGCTCGGCCGCGGGTGCGGCGCGCAGACGGGCCGCGAAGGCCGCCCGTTACGCCGGCACGGCTGCGAAGGTTGCCCGTTACGCTGGCACGGTAGATCAGCTCGCCACTCCTGGAGGAGAACCGCGTGTCGACCATCTATGACGTGGAGATCGCCGACCTTCGCGGCGAGCCGCTGGATCTCGCGCGGTTCCGGGGCACCGCCACGCTCATCGTCAACGTGGCCTCCCGCTGCGGGCTGACGCCGCAGTACGGGACGCTCGAAGAGCTGCAGAAACGGTACGCCGATCGGGGCTTCACGGTGCTCGGCGTGCCGTGCAACCAGTTCGCCGGGCAGGAGCCGGGCACCGCTGACGAGATCGCCGAGTTCTGCAGCGCGACCTACGGCGTGACCTTCCCGATGACCGAGAAGGTGGAGGTCAACGGCGACCGGCGGCACCCGCTCTACCAGGCGCTGACCGGCGAGCCGGACGCCGAGGGCTACACCGGTGACGTCCGGTGGAACTTCGAGAAGTTCCTGGTCGGCCCGGACGGCACGGTCGTCGCCCGGTTCGCCCCGCAGACCACCCCGGACGCCCCCGAGGTGGTCACCGCCATCGAATCGGCGCTGCCGTCCCGGTAAGACAGCGGTGACCGCCGCCGTCCCGGTAAGACCACGGGTGACCGCCGCCGTCACACCGCGACAGCGGTGATCACCACGTTGTCGCGGTAGTGCCGGGTCTTCTCGTCGAACGGGCCGCCGCACGTGATCAGCGTGAGCCGCGCCTCGCCGTCGCGGGCGAAGTACTTCGGCAGCGGGATCGCCGTCTTGCGGTAGCGCTCGCGGGCGACCACCTCGAACGTGCGGTCCCGCCCGCCCGGCCCGAGCAGGGTCACCCGGTCGCCGGAGTCCAGGGCGCCGAGCCGGAAGAAGGCGCCGTCACCCTCGGCGGCGCTGTCCACGTGCCCGGCGACGACGATCGAGCCGGTGTCCGCGGAGAAGCCGGGCCCGTACCGGTACCAGCCGACCCGGTCGACGCTCGGCGGGACGGCGAAGTCCCCGGTCGCGGCGTCGAGACCGACCGCGTCGACGTCCGCGTCGAGATCGAGGGCGGGGATGCGCAGCCGGACCGGCGCGTCGGTGTCGCCACCCGCCGGCAACTCACCGTCCACAATAGGCACCCGCCCCGGAACCCCATCGGCAGAAGAGCCCGAAGCCGACGAGCCCGAAGACGACGAGCCCGGAGACGCGACGGCCGACGAGCCCGAAGCCGACGAGCCCGGAGACGCGACGGCCGGCGAGCCCGGAGACGGCGAGATCAGCGCGGTCACCGCGGGTGTGCCGAAGTCCGCCGCCGGCCGCGACCACCACACGGCAGCACCGGCGGTGACCGCGACGACCACCCCGGCCACCAGCAGGAGCAGGGCACGCCCCGGCAAGCGCCGGGACGTGCCGTCACCAGGGGCGATGCTCATCGACGGGCGGTCGCCAGCCGGACGGCGCCGAGCAGTGCCAGCAGGATGCCGACGGCGCCGACCCCGTACCAGGGAAGTGCGGTCTTGCTGTCGGCGCGGCCGCCGTCGCCGCTGGGCACACCACCGGGCGCGGAGTGCAGGCCGGTGATCGTCTGGGAGACGATGTCGAGGGTCTCGTCCTCGGCCGAGCCGACCGCGTAGACGACCGTCGCGGTGCCTTCCTTGAGGTTCAGGTCGGCCGGGCCGAGGACCCGGGTGTCCGTGCCGGCCAGGACCACGTCGGCCGAGACGGTGCCGGCGTCGACGTCCGCCTTGCCCTCCTTGCCGCTCGTCACGTCCTCGAAGACCGGCTGCCCACCGGCGCGCACGTCGACAGCGGGCGCCGCGGCGGCGTGCCGGACGATCAGCCGGGCCTTGCCGGCGGCGACCTTCGACGTGTCGTTGACGAACGGCGTCAGCGCCGGCTCGCCCGCCTCGGTGAGGTGGGCGACGAGGCTGATGTTCGCGTCACCGGGCACCTCGGCGTCGTCGACTGTCAGCAGCGCGTCGCCGACCGCGTCGCCGGGCTTGGTCAGCGCGATGTCGTACTGGCCGGCCGGCAGGCTCAGCGGGCCGGCCACCTTGCCGGGCTGGAAGTCCGGGACGGTCTTCTTGCCGTTGACGTAGACGTCCACCGGCTGGCCCGGAATGCCGTGCACGACGGTGACCGTGGAGTTCGCTTTGGCGTACGCCGGGGAGGCGGTCAACGCTCCCGCCGTGCCGAGGGCCAGCATGCTGACCGCGCCGACAGCGGCCGCGCGGCCGAGAAGCAGAGTGCGCATCGGATCTCCTGAGCTGTCTCGTGGATTCCCTACGCCCTGTCCTTCGCTCCGGCGGCCGCCGGTGGATGCACCCGCGCGCATTGGCTATGGTGTCCGGATGCTGGTCGTGAGCTCGCACTCGCTCGCCGTCACCGTGGTGGCGGGAGTTAGTGCTGCTCAGGGTCTGCCGAGCCCCGCGCCCACCGGTCGCGGCCCACCGGCGGAGGCACATCCTCGATCACCGCCAGGGCGAAGCGCACAGCTTCGGCCCTTTTTGTTTTCCGGCCCATTTTTCGAACAGGAGCGTTCACCATGACCATCGACGTCAATATCCGAGCGTCATTGAGCGAGGATTTCGCGGTACAGAGCGCGCGGCTCAAGGAACTCACCGAGATCAACGCCGACACCGGCGACCCCGCGCAGGCCCACGACCGGGCCGCGCTGCTCGCCGCCACCCGGCAGAGCCTGGAGCAGATCAGCGGCGCGCTGCGGCGGATCGCCGACGGCACCTACGGCCTCTGCCAGCGGTGCGAGACGGCGATCCCGGCGGAAAGGCTGGAGGCCCTGCCGCACGCCCGATTCTGCGTGCCCTGCCAGCAGAAACACCACGGGTAGCCAACGTCGTAGGCCGCCGCGATCTTGGCAAGTGACGGCTGCGACATGGGCGCCACTTGCCAAGATCTGTGGGCGGGCTCCCCGCCCGCGACGCCGAGTCCCGCTGGTCCCACTGGCTCTCAGTGCTGACCCTGCTGGCTACGGCCCGGCGACGCCAGCCGTAGGGCAGAGCGGCTACCCGAGCTTGATCACATGCCTGAGCTACGGCCCGGCGACGCCAGCCGTAGACCAGAACGGCTACCCGAGCTTGATCACATGCCTGAGCTACGGCCGGGCCACGCCAGCCGTAGGCCAGAGCGGTTATCCGGGCTTGATCACAGGTGTGGGCTACGGCCGGGACGGCGCGTTCCAAGATCGGCGAGGCGAGGCGAGGCGAGGCGGGGAGGTGCCAGGTGCGAGATGCCAGCCGCAGGACGCCGGCGCGGGGTCGACGGGGCGCACGGGGGCGGGGGGCCAGGCGGCGCGGGGTCAGGGCGGCGCGGGGTCAGGGCGGCGCGGGGTCAGGGCGGCACGGGACCGGGCGGCGCGGGACCAGGCGGCACGGGACCAGGCGGCACGGGACCAGGCGGCGCGGGACCAGGCGGCGCGGGACCAGGCGGCACGGGACCAGGCGGCGCGGATGCCACCTCGCGACAGCGGGCTGTCCTGTCAGCCGGGCTCCTCGATCGCGGTGATCCGGCGGCGCAGGAACGCGCGCTCGGCGTCGGTGCCGGCCAGGCGCAGCGCGTCACGGTAGGCCGCCACGGCTTCGCCGCGCCGCCCCAGCCGGTCCAGAAGATCGGCACGGCTTGCGGGGTACGGGTGATAGCCGCGCAGCAGAGGCTCGTCCGCCAACTCGTCGAGCAGCGCGAGGCCGGCCGCCGGGCCGTCGCGCATCGCCACCGCGGCGGCCCGGTTGAGCGCCACCACCGGGGACGGCGCGATCGCCAGCAGCACGTCGTAGAGCGCGACGATCTGCGGCCAGTCGGTGTTCTCCAGGTCCGGGGCCTCGGCGTGCAGGGCGGCGATCGCGGCCTGCACGCCGTAGAACCCGGGCGGGCCGCCGGTCAGCGCCTCCACCACCAACGCCGCGCCCTCCGCGATCAGGTCCCGGTCCCAGGCGCCGCGGTCCTGTTCGGCGAGCGGCACGGCCACCGGCGTCCGCCGGGCGTGCACCAGCAGCAGCAGCGCCAGCAGCCCGGTCACCTCCCGCTCGGCCGGCGCCAGCCCGCGCAGGATACGAGCGAGACGGATGGCCTCGTCGGCGAGATCGGCGCGCTTGGCCGCGTACCCCTCAGTGAAGATCGAGTAGATCGCTTGCAGGACCACCGGGAGTCGTTGCGGGAGCTCGCCGGGATCGGGTACCCGGAACGGGATCCGCGCGTCCCGGATCTTCTGCTTGGCACGGGTGATCCGCTTCGCCATCGTCGCGGTGGGCACCAGGAACGCGCGGGCCACCTCGGGTGTGGTGAGACCGGCGAGGCATCGCAGCGTCAGCGCGATCCGGTCCTCCGCCGCGAGCGCCGGGTGCGCGCAGGTGAAGAAGAGCTGCAGCCGCTCGTCCGGGAAATCGTCGCCGGCCGGCGGCGGGGCGGCCCGTTCCGCCTCCACCCGCAGCACTGCCAGCCGGGTGGCGAGGACGGCGTCGCGCCGCAGCCGGTCGACGGCCTTGCGCCGGGCGGTGGTCATCAGCCAGGCGCCCGGTTTCGGCGGAACGCCGTCGATCGGCCAGCGGACCAGCGCCGCTTCGATCGCCTCCGAGGTGACCTCCTCGGCGAGGTCGAGATCGCCGAACCGGCGGGACAGGGCGGCGAGGAGGCGGCCGTGCTCCTCGCGGAACACGGCCTCCACGCTGTGACCGGAACTCATCAGCCGGAACCCAGCGGCCGAGATCAGCCGAAGTCGGCGACCGGGCGGACCACGATCGAGCCGTCCCGGGCGCCGGGGCAGCGGGCCGCCCAGTCCAGCGCCGCGTCCAGATCCGGCACGTCGATCACGTAGAAACCGCCGAGGACCTCACGGCTCTCGGCGAACGGGCCGTCGGTCACCATGCGGGTCCCGTCCGCGGCGACCCGTACCCTCGTTGCCGTCACCAGGTCGGCCAGGGACTCACCGGAGACCAGGATTCCGGCGTCGCGCACCTGCTTGTCGTAGGCCATCCAGTCGGCCGGCTCGCACCCGGCCGCGCCGCCCTGCTCGTCGATCCCGTCCGCGTTGATCAGCAGCATGTACTTCATCGTCAACTCCCTCTCGAGTCCGCTTACGACATCACTACGAGCGGGACGGCCCGGGATGGACACGACGCCCCGGATTATTTTCGATCAAACCTTGGCGGTACGGACCTCGCCCGCGCGGTGCAGCTGGAAACCGGTGAGCACGCCCGCCGCCAGCAGCGCCGCCAGCCATGCCATCGTGGTGACCGGCGACAGGTCGAGCAGCACGATCAGCAGGACCAGCGGCACACCGGCGCCCGGCCAGAGCAGCGTGCCGCGGACACGCCGGCCCAGGTGCGCCTGCATCAGGGCGGCGCTGAACAGGTATCCGGCGGTGGCGATGCCGAGCACCCCGCGGGTTCCGGCGCTCAGATGGTCGTCGGCGCCGTGCAGCACCGCGTGTTCCAGCCCGACCGCCACGGCGGCCAGCGAGACGGCGAGCGGCAGATGGACGTACACATAGAAGTCGTGCACGCCGTGCTTGGTGACGTCGCCCTCCGTGGTGAGCCGCCGTTTCGCCGCGCCGCCGGACAGGTCGAAGTAGATCCACCACAACCCCGCCGCCGACACGAACGCGCACCCGGCCGTGACCAGCACCGCAGCGTCCCAGCCCGCGTCGTGCAGACCGGTCACCACGGCGGCGACGGACTCGCCCAGCACCAGGATGACGAAGAGGCCGAAGCGTTCCGGCAGGTGTTCCAGGTGCAGCGGCACGGCGTCCTTCAGCCGGGCGGCGGCGGTCGGCCACACCACGTCGGCGAGGACTCCGGCACCCCACAGCCAGTACCGCGCGGGCGTCGGCACGGCGAGCGAGACCAGCCAGAACGCGGCGCCCATGCCGTGGCCGATCAGGTACAGCCGGGCGGTCGAACGGGCCTCCGGCACGTGCCGCCAGACCCGCAGGTAACCGGCGATCAGGGCGAGCCGGATCAGCACGTATCCGATCGCGAACCAGCGCCCGGCCGCGCCGTCGATCTTGTCGACGGCCGCCGCCATGACCACCACGCCGGCCATCGCGGTCAGGGTCAGCAGGCGGAACACCGCGTCGTCGGTGTCGAACCGGTTGGCGTACAGCGTGGTGCTCGCCCACGCCCACCAGCCGATCGACAGCACGGCGGCGAAGATCAACGCGCCGTGCCAGGTCTCGTCCTTCGCCAGGATGTCGGCGCAGCGGGCCACGAACAGCACGAACGCCAGGTCGAAGAAGAGCTCGAGGCGGGTCGCCGACCGGTCCGACTCCTGGTTCAGGTCCGGTGGCCGTAGCGGCTCGACCTGTTCTGCCTCTTCCTTATCCATCGTCTTCCTTGTCCATGATCACAGCGCCTTCGTGTCGCGTAGGGGGACGTACGGCTCCTCGTCCGCCGGCAGGCCGGCCGCGATCGCGCGGCTGCGGTGCAGCTCGGCGTCGAGTTCGGCGCCGAGCAGGACGGCGATGTTGGAGATCCAGAGCCAGATCAGGAAGACCGCGACCCCGCCGAGGGTGCCGTAGGTCTTGTCGTAGGAGCCGAAGTGGGCCGCGTAGACGCCGAACGCGGCGGAGGTGACGATCCAGGCCAGCACCGCCAGCACGCCGCCCGGGGTGATCCACCGGAAGCCGGCCTGCCGGGCGTTCGGCGCGGCCCAGAACAGCAGGTCCAGGATCGCGCCGAGCAGGATCAGCAGCACCGGCCACTTCGCGATCGACCAGACGGTCAGCGCGGTGCGGTCCACGTCCAGCAGGTGGCCCACCCATTCCGCGGCCTCCCCGGTGAAGACCACGATCAGCGTGCTCGCGGCCAGGGCGGCGCCCACCACCAGGGTGACCCCCAGCCGGATCGGCAGGGTCTTCCAGAGCGGGCGGCCCTCCGGGACGTCGTAGATGACGTTGGAGGCGCGCATGAAGGCGCCGACGTACCCGGACGCCGTCCAGAGCGCCCCGGCCAGGCCGACGACCGCCAGCCAGCCAGCTTTTCCCTGGTCCTGGCCGAGGTTGGCGAGGCTGCTGGTGAGAATGTCGCGGACCGGGCCGGGCGCGACCTGGCCGAGGTTGTCGATCAGCGGCTGGATGACCGGGCGGCCGATCAGCCCGAGCACCGAGGCCAGCAGGATCAGGCCGGGGAAGACCGAGAGCACGGCGTAGTAGGTCAGTGCGGCGGCCCAGTCGGCCAGCCCGTCGTCGTCGAACTCCTTGACAGTGCGTTTCAGCGTCGCCCACCAGGCGGGCGCCGGCAGCTGAGCCGGGCTCGCCGGAGTCCGGCCCGGCACGGGCTCAGCAGTGTCCATGGCCTGGCGATTCGGTGTCCATGGCCTGCTGATGCCCACCGCAGGGGCGGCTCATGCGGTTCCGGCCGAACCCGCTCCCCGGCTCCGCCGCAGCCGTTAGCGTCGGGGCGTGGACGACACGACGGGACGCTACGTGCTCACCGGCCAGCGGATGGGCTGGCGTCAGCGGCCGGACGACCCGGCCGGGGACGAGTGGCTCGCGTACTACCCGCTCGTCGGCCCGGAGCTGATCCAGGTCCACCGCGTCGGCACCATGACCGCTCTATCGATCACCGTCGGCGAGCGGCAGGAGACCGACGTGCTGACCGACGTGCCGTGGACGCAGACCGACGACGAGATCGAGCTGGCCGCCCACGTGGAGGACATCATCCGCCGGCGGGTGGCGGCCGGCGAGATCGTCGACGTGTCGCTGCGGGACATCCTCGACCAGATCACTCGCTGGAAGGCGGCGCAGGCCCGGTAGCTCTCCGGGCCGGACGGCCCCCGGCGGCGGGACCTCTCCCCCTGCCCGATCCCATCGAACACGATCACGATGGAAGGAGGAACGGCGAGGGAGGACACGATGCGTACCCCGATGATCGTCGTCGCAGTCGACGGCACCGAACCCAGCCGGGCGGCAGTGCGGTGGGCCGCGCGCGAGGCCGAGCTCAGCAACCGGTCGCTGCTGGTGCTCCACATCCTGGACTGGGAGTGGAACGCCTCCCGGTACGACTTCGACGGCCTGCACTTCGCGATGGCGCAGGAGATCGCGGACGGCATCGTCGCCCGGGCCGCCGAGCACGCGAAGAAGGTGGCGCCGGCGATCTCGGTGGTCACCGGGGTACGGACCGGCAACCCGGCCGCCCAGCTGATCATCGCGTCCGAGGAGGGCGCGCTGATGGTCCTCGGGCACCGCGGCAGTGGCGGTTTCAGCGAGCTGCGCCTCGGCTCGGTCAGCCAGCGGGTGGCCACGCACGCCCACTCCCCCGTCGTCGTGGTGCGGGGACGGCCGGACCCGTACACCGGGCCGGTGGTCGTGGGTGTCGATGACGCGGAGAGCGCCGACGCGGTGCTGGAGACCGCGTTCGCCGTGGCCCGCGAGCGTGGCAGCGGCGTGACGGCGGTCCACGCGTACGTTCCGGTCCCGCCGATGTATGCCGGCTATCTGCCGGCGGCCCAGCTGCAGAGCGAGGAACTGGACGAGGCGGAACGGGCGCGCGTCCTGGAGAGGCTGGCGCTGTGGCGGGCGAAGTACCCGGACGTGCCGGTCGAGACGCTGATGTCGCACGGCACCGCCGCGTCGGTGCTGACCGGTGTCTCGCACACCGCCCAGCTCGTGGTCGTCGGCAGCCGCGGACACGGCGTGATCGTCGGAACCCTGCTCGGCTCCACCGGGCTGCAACTGCTGCACCACGCCGAATGCCCGGTTCTGATCGTCCGGGAGTCGTGATGAGAGCGCTCGTCGTCTACGAGTCGATGTTCGGCAACACCGCCGCGGTCGCCCAGGCGGTCGCCGACGGCCTCGCCGAGACGTTCGAGGTCACGGTCGCCGACGTCCACGACAGGCCGCCGGTGACCGGGATGGATCTGCTGGTCGTCGGGGCGCCCACCCACGCCTTCGGCCTCAGCCGCCCGGCCACGCGCGCCGACGCGGCCCGGCAGGGCGAGGTCCGGGCGGGCGCGCAGGAGTACGGCGTCCGGGAATACCTGGACGACCTGTCACTGCCGGCCGGCGCGGCCGTCGCGGTCTTCGACACCAAGGCCAACAAGCCTATGCTGACCGGTTCCGCGGCCCGCAAGGCGGCCCGCCGGCTGCACGGCCTGGGCGCCCGGGTGGTCTTGCCCGCGCAGAGCTTCCGGGTCGGCGGCACCACCGGCCCGCTGATCGACGGTGAGCTGACGCGGGCCCAGCAGTGGGCGAGATCCGTCGCCGCGGCGATGCCCAGCTGAAAGCCATGCCCAGGTGACGGCCATGCCCAGTTGACGGCCATGCCCAGCTGACGGGCACGTCCGACTGAGCGTGGGGCCCGGCTGAGCGGGGCTGGCCCGTCCGGGCCGCGCTGCGCCGAAGGACCGGCACCCGGCCGGGTCGCCTCTCATCATGGGCGAGCGGGGGTAGGTCGTGATGAAGCGGGGCGAGGCGCTGTTGTCGTCGGTGGTGAGGTCGGCCGCGGATGCCATCATCGGCTGCGACGCGGAGGGCCGGATCACCGCCTGGAACCCGGCCGCGGAGCGGATCTACGGATATCGCTCCGACGAGGTACGCCGGCGACCGGTCACCATGATGTATCCGACGGACGTCTTCGACCGCGACTGGCAGGTCTTCCAGAAGGCGTTGCGGGGCATCCCCACCGGCCAGCACCGGACCGTGCGGCTGCGCAAGGACGGCACCCGGGTGCCGGTCCGGATGTCGTTCGCCCCGATCGAGGGCGTCGACGGATCGGTGCGCGGTGTCGTCAGCGTCGCCCACGAGCTGACCGACGAGATCCGCTCCGAGGCGCGGATGGTGGCGGTGCTCCAGGCCACGCCGGACGCGATCATCGGGGTGGACCGCGACGGCCGGATCGTGTTCGCCAACTCGTCGTGTGAGCGGCTGCTCGGGTACCACCAGGACGAGCTGATCGGCCGGTACGCCCGTACCCTCTTCGCCGAGGAGGACCGGGCCGGCCTGGTCGAGCTGCGCGAGCGCCTGTTCACCGATGCGCGGCTGCAGGCGGAGACCCGGACGCTGCGCACCAGGATGATGCGCAAGGACGGCACACTGCTGCCCGGCGAGACCCGGCTGAGCTGGCAGGACGAGCCCGGCGGGCCGTTGCTGGTCGCCGCGACCCGCGACCTGTCCGAGCTGCACCGGGCCGAGGAGCGGCTGCGGGCGCTGCTGGAGGCGGTGCCGGACGCGATCACCGGCATCTCCACCGACGGCCGGATCGTGCTGGCCAACCAGGGCACCGAACGGCTGCTCGGGTACCCACGGGACCAGTTGCTGGGTCAGCCGTACGCCAGGCTCCTGCCCGACGAGGAGCGTGAGCGGGTCGCGCGGATCGTGGCCGGGGTGTTCACCTCGGACGAGCAGCGCATCGTGCTCTACGCGGACGCGATCCGCTCCGACGGCGTCCGGGTGCCGACCGAGAACACGATTACCCGGTTCGACAACATGCTGCTCGCGGTGGGCCGCGACATCACCGACCGGGTGCTGGTCGAACGGGAGCGCGCGCAGCGGCTGGAGTCGCTGGGCCAGCTCGCCGGTGGCGTCGCGCACGACTTCAACAACCTGCTCGCGATCATCTCCAACTACGCCGACCTGCTCGGTGACGAGGTGGGCGAGCTGGCCGGCGCCGATCCTGGCCGCTGGCAGCCGGTCGCCGACGACCTGGCGCGCATCCAGCAGGCCGCGCAGCGCGGCGCCGCCCTGACACAGCAGCTGCTGACGTTCAGCCGGCGTGACCTCAACCGTCCCCGCGTCCTGGAACCGGGCGCGGTCCTGCGGCGGCTGCTGCCCACGTTCTGCGCCACCGCGGGCGACGAGATCGATCTGGACCTGGACGTCGCCCCGGACGCGTGGCCGGTGCTGCTCGACCCCGGTCAGCTGGAACAGATCCTGGTCAACCTCTGCGCGAACGCCGCCGAGGCGATGCCGGACGGCGGGCGCATGCGGATCACCGCGGACAATCTCCGTCCCGCCCGGACGGACCCGAGCTTCCAGCCGACGGCCGAGGCGGGGCGGCGTTACCTGCGGTTGCGCGTGACGGACACGGGCGCGGGCATGACGGCGGAGACCTCCGCCCGCGCCTTCGAGCCGTTCTTCACGACCAAGGCCAAGGGCACGGGTACGGGTCTCGGGCTGGCCGCCGTGCACGGCATCGTCGGGCAGGCCGGTGGCTGTCTCGCGGTCGACTCCGCTCCCGGCGCCGGCACCACGATGACAGTGCTGCTGCCCGCCACCGACGGGGAGCCGGTCACCCCGGCGTCCCTGGCTTCCCCTGTCGTGCCGCGGCCGAGCGTCATCCTGCTCGCCGACGACGAGGAGGAGATCCGTGAGTCAACGGCCCGGATCCTCGGCCACCACGGGTACCGGGTGCTGACCGCGCACGACGGGCCGAGCGCCCTGGCGCTCGCCGAACAGCACCGCGACGAGATCGACGTGCTGCTCACCGACGTCATCATGCCCCGGATGCACGGCGGCGAACTGGCCGCCCGGGTCACGGACCTGATCCCCGGCGTCCGCGTGATCTACATGTCCGGGTACGCCGAGCCGCTGCTGGACACCGAGCCGTCCTACGCCGCGGCGCCGATGCTGGAGAAGCCGTTCACCACGGCGAACCTGCTGCGGATCCTGGGGTAGCGCCGCAGCCCTCCTCCCTGCGATGCTCGGCTCAGTTCTTCTGTTTGCGGTGCTCGGCGATCCACGTCTCCACGTCCGACGTCAGCCACACCCGGCCCTGGCCGAGGTCGGCGACGGGTGCGGGGAAGTTCGGCTCGCTGGTCAACTGGTAGACGCGCTGACGGGTGAGGCCGCCGAGGCGGGCACCGATCTCAGCGGTTCCCATGAACTGCTGCGCCTTGTACTCCACGCCCACGACTATAGTCCCGCGAGAACTTGACGCACGACCCTCAATGGTGTGGTCGGCGCCGGGATTCAGCGCCGTCGCTGCTGTCCGACCGCTACTCCTGTCCGGGCAGCGCGTGCCCGGACAGCGCGTGCCCGGACAGCGCGTGCCCGGACAGCGCGTGCCCGGACAGCGCGTGCTCGGACAGCGCGTGCTCGGGCCAACAGCGCCCTTGATCGTCACCCGGCGGGTCAACGGCGACCGCGATCGTCACCCGGCGTGCCGACTCAAGCGGTAAACGCGGCGCTCTGCGGAAGTCCGCGGACGCTCCACGCCCCGCAGAATGACGCAAACCCGCAGCGCTCCGCCGTGGCAGTGACCCACCGTGACGCCGCGGGGGTAAACGTCCAACCCGATCATGGCGGCACCTAAGGTCTTCGAGGTGGCTCCGGCGCAATAAGCGACCTGATGCCGGCCCCGGTGTCAGTTCGCCCGGCGGATCGCGTCGCGGCGGGCCAGGGCTCGGTGCAGCCAGCGGTGGTGTTCGACGCGGACGACGGTGCGGTTGCGGTCGCGGACGACGACGGGCCAGGTGAGTACGCCCCCGAGCCGCAGCGCGTAGAAGACCGGCACGACGGTCAGCAGCAGGGCCACCTCGAGCGGGAACAGGACGAACGGGAAGAGCAGGGATCCGAAGACCAGAAGGATCACCCAGATGACGAGGCCGACCGCACCGGCGACGAGGTCGTCACCCAGCTCCAGGATGCTGGCGTCGGGCGGCCCGGTGTCCCGGATGCGGGGACGCCACGGCACCAGCCGCAGCGTGGCGGTGCAGGGCCCACCGGCGTCGATCACCGCATCGGCAGGCACCGCATCATCGGGCACCACATCATCGGGCACCACATCGTGCGCGACCTCATCGCGCACCACATCGTCCGGGACCGTCATGACCTTGAATGTGACAGACCGCCGCTACCACGAAGCGATCACCGGGTCGTCGTGCTGCTGCCGCTGCCACTGGGTGGTCAGGCGGGCGAGCCGGCTCGGCGACGCGATGGCGCGTACCCCGGAGATCTTGCCTTCGCGGAGTTCCAGGATCAGAACCCCGAGGACCCGGCCGTCCAGGGCGGCGACAGCGGCGGGGCAGCCGTTCACCACGGCAGCGTGGATCGCGGGGGTGCCGCCGATCAGCCGGTGCTTGGCCGGGGTCGGTTTGAAACCGGCTCGCAGCGCGGCGGCCAGCCGCTCCGGGGTGGTGTGGCGGATCAGCTTTCCGGGAAGGCCCAGCCCGGCGCCGTCGGAGACGCCCGTCGCGTCGTCGGTCAGCAGCGCCACCAGCCGGTCGGTCCGGCCCGAGGCGGCCGCGTCGACGAACGCCTCGACGACGCGCCGCGCGGACGCCCGGTCGACGCCGGACCCGTTGCCGGTGGCGGTGATCCGGCGCCGGGCACGGTGGGCGTGCTGCTGACTCGCCGCCTCGGTGATGCCCACGATCTCGGCTATCTCGGCGTGCCGGTACGCGAAAGCCTCCCGCAGCACGTAGACCGCCCGCTCGACCGGCGACAGCCGTTCCATCAGCGTCAGCACCGCCAGCGTCACCGATTCGCGCTGCTCGGCGGTGTCGGCCGGGCCCAGCATCGGGTCGCCGGCGAGCAGCGGCTCGGGCAGCCAGTCACCGGCCGCACGTTCGCGCCGCGCGGCCGCCGAGCGGAGCCGGTCGAGCGCGAGATTCGTGACGATCTTCGTGAGCCACGCCTCGGGCACCTCGACGCGGTCCCGATCGGCGGCCTGCCAGCGCAGGAACGCGTCCTGAACCGTGTCCTCGGCGTCGGCGGCCGACCCGAGCAGACGGTAGGCGAGCGAGGCCAGCCGGTTGCGGCTGGCCTCGAATCGGGCCACGGCGGACACATCCATGGGTACGACTCTAAGCAGCGACCACGTCAGCCGGACGCTCCTGAGCAGCCGCCAGCCGGTACCGGTGATCGGGCCTGCCGAACGTCGGGCGGCTGACGGACCAGGCCGCGCCACTGAGGATCGCCGACTTGACGCGGGCCGCCGCCCGGCCCCGGAAAGCCCACGTCCGCGACCGCGCGTCACCGTCGACGAGCTGGAAGATCGCGTCGTTCCGGCCGAGGCTGATGTGGTTGCCGACGTACGCCAGAGAGGTTTTGGAGATCTTGCGCCCGGTCAGGTCCCCGACGATCGTGGCGGTCGCCTGCATGCCGGTGAATCCGGCGGACGCGCAGGACATCGGCAACGGCCGGCCGTTCTCGCCGATGACGAAGGCGCTGTCGCCGGCGACGTAGACGTCCGGGTGCGAGACCGACCGCATCTGGCGGTCGACAGTGATCCGGCCGTCGGGGGTCACCTCGAGCCCGCTGGCGGCGGCGATCGGAGGGACCGCGAAGCCGGCCGCCCACACCGTCGCGTCGCACTGCAGAACGGCGCCGCCGGCGGCGACCGCCGCGCCCTGCTCGACCCGCTCGATCGTGGTGTGCTCGTGGATCGTGATGCCGAGCCGGGCGAAGGCGCGCAGCAGATGACGACGGGCCTTCGGGCCCAGCCAGCCGCCCAGTTCGCCGCTGGTGGCGAGGGTGACCCGCAGTCCGGGCCGGGATTCGGCGATCTCGGTGGCAGTCTCGATCGCGGTCAGGTTGCCGCCGACGACGAGCACCGAACCGTCCCGCCCGAGTTCATCGAGGCGGGCCCGCAGGTTCAGCGCGGCCGCCCGGCCGGCCACGTGGAAGGCGTGCTCGGCGACGCCGGGGACGCCGTGGTCGGCGACGGTGCTGCCCAGTGCGTACAGAAGGGTGTCGTAGCGCAGAGCGCTGCCGTCGTCGGCGGTGACCGTCCGGCGCTCCGGGTCGACGCCGGTCACCCGCGCGATGCGCAGCCGGACGCCGGTGCCCGCGAACACCTCGGTCAGCGGACGGGGGCGGAAGTCCTGCCCGGCGGCGAGCTGGTGCAGGCGCAGGCGTTCGACGAAGTCCGGTTCGGCGTTGACGACAGTGACCTCGAAGTCGCCGGGGTGCAGCCGGCGGGCCAGGTACCCGGCGGAGAAGGCTCCGGCGTACCCGGCGCCGAGCACGACGATGCGGTGCGGCATGGTTTCGCTCCTGTCTGGTTCGCGTGCTCCCTGAACGAGACAGCTCGCGCTTTCCTGACAGTTCGATCCGGTGACCTGGATCACTGGCTGTCGCCGGCGGCGCGGGGACCGGCCGGCGGATCACCGCGGCGGTGAGCGCCGGCCAGGCTGAGGGTCAGTTCGTGGCGCAGCCCGCTCCGCACCCGCACCCACATGCGGCGGCGTTCGCGGTGGTGGTGGCGTCGGCGGGCAGGACGCAGTCGTCGCATTGTTCGCCGCGCCACGCCTGCAGACCCTCCCGGACCGCGACGACGGCGATCACCAGGGCCGCGACCGGGTCGGCCCACCACCAGCCGAGTGTGGCGTTGAGCAGCAGCCCGATCAGCACGATCGCGGACGAGACCTCGACGAACGAGTCCAGGCCGAAACCGAGCAGCGCCGCGGAGGACGCCGCGGCGCCGGCGGCGATCGCGGCGACGCCCTCGAGGAGGTTGTATCCGGCGGTCGCGTAGGCCAGGCGCAGGCTGCGCTGGTTCAGCTCGGCACGCCGCCGCGGCGACACGACCGGCATGATCGGGCTGCTCATCGGCTCGCCGCCGCGGGCCGGCCGGCGCCGTAGACCGGGCAGAGCGCCACCGCGGTGCCGGTCGCCGCGAGCACACCCTCGGCGGCGGCCAGCAGGTCCATCAGCGATGGGTCTCGGCGTCGCGGGCGAACGCTCGCATGGTGGCGGCGAAGGCCAGCCGGCCCGCCAGCGCGACCAGCGGCTCGGCGTACCGGGTGAGCCGGCGCGGTGAGACCGTCACGTCCTCGGTCCACGCGACGCGGCAGCGCCGTCCGGGCAGTGGCGTCACGGTGAACACCGCCCCGCCGTGCACGACCCGGCCGGATTTGGCGACCTCGCACCGCCCTGGGCGGTCGCCCGGCTCGTCGCCCTCCGGCGTCTCCCAGGCGACCACGGTCATCGGGTCGTCGAAGCCGAGCGGCCCCACGCCGGTACGGGCCACGAACGCGGCGCCCACCCCGTCCGGACGCGACGTGGTGGTCCGGACCGTGGTCAGCGGGACCCAGCCACCGTGCCGGGGCCAGTCCACCAGGACACGCCAGGCGGCGGTGGCGGGCGCGCGGACGTCACGGACGACGGTGAAACGGGCCATGTGTCGACTCCCCGGCGGTTGTGCTCAGGATCAACCTATCGGCAGAGCCGGCCGCCGACGGCGGCATAGACGCTTGCTAATCCGTGTCGCTTACCGTAGAACGTCCGGATGGCGACTGTTGACCTGCAGCCGGACGTGCCGCACGCGGCGCGGATCTGGAACTACTGGATGGGCGGCACGGACAACTTCCCCGCCGACCGGGCGGCCGGTGACGGCGTGGCGCAGGTCTACCCCGAGATCGTGCTGATGGCACGGCAGTCCCGCCGGTTCCTGATCCGGGCCGTCCGCTACCTGGCCGCCGAGGCCGGCATCCGGCAGTTCCTCGACATCGGCACCGGGTTGCCGACCATGCAGAACACCCACGAGGTGGCGCAGGAGGTCGCCCCGGAGTCCCGGGTGGTCTACGTCGACAACGATCCGCTCGTGCTGTTGCACGCCCGCGACCTGATGGGTCACGTCGCGCGCGACGGCCGCACGGTCCATGTGGACGCCGACTATCACGACCCGGAGCGGATCCTCGCCGAGGCGCGCGAGGTGCTCGACTTCGCCGAGCCGGTGGGCGTGATGTTCATGGGTGTGCTGGGCTACGAGCCGGACCTGACGGTGGTGGCGTCCATCGTGGACCGGGTGATGGACGCCACCCCGTCCGGCAGCCACCTGGTGCTGTGGGACGGCACGGACACCACCCCGGCCGTGGTGGCGGGCGCCGAACGGCTGGCCCGCAGCGGCGGCGTCCCGTACATCCTGCGCAGCCCGGACAGCATCGGCAGCCTCTTCCACGGACTCGAGCTGGTCGAGCCGGGCCTGGTCCAGCTACCCGAGTGGCGCCCGGACGGCGACGCCGAGTGGCTCGACGCCTATGGGGCCGTGGCCCGCAAGCCCTGACCTCAGACCGTGATCAGCACCTTGCCGACGACGCCCCGCTCGACCGCGTCGTGGGCGTCGGCGGTGCGCTCCAGCGGGAAGTGATGCAGCGGCAGCCCGTGCTCCTCCCCCACCGGCAGCGCGCCGTCCCGCAGCGCCGCTCCGACGTCCTCGGCCGCCGCCTGCAACGCCGCCTCACCCACCGTGTACAGGATCAGGAACTGCACCCGGGTGTTGAGCATCATGTGCGGGCGGATGTCGAACGCCGCCGTGTCGCCGCCGTTGTTCGCGTAGATCGCGATGGTGGCGTGGTTCGCGACGACCGCCTGGTTGAGCTGCGCGTTGCGGGCCGCCGACACCTCCACGACGATGTCGACGCCGTCCGGCGCCACCGCGCGGATCTCTTTCGCCGGCTCGCCGCTCGTGTAGTCGACGACGTGGTGCGCCAGGGCCGCCCGCGCCAGCGCGGCTTTCTCCGGGCTGCTGACCGTCGTCACCACTGTCGCCCCGGCCCAGCGGGCGAGCTGGATCGCGGCATGGCCGACGGCGCCGGCTCCGCCGGCAACCAATACGGTACGGCCGTCGAGCGCACCCGGTTCGAGCCGGCTCGGCCCGCCCTCGGCGACGGTCAGCGCCCGATGCGCGGTGACAGCGGGGACGCCCAGCGCCGCCCCGGCGTCGAAGGAGATCCCCTCGGGCAGCGGGAACGCGTGTGCCGCGGGGACGATCGTGTACTCGGCGGCGGTGCCGTACGGGCTGCCGTGCGCGGCGAGCATCACCCACACCCGGTCGCCGGGGGCATGGGACAGCACGCCGGGACCGACCGCGTCGACCACACCGGCGCCGTCCATGTTCGGCGTGACCTCGGGAAAACCGGGGTCGCCGGCCGAGCGCCGTTTCCAGTCCGTCGGATTGACGCCGGAGCGATGGACCCGTACCCGGATCTGGCCCTCGCCGGGCTCCGGCAGATCTCGCTCGACCAGGCTGAGCACGGTGCTGTCACCGGTGCCGCTGAACACGATCGTCTTCATCCCCCGAACCTACGACAGTCCCGGTTCTCCGCCGAGCCCCGTGGGCGCGTCCGGCCGGCGTGCCCGCCGGACGGCATCGCGGCGGCCGTCGCCGGCCCCGGTGGCGGCCGGCCGGATCTCAGCCGGCCAGCAGGGGGAACAGCAGGCCGGTGGCGCACACGCCGACCAGGCCGCCGGCCAGGACCTGCGCCACGGTGTGCTCGCCGAGTCGCACGCGCGCCCATCCCACCGCCACCGCCACCGGCGCGGTGACCGCCGGCACCGGCCCGAAGACGACACAGAGCGCGACCGAGGTCCCGGCCGCGACCAGGGCGTGGATGGAGATCCCCCAGTGCAGGAACACGGTGATCGGCACGGCGATCAGCAGGGCCGCCACCATCGCGGCGATCAGGGCGAGGAGCTCCCGTGGCGCGCTGACCGCGACGAGCGCGAGCATGCCGCCGACGGTGGAGAGCAGGACGATCAGCAGCGGCACGCGGCGCTGCGAGTGCACGACGACGTGCTTGTCGGTCCAGCGCCCGCGCCGGACACCGCGCAGGATGGAGATCATCGGCAGCACGCTCGCGGCCGCGACGGCGATCAGGCTCACCAGGACCGCCTGGGCGACCGATCGCGACGACGTCCAGGCCACGGCCGCCAGCAGGCCGGCGACCAGGTAACCAGGCGAGAAGATCTCGGTGAGCGCCCGCGCCACACGGGTGACCGGATCGGTGCGGGCCGGCGCCGGCCCGGGTTCCGGCGACGAGGGCCGCCGCTGCCGGGGAATGCGGGCGATCGACTTCGGGGATTCCGGGGGTGTCATCATCGTCAGGCAGAATGGGCTTGACCCTGACGTAGCGTCAACCCTCCATGCTTGCCGGATGAGCATGACATCGGCACCCGCGATCCGGGTGCATGGCCTGACGAAGTCCTTCAAGGACCTCGACGTGCTGCGTGGCGTGGACATCGATGTGGCGCGAGGCAGCATCTTCGCCCTGCTCGGCTCGAACGGGGCCGGCAAGACCACAGTGGTACGGATCCTGTCCACGTTGCTCCGTGCCGACGGCGGGACCGCCGAGGTGAACGGGTTCGACGTCGCGACCCGGGCCGGCGACGTCCGCGAGTCGATCAGTCTGACCGGGCAGTTCGCGGCCGTCGACGAGATCCTCACCGGGCGGGAGAACCTGGTCATGATCGCCCGGCTGCGGCACCTGAGCGACTCCGGCGCGATCGCGGACCGCCTGCTGGCCCGCTTCTCGCTGACCGACGCGGGCGGCCGGCGGGTGGCGACGTACTCCGGTGGCATGCGCCGCCGCCTGGACATCGCGATGAGCCTGATCGGGAACCCGCCGGTGGTCTTCCTCGACGAGCCGACGACCGGGCTGGACCCGGAGGCCCGCATCGAGGTCTGGCACGCCGTCAAGGAACTCGCGGCGGGGGGCACCACGGTGCTGCTCACCACCCAGTACCTGGAGGAGGCCGAGCAGCTCGCCGACCGGATCGCGATCCTGCACGAGGGCCGGATCATCGTCGAGGGCACGCTCGCCGAGCTGAAGAAGCTGCTGCCCGCCGCCACCGTCGAGTACGTCGAGAAGCAGCCCACCCTGGAAGACGTCTTCCTCACCCTGGTCGGGAAGGACCCGCGATGACCAAGCACTTCGTCGGCGACACGGCCGTCCTGCTGGGCCGCTCGCTGCGGCACATCGCCCGCAGCCCGGACACCATCATCACCACCGCTGTCATGCCGATCGCCTTCATGCTGCTGTTCGTCTACGTCTTCGGCGGCGCGATCGAGACCGGCTCCGACTCGTACGTGAACTACCTGCTCCCCGGCATCCTGCTGATCACTATCGCGTCGGGCATCTCGTACACCGCGTACCGGCTGTTCCTGGATCTTCAGGGCGGCATCTTCGAGCGGTTCCAGTCGATGCCGATCGCCCGTCCCGCGGTGCTCTGGGCGCACGTCCTGACGTCGCTGGTCGCCAACCTGACCTCGCTGGTGGTCGTGGTGCTCGTCGCGCTGCTGATGGGTTTCCGGTCCGGGGCCGGAGTGACGGCGTGGCTGGCGGCGACCGGCATCCTGGTGCTGTTCACCCTGGCGCTGACCTGGATCGCCGTGATCCCCGGACTCACCGCGAAGTCCGTGGACGGGGCGAGCGCTTTCGCGTACCCGATCATTTTCCTGCCCTTTGTCAGTTCGGCGTTCGTGCCCACCGAGTCCATGCCGGGGCCGGTGCGCGCGTTCGCCGAGAACCAGCCGGTGACCTCGATCGTCGACACGCTCCGGGACCTGTTCACCCAGCAGCCGGTCGGCTCCAGCATCTGGACGGCCCTGGCGTGGTGCGCCGGTATCCTCGTCGTCGCCTATCTCGTCGCCACCATGACGTACCGGCGGAAGATCTCCTGAAGGGGCGATCGAAGCATGCTGACCATCGGTGAGCTGGCGGCCTACGCCGGTGTGACAGTGCGGGCGGTGCGGCACTACCACCAGGTCGGGCTGCTGCCCGAGCCCAAGCGCGACGCGTCGGGGTACCGGCGGTACGGCGCGACGGCGGTGGTGTCCCTCATCAAGATCCGCACGCTGGCCGACGCCGGCGTGCCGCTGGCCCAGATCCGCCCGATGCTCGCCGCCGATCCCGCGGGATTCGCCGAGGCGGTGCGCCGGATCGACAGGCGGGTGTCGGACGAGATCCAGCGGCTGGAGACGATTCGCAAGCAGATCGCCCAGCTCACGTCCGGCGACAGCGCGGCGCTGCCGTCGGCGGTGACCTACTACCTCGACCGGCTCCGGGAGATCGGCGCGTCCGAGGCCATGGTGCGGGCCGAGCGGGACGGCTGGATCCTGATCACGGCACGCTGGCCGGACCGCGTCGTCGAATGGATCCCCGGCAAGCTCGCCCAGCTCGAGGATCCGCGGGTGGTCCGGCTCTACCGGATCCTGTCGACGCTCATCGACGGCGCCGCGGCCGGGGACGAGACCGCCGTCGCGCGCCCGGACGAGACCGCCGTCGCGCGGCCGGACGAGACCGCCGTCGCGCGGCCGGACGAGACCGCCGTCGCGCGGCCGGACGAGACCGCCGTCGCGCTGATGGAGGAGGCCGCCGACATCATGGCCGCCCTGTCCGAGGAGGCCGAGGAGGCCGGCGACGTCCTCAGCCCCGAGGACAAGCAGGACAATCTGCCGTTCGACCTGCTCGACGCGCTGGCCGACGAGGCGCACCCGGGTGCGCAGATCATGCGGGACCTGATGCGCAAGCGGGGCTGGTACAGCTGGACCCGGAGCGAACGCGTCCCGGAGCCGCCCGCCTGACGGTTCCCTCAGGCCTCGGACGCACAGGTGGCCGGCGCGCTCAGCGCCTCGACCAGCGCCGACGCCGCGCGGGTGTGCTTCGTGTAGGCCTCCGGGTACGCCGACACCTGCACGGCCTGGGCCGCCTCGGTGAGCCGCATCGCCTGCCAGCCCTCGACCTCCAGCAGCTTGTCGTAGAACTTCTGAGTCTGATAGGCCGGGTCACGCAGCTGCTTCGGCGTCCCCCAGCCCTGGCTCGGCCGCTGCTGGAACAGGCCGATCGAGTCCCGGTCGCCGCCGCGCAGGTTCCGCAGGCCGGACTCCTGCAGGGCGGTGGCGACAGCGATCACCACGCCCTGGTGCGGCACCCGGCGCTCGGTCCCGGCGGTGACGATGATCCGGGCGTTGGCGAGTTGCTCGTCGCTCCACGTGCCCGGGGTTCGCGCCGATGCCTCCGGGCTGGGCGTGCAGGCCGCGTCGGCGCGGAGCAGAGGACTGAGGACGAAGCCGAGGATCACCGCGACGGCAACCACGAAGAACGCGCGCACGACGGCGAAGAGTACATGATCGTGAATGGCCTAAATGGATCGACGGGTTAGCGTGGTGTGCCTAGCGTGGTGCGCATCGTTCTCGCCGCAGGAGGTGACCGCCCGTGAGGGTTCACGCGCCGTCGATGACCACAACCGTGCCGGCCGGCTGGGTCGTGTTCCGCAACCTCGGTGAGAACGTCGAGTACCGGCGGGCACTCGCCCGGCTACGCCAGAGCCGCCGCGAGCCCGACCGGCATTCGCGCCGCCGCCCGCGCACGGACTGCCCGGCGGCGAACCGCCGCAGGCCCGCACGCCGATGGGCACTTCCGCGCCGCCGCTAGCCGCAATGCCGGGTAGTTAAGGATTCGCGGCGGGTGTCAAGAGTGTCGCGAGACGAAGGCGGCGGGGTCTCGGTATAGAGGTTTGTCACTCCAAGACA
>NZ_JBEZZR010000060.1:0-35065 GCF_040639325.1 Actinoplanes sp. NPDC023936 | reverse complement strand
AACCCGCCAGCACCCGCCACCCCGGACCAGCAACGATCCGCTTCTATCCCGTAACCCGCCAACCAGCAAGATCAACTTAAGCTAAGTGGCATTGGAGCTGCCCGAGCCGTAGCTCAGGCATGTCATGAGGCGCGTTTGCCTGCGCCTGCTACGGCTGGGCTGCTCGAGCCGTAGCTGAGGCATGTTGTGAAGCGCGTTTACCTGTGCCTGCGACGGCTGACGCTGCTCAGCCGTAGCTCACGCAGGTTGAACCGCCGGATGACATGCCTGAGCTACGGCTCGCCAGCCTCGCCGTCCGGGGCGGGGACCGCTGGCGGCCGGCTTGCCTCGCCGTCCGGGGCGGCGACCGCTGCCGGCCCGTCGGCGGCCACGGACCCCGTGGTCGCCCTCGCGGTACCGGCCGAACAGGCGGACTCGACCTGGTCGTCTCGCACCCGGCTCACGAGGAGCGGGAACTCGTCGAGCCGGTCGCCACGCTCGGGGTGCGGTAGGCGCGTACCTGTCCCTTGCCCGCGGCCTTGGCCGCGTAGAGACCGGTGTCGGCCTCGTGCAGCAACTCGTCCAGTGACCGGCCGGGCGCCGACGCCACCGTCACGCCGACGCTGCCGCGCACACCCGCTTCGGCGCACTCCCCGAGGATCCGTTCGCCCACGGCGACGGCGTCGCCGAGATCCTTGATGTCGGGTACGACCACCGCGAACTCGTCACCACCGAAGCGGGCTGCCGTGTCGCCGGCCCGCAGAGCCAGCGTGATCCGGTCGGCCGCGGCCTTGAGCAGCGCGTCGCCGGCAGCGTGGCCGTGGGTGTCGTTGACCGCCTTGAAGCCGTCGAGATCGATCAGCAGGACCCCGGTGACAGTGCCCGGCCGGATCGCCGCGAGCGCCGCCTCACCCCGTACCTGGAAAGCGGTCCGGTTGGGCAGGCCGGTCAGCATGTCGTGGTGCGCGAGGTGGTCCAGCCGCCGGTGCTGCTCCTCCAGGTCCAGGACGAGGCCGCGGACGACCAGGGAGTTCAGCATCTGCCGGACCACGGCCAGGATCGACGTGCTGATCAGCGTGCCGAGCAGCACCGGGCTGAGCGTCGCGTCCCGTACGTACGGCACCGTCACCGACACCAGGGCGACGATCACCGGCAGGTGCGGAAGGGTGCTCCAGATCCCGCTGAACTGGCTGCGGGCGCCGGGCTCGTCGGCTTCCAGGGTGCTGCGGCTGGCCACGGCGATGATCAGTCCGGCGATCAGGTAGATCGCGCCGAGCCCGTGCGCGTACCACGGCAGGCCGGCCGTGTGGTTGTGCGTGCTGATCAGGGCGGCGAGCGCGAACAGGGCCAGGCCTGCGGCGAGCACGCGCATGGCCCGGTACCGGCCGGCGTCGGTCCGGGAGATCAGCATCAGCGCCAGCGCCGCCGCGAGGATCTCGGCGATCACGGTCAGCGCGAACTGCGCGCGGGCGCCGGGCAGCAGCGCCTCGGCGGCCGGCCGGAGCGCGAACTGCCAGGCCGTCGCGAAGATCGCTCCGGCGACGGTGGCGACATCGATCAGGTACGTGCCGCGGGCCAGCCAGTTCGCGAACGGTGGCACCGCGACCAGGATGGCCGGCACCGCGACGACCGCCGCCGCGATGCTGGTGACGGCGGCCGCGCCGGTCACGAGCGTGGGGTGGCCGGTCAGCGCGTCGACGGTGTAGAGCGTGTAGGAGGCGCCGAGCAGCCCGCCGGAGACCGCGCCGAAGACCATCGCGAGGCGTTGCCGTCCCCGGTAGCAGCGGGCCTGCCGGACGAACCCCGCGGCGGCGTACCAGCCGGCGGCGGCGATCGGCACGCAGGACAGCACCAGGCCGGCGGTCTCGGACAGGTGCGGCAGGAGCAGTTGCAGGACGAGACCGGCGGCGACGATCACGCCGAGCCGCGTCAGCAACCGGTTCCTCACGGCTCCTTGATCGGCAGCCGGCCGCCGGCATGAATGATTAGGCCAGCTTTGTGATGCCGGTCAGGATCAGGTCGAGACCGGCGACGAACTGCTCACGGTCGTCGTGCTCGCGCATCTGCCCGGCGACGTGCCGCAGGAACGCGGCGCACGCGGGACCAACGGCCCTTCTGCCCCGGCCGTCCGGGGAGTCTCGTGGAGGTATGTCAGGCGAACATCTGGAAGCCACCCGTCTCGTCCCGCCGTCGCGTCAGATCCTGCTCGACTGCGTGCGCGCGGCCGCCCGCGCGCCGTCGCTGCACAACAGCCAGCCCTGGCTGTTCCGGGTCGATCCACCAGCGATCGAGGTGTTCGCCGATCCGGCGCGCCGCCTGCCGGTGGTCGACCCGGTCGGCCGGGAACACCTGATCAGCGTGGGCGCGGCCGTCTTCACCGTGCGCATCGCGATGCGCAAGACCGGCTATCGGGTACGGGCGGAGCTGTCACCGGAGCAGCCGGACATGTCACCTGGACAGCCGGACGTGTCACCGGAGCAGCCGGACCTGGCGCCGGTCGCCCGGATCGTCGCCGAGCGGCCCGCCCACGCCGACACGGTGACCGAGGCCCTGGCCGCCGCGATTCCGCACCGGCACACCAACCGCTGGCCGTTCGCCCAGGTCGCGGTCCCCGCCGACGCGATCGCCCGGCTCCAGGACGCGGCCCGCCAGGAGGGCGCGTCGCTGACCGTGGCCGCCCCGGCCGGCCGGGACGCCATCCTCGGGCTGGCCCGGGAAGCCGACCGGTGGCTGCGCGAGCGCCCGCACTACGCCGAGGAGATCGCCCGCTGGACCGGCCGCAACGCCCGCCACGACGGGGTGCCGGAGTGGGCGGCCGGTCCGTGGGACGCCCTCGAGATCATGCCGGTGCGCGACTTCGCCGGCTCCGGCACGACGCGGGCGCCGTTCGAGCCGTACCCGACAATCATGGTTCTTGCCACCGACGGCGACACGCCGCTCGATTGGCTGCGCGCCGGTCAGGCCCTGCAGCGGGTGCTGCTCACCGCGACCTGGCTGGGCCTGGCGACCACCCCGATCAGCCAGCCGATCGAGGTGCCGGCGGTGCGCGCGAAGCTGACCCGGCGGCCGGCGCAGATGGTGCTCCGGGTCGGGTACGGCCGGGTCGCCGGGCAGACCCCGCGCCGCCCGATCAGCGAAATGCTGCTCTGACGGCCGCCGTCACGCGGGCGTCGTCCCCGGTGGCGAGCAGGTCCAGCAGCGCGCCGCGGAGCACGGCCAGCGCCAGGGTGCGGCGCGCGACGCCCTCGGCGGTGTCCCGCTCGGCCGGCGTCTGACACCCGGCCAGCACGGTCAGCCAGTCGTCGACGGTGGCCCTGGCGAACCCGGCCCACGCCCCGTCCGGCTCGGTGAGCGAGCGGGCGTACGCCTCGGCCCACAGCCGCAGCAGCGGCCGGTGCTCCTCGGCAGCGAGCCAGGCCCATATCCGCGCGACCGCCTCCGGGAGGTCTCCTGTCACGTCGCTGCCGAGCAGTGCCAGCTCGTCCGTGCGCGCCCGTGTGAGCAGCGCCTTGACCAGGCTTTCCTTGCTGCCGAACAGGAAGAGCAGCACCCGCGGGCTGGAGCCGATCGCGGTGGCGAGCGGGCGCAGGGAGAGGTCGGCGAGGCCGTTGGCGAGCGCGTACCGGTAGGCGGCTTCGAGGAGTTCGGCGTGCCGTGCGCTCATGGCGGTACCCTATCCTGACTGAAACAGTCGTTTCAGTAGGGTGGGAGTGGTTCGCGATGGCATCGCTGCGCAGGGCCGATCAACCGGGTGACCTGGACTGGATCGTCACCGCACACGGCGAGGTCTACGAGCGCCAGTTCGGCTGGGACACCTCGTTCCGGAACCTGGTCGCCGAGATCGTCGCCGACTTCGCCGCCACCGGCGACCCGGCGCGCGAGGCCGCCTGGATCGCGGAAGCCGGCGGGCAGCGGGCCGGTTGCGTCATGGTGGTCGCCGATGCTGAGCCGGGCGTCGCCAAGCTGCGGGTCCTGCTGGTCACCGAGGCGGCACGCGGGCTCGGTCTGGGCGGCAAGCTGGTGGGGGAGTGCCTGGCGTTCGCCCGCGAGACCGGCTACCGGCGAGTGACACTCTGGACGGTCGACGAGTGCGTCTCCGCTCGCCGCATCTACGAGGGGGTCGGCTTCACCCTGACGGCGCAGGAGGCCCATCCCGGTTTCGGGCGCCCCCTCACCAGCCAGACCTGGACCCTCGACCTGACCTGACGTGACTGTCAAGCGGCGCCGCCATGGGCTTACCGCGGGCGGGCCGTAGTTGAGCGCGGTGATCATGGGGCGGTTACCTGCGGTGGCTACGGCTCGCGCGGCGTGACCTGCGGATGCGGAGGCGGCCACCGGACCCGACGGCGAAACCCGGCGGTGCCTTGCCCGCACATGCGGACAGTGCGGGTCGCGCCTCGCGTCCGCACGCTCACGGTGTCACTGTCAGGAACCTGTCGTGATACGCGGTGTTGACATTGAAAGGGGGGTCACGTCTACTTTGACAGCGCCGTCTCAGCACCCCGGATCTGGTCCACACGCTGGGAACGTGCACAGGACATCGCACGAGGGGGAGCGAGTCGATGACCGGAATCGCGAAGCAGCTCACCCCGGCCGATGTGGACGGCGCCGCGTTCCGCCGGGCCGCGCCGGGGTCGCGTGGGTACCACGAGGGGGAGGTGGACGCGTTCCTCTCCGATGTCGCCGGGGAGATGCGTCGCCTCGCGGCCGAGAACCGGGCGCTCAGCGAGCGGCTCGCGCACGGCGATCCCCGCGCCCGGCTGCGCGAGCTGGAAGCCGAGTGCGCGCAGGCGCAGGAGCGGGTGCGGGCGCTCGAGGCGGAGCTCTCCACGATCGCGGGGGAGCCGGGGCCCGATGCGGCAGGCGTGGTGAAGCTCGCCGCGCGGACCGCCGACGGCTATCTCGCCGACGTGCGCCGGGAAGCCGAGGACCTGCTGAGCAAGGCGACCACCGAGGCGGACCGGGTGATCAGCGACGCCGAGCTGCGCGCCTCCACGATCGTCGCGGACGCGCGGCACCGGCACGCCGAGCTGATGGCGGCGCTGCCGGGCAAGCGGGCCGCCGCGCTGGACCGGATTGACGCCTGGCGCGCCGAGGCCGACGAGCGCCGGGAGTCGATCAGCGGTGAGGTCAGCGAGCGCCTGCAGAACCTGATCGGCGCCTGAAACGATCAAGGCCCTCCCGCCGGAACGGAAGGGCCTTGATCCGTGTCACCTCTTCTTGACCGACACCGTCACGTCGTCGGAGACCGTGACGTGGCCGGACGAGTCGACCACCCGTGCCTCGATCGAGACCTTCTTACCGGCGTACTTCGCCGTCGGCGTCCAGGAGAACCGGTACGGCGACGTGCCGCTGGTCGCCACCTTCCGGCCGTCGACGACCAGTGTCACCGACGTGACGCCGAAGTCGTCGGACGCCCGGATCACGACGTCCACGCTCTGCCCGGGGCTCGTCGTGCTGGTCCGGCTCGGCGAGGCCACCTCGGCGGACGGCTTGTGGTCCGTCACCCGGCCCACCGATGTGGGCACCGTCCTGGGGGCCGACGACAGCGGCTTGCTGACGATCACCGAGCCGCTGCCGGAGACGGCCGGCTCGCCCTTGCCGAACCAGGACTTCGCCACCGTGATCGGGGAGGCGGGGGAGTCGTTGGCGACCGCCTGACCGCTTCCGGCGAACACGTCGCCGGCGGCCGTGACCGTGCCGGCGTCGGCGAGCAGCAGGCCGGTCGCCCCGCCGGTGATCCGGCTGGAGTCGACGTGGCCGTCCACCCCGCTGGTGAACTTCACGCCGGTCGACGAGCCGCTCCCGGTCACGACGGTGTCATCGACGTACCCGTGGTAGCGGATGCCGCTGCGGACCAGGTTCTCCGGAGCGCCGTCCTTGCCACGGGCGCCGTCGAACAGGATGCCACCGGACTGGTATCCGGTGACCACGCTGGCCGTCACGGACAGTTCGCTCTCCACGGTTGCGGTGCCCGTACCCTGGATGATCCCGGTCTTGGTGATGCCCCAGCCGTGCGGATGCGCGGACCGCTCGGCGTCGGTGGAGGCGGTCTTCAGCGGGCCGACGACGCTGTCGGTGACCCGGCCGGCCGCGCCGAAGTACGCGATGCCCGCCTCGGCCCAGACGTCACCGGACGTGACGGTGACGCCGGAGATGTCGACGAACATCTCGTTGGTGTCGGTGGAGCCGAGCGACTGGCGGGACACCGTGATCACGTTGCCGCCACCGTCCCGCAAGTAGGGCGCGGTGCCTTCGAGGGTGCCGAGCGTCTGTACCGGCTCGATGGTGACCCGGTCTGCCCCCGTACCCTTGATGGTCAGGGGTTTGGTGATCGTCAAGCCGTTCTTCGCGCCGGCCTGCACGGGGTTGGCGTTGTGGTGCAGCGGCATCGACTGTTCCTGGTAGACGCCGTCGCAGACCAGGATCGTGTCCCACGGCGCGGCCGCCTCGACCGCCTTCTGGATCGAGGAGAACTGCGCGTTCGGGCACTGCGCGAGATCGTCGTCGACGGTCCAGACGTTGCCGGTCGCCTCCGCGGTCGCGGCCTTCACGGCGTGGTCGAACCGCCCGTAACCAGCGCCGTTCGCCTTGGTGACGCCGTCCGACTGGATCTGCTTGCCGGACGCCGGCTCCTGGAACCGCACGTCCGCCATCTGGATCGAGCCGGACGCCGGCATGCCGGCGCCGCCGAAGCGGAACTCCAGCGAGGACAGCGAGCGGACGTCCACACCCTGGGCCGCGAACTCGCGCAGCGGCACCCGGATCTGGTCGAGCACGATGTGCGTGTTCGGGGTGTTGGTGCCGGTCGACATGTGCAGGGCGTTGCCCCAGCGCGGGTCGCCGGCCTGGACCGTGCCCTCGTTGCCGTCCGTGTCGGTCAGCGCGATCACGAAGTTCTGGCTGGTCGAGGCGGGGTCGTAGGAGGTGGGCTTCTCGTTGGGCCACACCGGGGAGGCCGGCGTGCCGTTGACAGTGGTGTCCCGCGTGTTGTCGCCGCGGTTGTCGGCGCCCGGGTTGCGGATGTCGAAGAAGTTCACCGCGGCGCCCAGTGCGAGCGCCTCCAGGCCGGACATGTTCCGGGAGTCGGCCGGGATCCGCGCGGTCAGCGTGGCGGGGGAGGCCTGCTCCCAGGCGAGGGTCAGCTGCGGTCCGTAGGAGTGGTTGATCGGGGCGTTCTCCCGGGTGCCGTTCTGGCCGCCGAGCGCGGCCGGGGCCGGCAGCGGGCACTGCTTCGCGGCGGCCGGCAGCCCGGTCTTGCCGAGCTGGGCCGGCGCGAAGTCCTGCGGCTCCGGGTTGCACCAGTCAAAACCCTGCGGGGTCGCCGGCGGCTTGGGGGTGGTTCCGCTCGCTTGCCGGTACGGGTCGGCGAATCCGCTCCCCGAGAGTGAGCCACCGAGCGCGTTCAGCGTGAGCGGGTTCTCCGGCTGCGGGGTGATCACGTCCACCCGGGCGCCGGCGCCGGCGTAGTAGCTGGTGTTGACCCGCTCGGCGCACGGGATCCGGGCGCCGGACTCGCTGACCGGGCAGGCCGACGCGGGCACCTGCAGGTTGCCCGGCCGGTTGGCGAGTTCGCCGGTCATGTACGCCTCGAACGCGCCCTCGCCGCCGATGTAGCGCCGGAAGAACGCGGCCATCGTGGCGAGGCCGAGCTTCTCCTGGTCGCCCATCCGCTGCGGATCGCCGGAGATCTTCGTGTTGACCTCGGGGTTCAGCGGATCGGTGTTGCCGATCTTGTAGTTCCGGGCGTCGTCCGTGGAGCTGGCCGCCCCGGACAGCCGCAGGTTGTTCGGGTGCACGTTGTTCGTCGCGAACGGCGCCGAGTTGCCGCACGCCGCGTCGTTGTTCGCCTGTCCGTCCGCGCCGCCGTCGGCGTACCAGACGGTGTTGTACCAGTTGTGGATCGCGCCGAGGTGCTCCACCTGGATCTTCGGGAACGGGTCGTCCGGGTTGATCGTCTGCCCGCGCTCGAACTGTCGGGCGCCCATCAGGTTCGACACGTCGCCGTCGCACATCGGCAGGATCGTCATGAACGGCATGCCGGACGGCGCCTTGCGCTCGTAATCGGTCGGCGCGAGCGAGATGACCCCGCTGATCGGGTAGCGCGGGCCGTCGGTGCGGATCCGGTTGTAGTCGATGAAGTTGGTGACCGCGTCACCGCCGCGCGAGTGGCCCATCAGGCCGATCCGGCTCATGTCGAGGTGGCCGGAGAGCGTGGTGCCGATCGTGGTGTGCTCGTCGACCGGCAGGCCGGCCTTCCGGCCGGCGGCGGTGATCGCGTCGAGAGTGGCTGCCAGCAGCATGCGGCGGTTGTGCATGCCTTTGCCCTTGGCGTTGTCCTGCCGCATCATCAGCTGGTCCTGGGAGAGGGAGAACGTGGTGTATCCCCAGGTCGCGAGATTCTCGGCGAGGTAGGCGTAGCCGCTCTCGTTATGCTTGAACTCGGCACACGTGAGCGCCGCCGAGTTCTGGCCCGCGTCGCAGGAGCCGTGGTTGCCGTGCACCAGGACGATCAGCGGCGACGGCTTGGTGCGCCTCGAGAAGTCCGGCGTGTAGAGCTGGCCACGGATCTCCACCTGTTCGGCGGCCTGCGCGGTGCCCGCGGCGGGCGCGGCGCCGTCCGAGTTCGGTTCCTGGATGGTGGTGAGGCCGAACTTGGCCTCCTGGACGACCCGGTGACCGTACGGCCCACGGGCGGTCGGGTCGGGGAGTGCCGCGGGGGTCGCGGGCTTCGGTGCCGTCGGCGCCGCGGTCGCCGGCACTGCCGGGATCGCGAGCGTGAGGACTACGGATAGGAGTACTCCGCCTATTTTCATACCACGCTCCCTGGGAACAGGAGTTGAATGATCAACTAGGCGGGCACGCTAAGCAGCAGGTGTTTCCCAGCTGTTTCTGATCAGATTCCAAGCAGGCATGATCATCGTGTGCGCCCTCACCCCCGTGCCGACTTCCTCGTCGTCGCCGTCGCCGTAGCGATCTTCGCGCTGATCATCCTCACGACGCCGGATCCACCCTGCTCAGTCGCGAACGCCTGCGATCCGGAACCCGTCACATCGATAGCGGTGAGCCTGGTCGTCGCCGCCGCCGTGATGTCCTTCCTGTACCGGTGGGCGGCGGTGGCCGCGGCCGTGCTCTGCGTCGTGACGTGGCCGATCGCCGACCGCGTCGACGACGTGGGAATGGGCTGGCTGATGGCGCTCCCGCTCGCGCTGCTCGCCGTCACGGTCGCGGTGGCGCGGCTGCGGTTCCCGCCGTACTCCCCGCCGCCGGCTGTTGTCGCCCTGCTCGCATCCCTCGACGAGCACGAGCGGCCGCCTCTCGAGCCGCCCGCCCCGCCGCGGGCGCCGGCCCGGCCGGTGCTGGGCACGCTGCTGCTGGTCGCCGGTCTCGCCGGTACCGGGTGGACACTGTGGCATCAGGCGCGGGTCACCGCGCAGGAGACGTCCGCCAGCGCCGTCCCCGCCGTGGTCCGGGAACACCGGGAGGACACCGTGATCGGGGTGGACGTGGCGAACGGCGACTCCTTCTACATGGAGGTGCTGGACGCCACGGACTATCCGGTCGGCAGCCGTGTCGAGGTGCTCATCGACGACACCCACATGCGGCAGCTGCGCACCGAGCCGTACGACATCACCATCCTGCTGCTGCCGGCGATCACCGCGGCCGGGGCCGGCGCGGCGCTGCTGGTCAGGACGGCGGTGTCGGGAGGGCTGCTGCGGCGTCCGCGACGGTAGCCGGCTGCCAGCGCGGCCGGCGGTCCTTGTCGATGATCTGCGCGCGGATCCCCTCGGCGAGATCCGGCAGCCGCAGCATGACCGCGCTCAGCCGCAACTCCGCATCGAGAGCCGCCCGCAGATCCGGCAGCCCGGCCGCTGTCCGCAGCGACCGGAGCGTCAGGACCAGCGACGTCGGCGACTTGGTGCCGATCTCCTTGGCGGCGGCCTGGGCGGCCGGGCTCGGATGGCTCGCGAGCCGGTCCAGGATCACCGCGACGTCGTCACCGGCGTAACACTCGTCGATCCAGCCGCGATCCAGGTCCGCGCGCGGCGGCTCCTCCGCCACCAGGGAGACGTCACCGTGCGCGAGCAGCTCCGGCAGCCGGGCCGACGGAACGTAGTGATCGGCCAGCCCGGCGGCGATCCCGTCGCCCGCGCCGACCGCCGAACCGGTCAGCGCCAGATGGGTGCCGATCTCGCCCGGCGCGCGGCTGAGCAGCCACGATCCGCCCACGTCCGGGTGGAAGCCGATGCCGACCTCGGGCATCGCCAGCCGCGAGCGCTCGGTCACCACCCGCACCGAGGCGTGCCCGGAGATCCCGATCCCGCCGCCCATCACCACGCCGTCCATGCAGGCGACGATCGGTTTCGGGTACGCCGCGATCGTCGCGTTCAGCCGGTACTCCTCCGCCCAGAAGTCCAGCGACGCCGTCCCGCCGGAGACCGCGTCGGCGTGGATCGCCCGGATGTCGCCGCCGGCGCAGAGCCCGCGCTCACCCGCGCCACTGATCAGAACGGTCCGGACCCGGTCATCCGAGGCCCAGAGCTCAAGGGTACGGGCCATGACCGCGACCATTTCCGCGGTGAGCGCGTTGATCGCCCTCGGCCGGTTGAGCGTGAGGTGGCCGAGCCGGCCCCGCAGCTGGACGATCACTGATGGTTCGCTCATCCCGTGATCTTGCCGCGTTCCGGCCCCCGGTGACAGCCCGGCAGTACATTTACCGATGGCGAACCGTCCGGCCGGGCGGAGCATGAGCGCATGATGCGTGAGCGACTCCGGCGCCTCGGGTGGGTGGCTGTGCTGGCCATCGGCCTGGCGCTCTACTTCCTGGTGCTGCGCACCCTGGTGCACACCCAGAACCCCAACCTGGTGCCCGCCGTGATCCTGCTCGGCGCGTGCACCGTGCCGGCCGCGTTCCTGACGTTCGCCCAGGCCCGCACCGGTCGATGGCAGGTGCCGGCCACGGTCCTGCTGGTCACCGCGTTCTTCGGCGGCGTGGTCGGCCTGGTCGTCGCCGGCACCCTGGAGTTCGACGCGCTGCGCGACCTCGGCACCCTGCCGATGCTCTTCGTGGCGCTGATCGAGGAGACCGCCAAACTGGTCGTCCCGCTGCTGGTGCTGGTCACCGTCCTGATCCGGCGCCGGCGCCGGCTGCCGTCGGACGGCCTGGTGATCGGCGTCGCCAGCGGCATGGGTTTCGCCGCGCTCGAGACCATGGGGTACGCCTTCACCGCGCTCGTCTCCTCCGGCGGCAACGTCGGCGCCCTGGAGGAGACGCTGCTGATCCGGGGCCTGACCGCCCCGGCCGGGCACACCGCGTGGACCGGGCTGACCTGCGGTGCGCTGTGGATGCTGGCGAGCGCCCCGAGCGCGCGCAACGCCGTCACCTTCCTGCTGACGTTCGCCGGCGCGGTCGCCCTGCACACCGCGTGGGACACCTTCGGGACCGTCTGGGCGTACGCGGTGCTCGCGGTGCTGAGCCTGGGCTGGCTGGTGCTGCGGCTGCGCCGCTACCGTGCCTTCCACCCGGTCCGGGGACCGGCGGCGACGCCGGTCGTCGCCTGATCCCCGGCGCAGCCGGTCACGCCGGGGCGTCGCTCACCCGCGCCCGCTCGTCGTAGCCGTACAGCCGGTCTAGAACATCACCGTGACGCCGGCGGCCTTGCACGCCGTGGTCAGGTCGTTGCCGAGTTTCTCGAAGTCGGAGTCGGCCGCGCTGCCGATCGGGTCGGCCGAAATCGCTGCGGCGCCGAGCTCGTCGGCGATCGCCTTGGCGGCGGTGGTGACGTCGCTGGCCGGGGCGGACGCGAGGGCCTCGGTCACCGTCGTGTGGAACGCGGTGAACGTCTTCTTCGCGTCGGCGGCCAGGACGCCGCCGCCGTCCTGCTGGGCGTTGGTGATGCCGGTCCGCAGCGCGGTGGCCGCCGTGTTCAGTGTCTTGCACAGCGCCCTGTCGTCCGGCGCGACGGCGGCGGCGGCCGAGGCAGCGGCGCCGGCCGTGGCGGTGGCCGACCCGGGGGAGGAGGCCGCCGACGGGGTGTCGCCGTCACCGCACGCGGCGAGGGTGGTCAGGCAGGCGCCGAGCAGGACGACGGGCAGGATCCGGGAACGCATCACGAGCACGCACGGTAGCCGACGTTCCTGAGCGCCCGCTCGCAGGCCGCCGCCGTCACCCGTACCCTCCATGGCTTATCCGCCGCTTGCCGCGCTGCCACCGACTCACCGCGACCAGCAGTCGTTTGACGGATGCATGCGTACGCCGCCGCCGCAAGGATCTGCGGGTATGACAGACGCGACAGCGCTACGGCGCCACTGGGGCACCGCGGAGGACGTCGGCATCCGGGCGGCACGCACGCCGGACGTCGCGATCCAGGATTTCGAGATCCCGGGTCAGGTGCGGGTCCGGCTGGTGCGACCGGCGGGGGAGACCGGTGTGCTGCCGGTGGTGCTCGTCAGCCACGGCGCCGGCTGGATTCTCGGCGAGAATTTCACCTACGACCGGATGACCCGTGAGCTGGCGCTGCGGGCGCGGGCGGCGGTGGCGTTCGTGGAGTACCACCACGCGGCGGAGAACCGGTTCCCGGCCGCGGTGCAGGAGTGCTACACCGCCCTCGAGTGGCTGGCCGGGCAGGCGGAGCGGCTCGGCGTGGACGCCGGGCGGATCGCGGTGGCCGGTGACTCGGCGGGCGCGGCGATCGCTGTCGCCGTCGCCGTGACGGCCAAGGAGCGGTCCGGCCCCGCGATCACCGGGCAGGTGCTGCTCTACCCCATGATCAGCAGTGGCTACGCCGGTGCGTCCGCCTTCGACGCGGTCTCGTACCACCGGCGGGCCACCGAGCACTGGATCATGCGGCAGTCCGGGATGTGGTCCACCGGGGCGCGGGCGCAGGTCGCCGACCCGGTGATGACGCACCCGGCCGACGAGCGGTTCGCCGGGCTGCCGCCGGCGCTGATCGTCGTGGCCGAGGCCGATGTGCTGCGGGAACAGGGCGAGGGATACGCCGCCGACCTGCGTGCCGCGGGCGTCCCGGTGGTCATCGAGCGGTATGCCGGTGTGATCCACGATTTCGTGATGGTGGATGCCCTAGGCGACACCGCGGCCGTGCGGGTGGCAACCGACCACGCCGGACGGTATCTGCACTACGCGCTCGGCTGAAGACTGAGTTCGACCCCGTACGTCGGAAGTTTGTCCTTGCCTGAGTGCGATCCTCCGGTGACATTAAGTGCGCCGGGCTCTGGGTTTTTCGCGCTGTACCGCCTAACCTCTCCCTACTGGCGAGTAACAAGCGTTGAACCACCGACCCACGCCGCACGTTGTCTTGGTCAACTTCAAACCAGGAGTCAATGATGATCATCGGTGTACCGCGTGACCCCCAGCCGGATGAGCGGAGGGTCGCGGCCACACCCGTCACGGTGGCGCAGCTGGTCAAACTCGGATATGACGTGGTGGTGCAGTCGGGCGCGGGCGCCGGCTCATCCTTTTCGGACGAGGCGTACGCCGACGCTGGCGCGTCCATCGGTGACCCGTTCGCCGCCGACATCGTGTTCACGATCAACCCGCTGCCCGCCGAGCACCTGGACAAGCTGACGCCGGGCGCCACGCTGATCGGCATGCTGAACCCGCGTCTCGACCGGGAGCTCGTCGGCGACCTCAGCCGCCGGCCGATCACCGCGCTGTCGATGGACGCGGTCCCGCGGATCTCCCGGGCCCAGTCGCTCGACGTGCTCTCGTCGATGGCCAACATCGCCGGGTACCGCGCGGTCGTCGAGGCCGCGCACGCGTTCGGGCGCTTCTTCACCGGCCAGGTCACCGCCGCCGGCAAGGTCGCGCCGGCCAAGGTCCTGGTGGCCGGCGCCGGTGTCGCCGGGCTCGCCGCGATCGGCGCGGCCGGCAGCCTCGGCGCGATCGTCCGCGCCACCGACCCCCGCCCCGAGGTCGCCGACCAGGTCCGCTCGCTGGGCGGCGAATACCTTTCGGTCGAGGCCGCCGACGTGGAGGTGTCGTCCACCGGCTACGCCAAGGAGATGTCCGACGACTACAACGAGCGCGCCGCCCGGCTCTACGCCGCGCAGGCCGCCGAGGTCGACATCATCATCACCACCGCCCTGATTCCCGGGAAGCCGGCGCCGCGGCTGATCACCGCCGAGATGGTGGCGAGCATGAAGCCGGGCAGCGTGATCGTGGACATGGCCGCCGCGAACGGCGGCAACGTCGAGGGCACGGTGGCCGGCGAAGTGGTGGTGACCGCCAACGGCGTGACGATCATCGGGTACACCGATCTGCCCGGCCGGCTGCCGGCGCAGGCGTCGCAGCTCTACGGCACCAACCTGGTCAACCTGATGAAGCTGATGACGCCGGAGAAGGACGGCCGGCTGGTCGTCGACTTCGAGGACGTGGTGCAACGATCGATAACGGTCGTCCGGGACGGCGAGCTGACCTGGCCGCCGCCCGCCGTGTCGGTGTCGGCGGCGCCGGTCGCGCCGGTCGCGGCGGCGCCGGTTGTGGGGTCCTCGTCGCCGAGAAAGGCGCTGAATCCGCTTCCAATGGTCGGCGGCGCTGCCGTCGCGCTGTTCCTGATCACGGCGCTGGCGCCGGCGGCGCTGCGTGGCCATCTCACCGTCTTCGCGCTGGCCATCGTGATCGGCTACTACGTGATCGGCCACGTGCACCACGCCCTGCACACCCCGCTCATGTCGGTCACCAACGCGATCTCCGGGATCATCGTGGTCGGCGCCCTGCTCCAGATCGGCCACGGCGATGCGGTCGTGACCGCGCTCGCCTTCGTGGCGACCCTGCTGGCCAGCATCAACATCTTCGGTGGCTTCGCGGTGACCCGCCGCATGCTCGCCATGTTCTCGAGGAGCTGACCGATGACCGTGGAGACGTCCGCGCAGGCGGCCTACATCGTTGCCGCGCTGCTGTTCATTCTGGCGCTGGCGGGGCTGTCCAGACACGAGACGGCCAAGGCCGGCAACACGTTCGGCATCGCCGGCATGGCGGTGGCGCTGATCGCGACGATCGCGTTGGCGATCACGTCGGAGATCAGCGGCACGGGGTTGATCCTGTTGATCGTCGCGACGCTGATCGGCGCCGCGGTCGGTCTGTACCGGGCTCGCAAAGTCGAGATGACCGGCATGCCGGAGTTGATCGCGTTGCTGCACAGCTTCGTCGGCTTGGCCGCCGTGCTGGTCGGCTGGAACGGATACCTGCACGTCGAGGCAGATCTTGACGGCGCGGAGGCGGCGTTGCTGCGCGGCGAGGAGATGCTCGGCATCCACAGCGCCGAAGTCGTGATCGGAGTCTTCATCGGCGCCGTCACGTTCACCGGCTCGATCGTCGCGTTCCTCAAGTTGTCAGCACGAATCAAGTCAAGTCCATTGATGCTGCCCGGCAAGAACGCCATCAACATTGCTTCAGTCATCATGTTTTTCGTGTTGACTGCATGGTTTGTTGTCAACCCGTCAATATTCATCCTGATCGCCGTCACGGTGTTGGCGTTGCTGCTCGGCTGGCATCTCGTCGCGTCGATCGGCGGCGGTGACATGCCCGTCGTCGTGTCGATGCTCAACAGCTACTCCGGCTGGGCCGCCGCGGCGGCCGGCTTCCTGCTGGAGAACGACCTGCTCATCGTCACGGGCGCGCTCGTCGGATCGTCCGGCGCCTACCTGTCGTACATCATGTGCAAGGCGATGAACCGCTCGTTCCTGTCGGTGATCGCCGGTGGCTTCGGCATCGAGGCCGGCCCGGCGAGCGACAAGGACTACGGCGAGCACCGCGAGATCAACGCGGAGGGCGTGGCGGACCTCCTCACCAGCGCCGATTCGGTCATCATCACGCCCGGTTACGGCATGGCGGTCGCCCAGGCACAGCACGGCGTCGCCGAGCTGACCCGCGTCCTGCGCGAACGCGGCGTCACCGTCCGCTTCGGCATCCACCCGGTGGCCGGCCGGCTGCCCGGCCACATGAACGTGCTGCTCGCCGAGGCCCGCGTCCCCTACGACATCGTCCTCGAGATGGACGAGATCAACGACGACTTCGCGGGTACCTCGGTCGTCCTCGTGATCGGCGCGAACGACACGGTCAACCCGGCCGCCACCGACGACCCGTCCAGCCCGATCGCCGGCATGCCGGTCCTCACGGTCTGGGATGCCGACCAGGTGATCGTGTTCAAGCGCTCGATGGCGTCCGGTTACGCCGGCGTGCAGAACCCGCTGTTCTTCCGGGAGAACTGCGCCATGCTCTTCGGCGACGCCAAGGACCGCGTCGACGACATCCTGGGTGCGGTCCGGCAGGACTCACTCGTCTAGGTGGGCTGGGCTCCGGCTCGCGCCGGTCGGGATTCTTCCGGCCGGCGCGCTGCTGGATTCCAGTTGGCCCGGCCGGAGTCTCAGCTGCCGGGGGTGACCACGGTCAGAAACGCCACCATCGGGATCGATGGTGGCGTTTCCCGGCCAGCCGCTTGTTGTCAGCCGCTTGCTGCCAGCGTTGGTGGCGGTGCCGTGCGGATGAGGGCGCGATGCAGGATGAGGGCGACGCACAGTCGATGAGGCCGGTGCAGGGTGGATGAGGCCGCACGCAACGTCAGCGTGTGACTTTGTCTCTGCCAGGGCAGCGATGCGGGCGCACGGACCGCTTCGGTGTGGTCTCGTCCGCGCTGGTGCGGGCTTCGGTGTGGTTTCGTCCACGCTGGTCGAGCGGCGTCGGCATTGCACGGGCCGCCGGAGCAGATGCCGCACAGGCCCCGCTCCGGCAGCCACGTCAACCGGTGGCCACCGGATCAATCACCCTGGCGCGCAGGCGGCCGATCAACGCGTCACCCACCCGCGCCGTCTCCCGCCTGTACGGCGTGTCGGAGAGCACGAAATGACTGATCCCCAGCTCAGCGTAGCTCCGCAGCGCGCCGGCCACGTCGTCCGGCGACCCGACCAGCCACGTGGTGCCGGCGCCGCCGCCGCCGTACCGGCCCGGCGTCGTGTACAGGCAGCTGTCCAGCACCTCACCCCGCGCCGCCAGGTCGAGCAACCTCTGCTGGCCCACCGCCGGCCCGCGATGCTTGTCGATCCGCCGGTCGTGCAGGGCCTCGTTCCGGGACGACAGCTCGGTCACCTTCGCCTCGGCGTCGCGCCACGCCTCCTCGGTGGTGTCCCGCACGACCGTGGTGATCCGCAGGCCGAACTCCAGTTCGGGCAGATCCCGGTCCAGGTCGTTCGTCAGCTTGCGGAGCCGGTCGATTCTCTCGGCGATGCCGTCGAGCGGTTCACCCCAGAACAGCTGCACGTCGGCTTCCGTCGCGGCGACCTTCTCGGCGGCGGGGGAGGCGCCACCGAAGTACAGACGTGGCCCGGTCCCGGCGACCCGGGGCACGACAGTGGAGTCCGTGACGCGGAAGTGCGAGCCGGTGAACGTGACGTTCTCCTCGGTCCAGAGCCGTCGCACGAGACGCATGAACTCCTTGGTACGGCCGTACCGTTGTGCTTGATCTCCTTCGGCGTCGCCGTAGGCGGCGAGATCGTCCCTCCCGCTGACGATGTTGACGAGCAGCCGGCCGCCGCTGAGGTGGTCGAGGGTGGCGGCCGCGCTGGCGAAGTGGGCCGGCTGCCAGTAACCGGGCCGGATCGCGGCGAGCGGCCGGAACGTGGTGGTGCGGGCGGCGATCGCGGTGGCCACGGTGAACGTGTCGGGCCGGCCCCAGCCGGTGCCGATGAGCGCGCCCTCCCAGCCGTGCTTCTCCGCTGTCAGTGCCAGGTCGGTGGAGTGGTCGAGGGTGCCGTACCCGTCGACCGCGTCGTCGCCGCGGTGACCGGGCTGGACGGTGTTCGGGATGTACCAGAGGAATGTCACCGGTAGCCCCGATCGCGGTTCGAGAGGGTGACGCCCGGCGGGACGATCTTGTCGATCTCGTCCAGGACGTCCGGGCCGAGCGCGGTACGGCCGAACGGGCGCTGGGGGATGGTCATCGGACTCCGATCAGGTCGAAGGAGCTGGCCGGGCGCGGCAACCCGTAGTGATCCCGCAGCGTGGTGCCCGCGTAGTCGGTGCGGAACAGTCCCCGCTCCTGCAGGATCGGCACGACCTTGGTGGCGAACGCCTCGATGCCGGACGGCAGGACAGCGGGCATGATGTTGAAGCCGTCCGCCGCGCCGCTCTCGAAGTACTCCTGGATCGTGTCGGCGACCTGCACCGGCGTACCCGTGAAGGTGCGGTGCCCGCGTCCGCCGCCGAGCTTTCCGATCAGCTCGCGCACCGTCAGGTTCTCCCGCCGGGCCCAGTCGACGATCAGCGTGCGGCGGCTCTTGGCGCCTTCGATCTCGTCCTCGGACGGCAGGTCGGCCGGCAGCGGCTTGTCCAGGTCCAGCGTGTCGGCGTCGACCCGGAGGATCTGCGCGAGGGTGCGGACCGCGTGTTCGGGACCGATCAGCCGGTCGAGTTCGGCGTCGAGTTCCCGCGCCTCGGCGAGGGTGTCGCCGATGACCGGCACGATGCCGGGGAGGATCACCACGTGGTCGGGGTTGCGCCCGGCGGCCACGACCCGGCGTTTGAGGTCGGCGTAGAAGGCCTGGCTCTCGGCGAGGGTGGGCTGCGCGGTGAAGACCGCTTCGGCCCACTTCGCGGCGAACTCCTTGCCGTCCTCGGACGATCCGGCCTGCACGAGCAGCGGGTGTGCCTGCGGCGAACGCGGCACGTTGAGCGGGCCGTCCACCCGGAAGTAGGCGCCGTGATGATCGACGCGGCGGACCCGGTCGGAGCGTGCGTGCACCCCGCTGGCCTTGTCGGCGATCACCGCGTCGTCCGCCCAGCTGTCCCAGAGTTTCGTCGAGACCGACAGGAACTCGTCGGCCCGCGCATAACGATCGACGTGCAGCGGCTGGTCGTCGAGGCCGAAGTTGCGGGCCGCGTCAGCGCCGGCGGTGGTGACGATGTTCCAGCCGGCCCGGCCGCCGGAGAGATGGTCGAGCGAGGCGAACCGGCGGGCCAGGTTGTAGGGCTCGTTGTAGGAGGTGGACGCGGTGGCGATCAGGCCGATCCGGCTGGTGGTGGCGATGAGCGCGGCCAGCAGCAGCGTCGGTTCCAGCTTGCCGGCGGGCCGGCGGCCCGGATCGGACCAGAGCACCGGGCTGTCGGCGAGGAAGACCGAGTCGAACTTGGCGTCCTCCGCGATCCGGGCCAGGCGCTGATGCGCCGGCAGGGACAGGTTCGCGTACGGGTCGCTCTCCGGCAGCCGCCAGGACGCCTCGTGGTGCCCGGTGTCGTGCAGGAACAGGTTGAGGTGCAGTTGCCGGGTCATCATCGGTTCTCCTCCTCCACGCCCAGCTCGTCCAAGAGGAAACCGCGCAGCTCGGCGAATGCGGCGCCGGCCCGCGAGCGGTCCGGCAGATCCACGGGTACGTCGGTGCGCACCACCCCGGCGTCCAGGAGGATCACCCGGTCGGCGAGCACGATCGCCTCGTCGACGTCGTGGGTCACCAGCAGCACGGCCGGCCGGTGCGCCGCGCAGAGTTTGCGCAGCAGCACGTGCATCCGGATCCGGGTGAGCGCGTCCAGCGCCCCGAACGGCTCGTCGGCGAGCAGCAGTTGCGGCTCGCGGACCAGCGACCGGGCCAGCGCGGCCCGCTGCTGTTCACCGCCGGAGAGCTGGTACGGCCAGGCCTGTTCCCGCCCGGCGAGGCCGACCTCGGCGAGGGCCTGCCGGCCGCGCTCGCCGGCGTCGCTGCCGCGCAGGCCGAACACCACGTTGTCGAGGACCCGTTTCCAGGGCAGCAGCCGGGAGTCCTGGAAGACCACCGAGACACTTTCCGGTACGGCGATCTGCCCGTGCCCGGCCACTCCCCGGTCCAGGCCGGCGAGGGCCCGCAGCAGCGTGCTCTTGCCGGTGCCGGAGCGGCCGATCAGCGCCACGAACTCGCCGGGCCCGATGTCCAGGTCGAGGCCGTTGAGCACGCCGCCGTTCTTGCTGAAGCTGCGGTGCAGGTTACGGACCCGGACAGCGGACGACGTCGTCAGTCCTCCAGCGTGCGGCGCCATGCCAGCACCTTCCTTCCGGTGAGGCGGACGGCGGAGTCGGCGCAGTAGCCGAAGACGCCGTAGATGACCAGGCCGACGACGATGACGTCGGTCTGGCCGTACTGCTCCGCGAGAGTGATCATGTGGCCGACGCCGGAGACCGCGTTGTACTGCTCGACCACGACCAGGCCGAGCATCGACGAGGTGACCGCGAAACGCAGGCCGAGCAGGAAGCCGGGCAGCGCGCCGGGCAGCACGATGTGCCGGATGAACGCGCCGCGCCCGATGCCGATGGTCTCGGCGAGCTCGGCGTACTTGCCGTCGATGCCGCGCAACCCGTTGTGCGTGTGCACGTAGATCGGCACGAGGGTGATCAGCGCGATGGTCAGCACCTTCATCTCCTGGCCGATGCCGAACCAGGCGATGAAGAGCGGGATCAGCGCGAGCGTCGGCACCGACCGTTTGATCTGGATCGGCCCGTCGATCAGCGACTCGCCGATCCGGGAGAGGCCGGAGACGACGGCGAGCACCGCGCCGCTGACCACGCCGAGGGTGAGGCCGAGGACGGCGCGCTGCAGCGAGGAGAGGACGTTGCCGAGCAGGTCGTGGTTGACCCACTGGTCCTGGAACGCGACCGCCACGTCCCACGGCGCGGTGAGGATGGCCGGCGGGATGAGGCCGCTCGCCGAGCCGGCCGACCAGAGCGCGAGGAACAGCGCCGGGCCGATCCAGAAGGCGAACGGGATCCGCTTTCCCGGCCCGAGCCGCCGGCGTACGACGCGAGCATCCGTGTCGGAGGGCGCCGTCCGCGCGACCGGGTGCAGGGTGGTCGTCATGCGGCATCACCGGTGACCGCCTGGGAGCCGGCCGCCTCGGCCTGCACCTTCTCGAACCGCCGGTCGACGAGCGTTGTCACGTCCAGCTTGTCGTGGCCCTGCTCGGCGGCGAGCAGATCGGCTGTGGCCTGGAGCCGTTCGATCGCGTTGTCCCAGGTCGCCGGGATGCCCTTGCGGCCGCTGATGGCGACGACCGCGCGGGCGTCGGCCTCGTTGAGTCCCTGCACGTCCTGGTAGTACGCCTTGGCGTACTCGTCGGGGTGCTCGTTCTGCCAGAGCACCGCCCTGGTCCGCGCCGCGACGTAGACCTTGAGGGCCGCGGCCTTGTCGGCGTCCTCGACCGCCGTGGTGAGGCAGTACACCGTGGAGGCGTCGTCGCGGATCCCGGTCCCGATCGCGGTGGCGCCCGGGTACTTCGCCTTGTAGAGCTTCACCTGGTACGCGGCGATCGGCGCCACGTCGACGGCCTTGCTGCCGAGCGCGGTGATGTACGAGTCGCCGGTGCTGGTCAGCTCGACCAGGGTGACGTCCTTCTGGGTCAGGCCGGCCTCCTTGAGCACCCGCAGCACGAGCGCGCCCTGCGCCTGCCCGGCGCTGTAGGCGATCTTCTTGCCGCGCAGGTCGCTCAGGGCGGCGACGCTCGCGCCGGGTGCTACGCCCAGCTGGTAGATCGGGAACTCGAGGGGGTCGACGGTGACGTTCTGGTAGATGATCTTCGTGGAGGTGCCGGTCCACGCCGCGAACAGCGACGGGATGTCGGCGACCGCGCTGCAGTCCAGCTTGTCGGCGCGGAAGGCCTGGATGCTCTGCGGGCCGCCGCTGATGTTGGCCCATTCGACCTCGACGCCGGCGTCGGACAGTTCCTTGTCCAGTCCGGACCTCTGCAGGACGGCCTGGCCGGCCGGGTCGCCGAGGCGCAGCACGGTGCCGCTGGGCACGCTCTCCGGCAGCGCGGCGGTGAGCTCCAGGCTCGCGCCGGCCTCGTCCTCGGCGCAGGCGCTCATGGTGAGCAGCGCCGCGACGGCCAGCGCGGCGGCTGCCGTTCCGGTTCTCTTGATCATGACGTCCTTTCCTGGAGGGCGTGGTAGCCGCCGTCGTGGTAGAGCAGGGGAGCGGCGTGCTCCGCGAGGCCCGCCTCCTCGACCCGGCCGATGACCAGGTGCGCCTGGCCGGCCGGGTGCCGGTGCTCGATCGAGATCCGCAGCCAGGCGGCCGCGTCGTCCAGCAGGGGTTCTCCGGTGGGCAGCCGGCGCCAGCGGGTCGGCGTGCCGAACCGGTTGACGCCGCTGGTCGCGAACGTCCGGGCCAGCGCGGTGTGCCGGGCGTCCAGCAGGTGCACGACGGCGGTGCAGGCGTCCCGGACGTGCGGCCACACCGACGACGTCGCGGTGAGGCTGAACGACAGCAGCGGCGGCTCGGCGGAGAGGGAGGTGAGCGAGGTGACGGTGACCCCGGCGGCGCCGCGCCCGGCGTCGGTGGTCACGACGGCCACGCCGGCGGCGTGCCGCCGGAACACCTGACGGAACAGCGTGGCGTCGACCGGGACCGGCCGGGAAGTAGCAATAGTCATCGATGGTCCTCCGTTCCGCTCGTGGAGGAGGGCAGGGGGAATCGGCAGGTCAACAACCTTGTCGCCGGCCTTAATCCATACTATTCAGCTAGGATTAAGAGGCAAGCATGCGCCACGATGAATTAAGTAACGGCTGGTTGCGGCGGCGTGGCGTAGACCTGATCGAGCGCGACCGCGCCACCGGCTGTCGCCAGCACGTGGTCCGGGAAGCTGGAGGCGCGCACGGTGGCCGCCACGTCCGGGGACAGTTGCGCCCGCACTGTCGCCAGGCACTCCGGGATCCGGTTCGCGCCGCCCTCGGCGACCACCAGGACCTCCGGGTCGAACAGGTCGTGCAGCAGCGCCGCGGCGCGCCCGACCAGGCGGGCCCGGTCCCGGAGCAACGCGAGGGCGCCCGCGCCGCCGCGCTGCGCCGCGTCGACGATGCCGTGGATGTCCGGCCGTTCGATCAGCCCGGCTGCCAGGGCGCGCCGGACCAGGACCCGCTCGGAGACGGCGGCCTGCAGGCACCCGGTGCGCCCGCACGAACAGAGCTCGTCGCACCCCTCGACCGGCAGATGCGCGACAGCGCCGGACGCCGACCGGGGTCCCTGATGGATCACGCCGCCGGTGGCGAACGCGACATCGACGACGTTGCCTGCGAACAGCAGCACGGCGCTCTCCCGGGCCTGTGCCGCGGCCGCGCCGAAGAGCTGCTCGGCGCGCAGCAGCGCGCGGGAGTTGCTGTCCACCCGCACCGGCAGCCCGGTCGCCCCGGCCAGCACGGCGCCGACCGGCACGTCCTGCCATCCGAGGGCCGGGTGCTCGACGACCGTACCCCGGGAAGCATCCACCCAGCCGCCGGTCGCGAGACCGAGAGCGAGGATCCGGCGCTGCGCGCCGCCCTGGCGGCGGACCGCGGCGATCCGCGCGACCAGGGCCGCGAGGACGCGCTCCGGGTCCCGCCCGTCGTGCGGATCCTGCCGCTGTGCGACCACCCGCCCGCGGAGGTCGAGCAGCGCCACAGTGGTCCGGGGGACCGCGATGTGCACGCCGATCACACCCACCGCGTCGCACTCGATGTCCAGCGGGACGTGCGGCCGGCCGATCCCCGGCGGACCGGCCGCCTCCGGCGCCTCCCGGATCAGCCCGCGGTCCAGAAGCGACGCGGTCACGCCGCTGACCGACGCGGCCGAGAGGCGGGTCGCCCGGGCCACCGAGCTCCGCGCGATCGGCCCGTGATCGAGGATCGCGCGCAGCACCGTCCCCGCCGAGTCCGGTGGCCGGCGCGGACCGGGAACCGGCAGATCACCACGCCGGGTGGTGCGCGCGGACGGGTGGATCATCCGACGACGCTAACCCGGGTGTCGTCGGATGACCGCGCGAAGTTACCGGTCGTTTCACGGTCGGTAACAGTCGGACGGGAGACCGTGACCCTTGATCTCAAGGGAGGTTGAGGTTCTACGGTGCACGCATGAGGACGCCACAGCTATCCGACGCCGAACTCGCCGCTCAACCCGCCGCCTATTGGACGGGTGTCGCCTATGAGTCGCTGATCGCCTTCACCCGGGCACGGTTTGCCGAAGTTGGCTTCACGCAGCCCCAGTTCTGGCTGCTGCGCAACCTCTCCACGAACGACCTGCTGCCCGAAGGTGGAGGGAGGACCATTCCGGAGCTCCGGCAGGCGATGAGCTCGTACCTGCGAGCCGAGGACGACCTCGGCGCCGAAGCGGACGTCCTGGTGGAGCGCGGATGGCTGACGCGGGACGACGCGGGACGACTGTGGATCACCGACGCGGGCGAGGACGCGCGGGTCCGCCTGAAGCAGCATGCGCCGGCGATCCGGGCGCGCATCCACGAGAACATCGATGACGCGGACTACGTCACGACGCTCAAGGTCCTTCTTCAGATGATCAGCAACACCGATGAGTCGGTGGAACGCCCGGCCGTGACGGGCGGCGGCCGGTGACCGTGCTGGACCGTGCGGCCGCCCGGTCACCGGCTGCTTCACGTCGTCACATCCGGTCTTTGACGGTGACCTCCGGCTCGGGCCGCACGACGGTGACCTCCGGCTCGGGCCGCACGACGGCGGACTCCCGATCCCCGGCCGGCGGGACGTCGCCCGCTGCGGACTCGGCCGGCACCGGAGGCGCCGCGCAGGCCCCGCCCGCGCACACCGCCGCGTCGTCCGTGATGAGCTGGATGAACTTCATGCCTTCTCACCCGCGACCTTGGTGAGCACCCCGGCGAACGTGGACGGGTCCTGCGCGCCGGAGACCGCGTACTTGTTCTCGAAGACGAAGAACGGCACGCCGCTGATGCCGTACTCGGTGGCGGTCTTGATGTCGAACTCGACCTCGTCGGCGTACTCGCCGCTCTCCAGCGAGCGGACCACGTCGTCGCGGTCGAAGCCCAGCTCGGCGGCGAGGTCGGCAAGCTCGCCGACGCGGCCGACGTTCACCCCGTCGGTGAAGTACGCGGCGAGCAGCCGGTCCTTCACCTCGGCCTGGCGGCCGTGCGCCTTGGCGTAGTGCAGCAGCTCGTGCGCCTTGCGGGTGCGGGTCGGCTGGACCGCGTCGTACTTGAAGTCCAGCCCGACCGTGGCGGCGAGCGCGGTGGTCTGCGCCTCCATCGAGCGGATCTGGGCCGGGCCGGCGCCGAGCTTCGCGCCGAGGTAGTCGGCGTGGCTGCCGGCGTAGTCCTCGGGGGTGTCCGGGGAGAGCTCGAAGGAGTGGTACTCCACCTCCACCGGGACGCCGGAGGCCAGGACCGCGGCCTCGAACTTGCGCTTGCCGATGTAGCAGAACGGGCAGGCGATGTCGGACCAGACATCCACCTTGATCGGGGTGCTCATGTCACCAGTTATACCCTGTTGAACTTTCAAATTACCAGGTCGGCCGCGTGCGTGGCGCGGGCCGGGGGAGCGGTGTCCCGCAGGTCGGTCTCGCGGATCCGCCAGGGCGAGCCGTACGCGGTCAGCAGGTCGAGGAACGGCCGGGGCGGCAGCGCCTCCGGGCCGAGGACCCCGGCGCCGGTCCACGCGCCGCTCGCGAGCAGCTCCAGGGCCACCACCGGGTTGATCGCGGTCTGCCAGACGACGGCCTGGCAGCCGTACTCGGCCATCGACCACTCGTTGTCGACCACGTGGTAGAGGTAGACCTCGCGCTCCCGGCCGTCCTTGACGCCACGCACCCAGGTGCCGGCGCAGGTCTTGCCCCGCATCCGGGCGCCGAGCGTGGCCGGGTCGGGCAGGCTCGCGGCGACCACGTCCCGCGGGCTCACCGTCACCGGTCCCTGCGGGCCCGGGACGATCACCCCTTCGGTGCGGTCCAGGCCGATCTGGTGCAGCGTCTTGAGCGTACGGATGAAGTCCTCGCCCAGCCCGTACTTGAAGGTGACCCGTCGCGCGTCCACCCAGCGCGGGATGAGCAGCACCTCCTCGTGCTCCACGTTCACGCACTGCACCGGCCCGATGCCTTCGGGGAAGTCGAACGTCTCGGGCTCGCTGAACGGCGCCGTGGTGAACCAGCCCCGGCCGCGCTCCCAGATGATCGGCGGGTTCAGGCACTCCTCGATCGTGGTCCAGATGTTGAAGCTGGGCGCGAACTCCAGGCCGTCCACGGTGAGGTTGGACCCGTCCCGGACGCCGACCTCCTCGATGGCGTCGAAGAGCTCGTCGGCGGCGTAGCGGGCGAACACGTCCGACAGTCCCGGCTCGACACCCATCCCGACCAGCGCCAGCCGGCCGGAGCGCTGCCACTGCTCGGCGCGGGCGAACTGCTCGTCGCCGAGCATCACCCCGACCTGCTCGTAGGGCCGCTCGGGGTGCGGCCGGGACAGCGACATCGCCATGTCGAGGTACCCGGCGCCGGCCTGCTGCGCGGCGGAGAAGAGCGTCATGACGAACCGGGGATCGGTCGCGTTGAGCAGGTAGTCGCTGCGGGTCCGCCGGATCAGCTCGACGACCGCGTCGGTCTCGCTCGCGTCGATCCGGGCGGCGCGGAACCGGGGGTCGCCGGTCGCGGCGGCAGCCGCCTGGGCCCGCGCCAGGTCGTAGTCGGCGACGATCATCTCGTCGAAGAACGGCCGCCGGGCGGCGATCCGGGTGATGGCCGTGCCAACGCCGCCGGCGCCCACCAGCAGGATTCGCATCGAGGTTTCCTTTCGATCTGTGTGCGGAATCTCGATCAGACGCTGTTGTCATCGCTATGGTCAACTGCGTTGGCATAAGATGCGCCGATGCCGAAGATCGTGGTGTCCGAGGAGAAACGCCGCCGCCGCCGGCCGACCCGCAGCGGAACCGTCCTGTCCGAGCAGCTCATCGTCGAGACCGCGCTGCGCCTGCTGCGCGAGCACGGCAGCGCCGGCCTGACCGCCCGCCGCCTCGGCCTCGCGCTCGACTGCGACCCGAGCACCCTCTACCGCTACTTCCGCGGGATGGACGAGCTCACCCTGGCCATCGGCGACACCCTCATCGGTCAGGCTCTGCGCGGATGGTCACCCTCAGGGAACTGGCGAGACGACTTGCGTACGCTCGGACTGCGCATCCACGGCGCCTATGTCTCCCATCCTCAGGCGGCGGTGCTGACCACCAGCCGGGTCACCGGCCGGGCCAACGAGCTGGCCGCCGACGAGGCGGTCCTCGCGGTGCTCCGCGGCGCGGGCCTGCCGGTGCGCGACGTGGTGGCGGTCTACCACGCGTTCATCGACCAGACCCTGGCCTTCGCGGCCCTGGACGCGGCGTCGCTGGCGCTGCCGAACGCGGCGCTGCGCTCCGACGAGGAGATGTGGCAGTCGACCTACCGCCGGGTCCCGGCCGCCACGCACCCGCACATCGCCGAGGTCGCGCCCCTGCTCGCGCCGGAGATGGTGGACAGCGCCTACCCCAAGGCCCTGGACCTGCTGCTGGACGGGGTGGCCGCCCGCCTCAGCCGGTAGAAGAGCCGGTGCCGTCAGAAGAAGCCGGTGCCGTCAGAAGAGACGGTCCAGCTGGGCATCGAGGGCGGCCAGGGCCTGCTCGTCGGTGTACTGGCCGCCGAGCAGGTAGACGCCGAGGCCCTCCATCAGCGCGAGCAGGCCGGCCGCCGCCGCCGGGTCCGTGGTGGGCAGCAGGCTCGCCAAAAAACCGAGCATCCGGCCGGTGTCCTCGCGCAGCGCCGGGGTGGCCGCCGGGCGCACGGCCGTGTAGGCCAGGAACGCGAGGGCCACCCGGCCGTCGGCGCGGGACTCCTCGCCGAGCGGCAGCAGCGTCGCCAGGAACGTGCGCAGCAGCAGCCGCGGCGCGGGATCCGGGCCGAGCGCGGCGATCGCGGCGGTGACGCGGGCCTCGTTGCGGTCCTTCACGACGTCCATCGCGAACGTCATCATCTCGTCCTTGGTGCGGAAGTAGTGCTGCACCATGCCGGCCGAGACACCGGCCTCGGCGGCCACGTGACGCAGGCTCACCGCTTCCAGGCCCTGCTGCGCGGCGACCCGCATCAGCGCGTCGGCGATCCGCGTGCGGCGCTCTCGGTGGTCCACCTTCTTCGGCATGGCAGCGATCGTGTCACGCGGCCGTGACGGTGCCGGCCGCGCCGTCCACGGTGATCAGCTGGCCGTCGGTGATCAGGGTGGTGGCGTCCCGGACGCTGATCACGGCGGGCAGGCCGTACTCGCGGGCGACCGTCGGGCCGTGCGCCATCACCGCCCCGGTCTCGCTGACCAGGCCGCCGGCGGTGAGGAAGAGGGGCGTCCACGCCGGGTCGGTGGTGGACACCACGAGGATGTCGCCGGGCTCGATCCGGGCCCGCGACGGATCGTGCACGATGCGAGCCGGCCCGGTCACCTTCCCCGGGGACGCGCCGACACCGCGCCACCCGGCGGCGTCCGCGTCCGGCGGGAGCAGGGTCTCCACGTCGGTGCCGTCGGAGAGCAGGGCGACCGGCACGTGCCGCCGGCGGGACTCGGCGCGGTGGGTGGCCCGGCGCTCGGCCACGAGCGGGCGGTGGTCGGCGCCGGACCGCACGGCCTCGGCGGTCTCGTCGAGGGTCAGGAACATGACGTCGGAGGGCTCGCCGAGAAGTCCCCGGCCGGCGAGGTCAGAGCCGATCAACAGCAGTTGCCCGCGTACGGCCGACAACCGGTACAGCCCGGCGAACTTGCCGTACTCCCGCAGTCCGGACAGCGCGCGGGCCCGGCGCAGCAGGAACACCGCCAGGTTCCCGCGGACCGGCCGCCGCCACCGGACCCGGCGGGACAGCTCGTCCAGGGCGGTCTCGCCGGCCGCCGCGGCACGGGCGAACCGGACGTCCGGCGCCTGATCCATGTCGGTCACGCGAAGGTAGTTCGCGATCGCCGCGAAGACCCCGGACGGGTCCTCGCTCCAGCGCGGCACACCGAGATCGGCCTCGGCCGGGCCGCGGTGGCCGTACTTCTCCAGGAACTCCTCGACGCCGATGGGCGGGAGGTCGCCGCGGCGGTACCGCTCGGCGAGGGCGTCCGGTGGCGACCCGAGCAGCAGCTCACGGTGCTCGGCCGAGACCGCCCGGGCGATCTGCCACAGCGCCAGGTCCATCTCGATCGTCACGTTGTGCGGCACGCCGCCGAGCACGGCGTGGATCTCGGCCCGGGTGGCGATGCCGGCCAGCAGCTCGGCCGGCAGGGCGGCGGCGAGCAGGCCGGCGACGATCGGCCAGGTGAGGTCGTCAGCGGCGCCGGCCGGATCGGCGGTGGCCGGCCCGGTGGCCGGATCGTCGGCGGACGGGGCGTCGGCGGTGACGAACGCGAGCCTCTGCTCGGAGGTCCGCAGGGTGTCCGGGGCGGCGGAGGCGAGGCGGAGGCGGTCGGCGGCGTCGAGGACGCGCAGTCGCGCGGCGGCGGGACTGGCGAGGGCGCGGAGGATGCCGGTGACCGCGCGGAGACCCGTACCCAGGGAAGATTGTGATCGGGGTTTCGCGGGTTGGGGGGCGGGGGCGAAACGGGGGTCGGCGAGGATGTGTTCCATGACGGCCTGGGCGCGCGGGCCGAAGTCGACGGCCATCAGTTTGACCAGGCGTTTCCGGGCTGCCGGGTGCCGGGCCAGGTCGGAGAGGTCGCCATAGAGACGGCCGCCGATGTCGACGATCTCGGCCCGCACGCCGAGCGACGCCATCATCGCGGAGATCATCTGCTGGAGGCCGGACATGCCCGCCGGGGTGACCGGGCGCAGCATGCCCTGGACGTGACCGAATTCCACATAGATCCGGGGCTGCCGGCCGTCGTCCGGCGGCGGCGCCGGGAAGAGCGTGGTGATCGGGCGGGACTGGAGCAGCCAGAGGGCGCCGCCGGCGTCCACGGCCCACTCGGCGTCCTGCGGCGCCGCGAAACGCTCCTGGAGCCGCCGGCCCATCGCGTGCAGCGCGGTGCCCTCGGCGGGGATGTGGCGGTCGACCGGCGCGGTGCCGTCGACCACCCCGGCGCCGGGCCCGTTCGCCGACTCGACGAGCATCGAGGTGCGGCAGCCGGTGACCGGGTCGGCGGTGAAGAGCACGCCCGCCGTCGTGGCCGTGACCATTCGCTGCACGATGACGGCCATCGACGGCTCGGGGAGGTCGTGCGCCTGCCGGTAGGTGACCGCGCGGGGCGAGCGCACCGAGTCCCAGCACCGGGTGATCGCCGCGAGCACGCCATCGAGATCGGTCACGTCCAGGATGGTGTCGTGCTGGCCGGCGAAGCTCGCGCCGGGCAGGTCCTCGGCGGTGGCGCTGGAGCGGACGGCGACCGGGCCGCCGCCGAGCCGGTGGTAGGCGACCGCCACCTCGTCGCGCGGGATCGTGCCGCGCCGGTACGCCTCGGTGGTGACGACGAAGCCGTCCGGCACGTTCTCCCCGGCGCGGATCAGCTCGCCGAGCGTGGCCGCCTTCCCTCCGGCGCTGTCGCGCGAGGTGGCCTGGGCGAGCGGGACGACCAGCATGACGATCCTCCAATACGACTGTATTGCCAAACACCGTAGCGCGTTTGGCAATACAGTCGCAATGTTTTACGGCGTGCTGTCAGAGGTGGGCGGCGCAGCGGCGGACGGCGAGGACGGCCAGGGTGCGGGTGGTCCGGATCAGCTCGTCGATGTCGACCAGCTCGCGCGGCGCGTGCGCGAGGCGGACGTCGCCGGGGCCGTAGTGCAGGGTCGGGATGCCGCCGAGGCCGCTGTAGAGGCGCAGGTCGCTGCCGTACGGCGCGGCCGTCGTCGCCACCTCGCGGCCCTCCGCCGAACGGATCGCGCCGATCACGTCGGTGACCAGCGGATGCGCCGGGTCGATGCGCCCGCTGGCGAATTGGCCGCCCGGCCAGGTCACCGCGACCGGGTGATCCCGCAGCCACGGGTCGCGGCGGCAGGCCTCGGCGATCGCGTGCTCCAGGGCGGCCCGCGCCTTCGCCGGCGGCTCGCCGAGCCGGACGCCGAGGCGGCCCTCCGCGACGAGCAGGTCGGGAACGCTGCTCGCCCAGTCGCCGGCCCGCAGGGTGCCGATCGAGATCGGGTACGGCAGCGGGTTGCCGTCGAAGACCGGATCCGGGTTCGCGTTGCGCTCCCGTTCCAGCTCGGCGACAGCGGCGTGCACCGGCAGGAACGCGTCGATCGCGCTGTGCCCGGCGAGCCGGGTGCTGCCGTGCGCGGCGCGACCGGGAACCCGCAGCTCGAAGGTGAGCGCGCCGGCGTTGGCGACCACGATGTTCCCGCTCGTCGGCTCGGTGAGCACGGCCGCCTCGGCGCGGTGCCCGCGCAGCATCGTGGCGAACGCGCCCAGTCCGCCGTCCTCCTCGCTGACCACCGTGTGCAGGCCGAACGGCCGTTCCAGCGTCACCCCGGCGGCGACCAGCGCGCGGGCGACGGCCAGGTTCGCGACCACGCCGGCCTTCATGTCGCAGGCGCCCCGGCCGTGCACCGCGTTGTGGCGGATCGTGCCGCTCCACGGGTCCCGGTCGTCCCACCTGTCCAGGTCGCCGGTGGGCACCACGTCGACGTGCCCCTGCAGGACGAGCGCGGGCACGCCGGACGGGCCGAGCGTGGCAGCCACCCCGTACCCCTCGGTCCGGGGCGCCTCGGTGCCCGGATGGTCCGGGTGGGCGGCGAGCTCGGCCAGGTTCAGCTTCCACGTGTCGACGTCGAAGCCGAGCGCGCTGAGCTGCCCGGCGTGCCAGTGCTGCAGCTCGGACTCGGCGTCGGTGCCGGTCACGCTCGGCACCCGGATCATGCTGACCAGGTCGGTGACCAGGGCTTGTTCGTCGATGGCGTCGAGTACGCGGCTCTCGGTTGTGTCCACCAGGCCGACCGTACCGTCCGGGGGCATGATCGGATCGGTCCGCTGCGGTCGGGCGCGGAACCGCCGGCCCCGGCCAGGCTGGGTGATGAAGGGAGGCCAGCATGATCGCGGCACTCAACCGGATCGTCGACCTCGTCGAGAACGGCGACGTCGATCTCGGCGCGGTGGCCCGATCGGCCGGCACCACCGAGTACCACCTGCGCCGGATGTTCTCGTCGCTCGCCGGCATGCCGTTGTCGGAGTACGCGCGCCGGCGCCGGATGACGGTGGCGGCCGCCGACGTGATCCGCGCCGAGGACGACCTGCTGACCGTCGCGGTGCGGCACGGGTACACCTCGGCCGAGGCGTTCGGCCGGGCGTTCCGGGCGGTGCACGGCGCCGGGCCCGGCGAGGTACGCCGGGACGGCGGCCCCCTTCGCACACAACCACAGCTCAGGTTCCGCCTGACCGTCGAAGGGAGCACCCCCATGGACACCCGCCTCGCCGACCGTCCCGCGTTCCGCCTGGTCGGGCACGCCACCCGCGTGCCGCTGATCCACGAGGGCGTCAACCCGCACATCCAGCAGCACATCGCCGCGATCCCGGCCGAGGAGCACGTGCGTCTCAAGGGCCTCGGCGACACCGAGCCGGCCGGGATCCTCGCGGTCACCGACGGGGTCGAACAGGAGTCGCCGGAGGGCAGCGAGCTGACCTACCTGCACGGTGTCGCGCTGTCGGGCGCCGGCGCCGTGCCGGACGACCTCGACGTGATCGAGGTGCCGGCCGGGCGCTGGGCGGTGTTCCGCAGCAGCGGGCCCTACCCGCAGACCCTCCAGTCGACGTGGGCGGCCACGGCGACCGAGTGGTTCCCGTCCAACCCGTGGCGGATGCGGCCCGGTCCCTCGATCGTCAGCGTCCTCGAGCGGGCCGCGGACTTCAGCACCGCGACCTGCGAGCTCTGGCTTCCGGTGGAGCCCGCCTGATCCGCACCGTGCCTCACCCGGCGGCGACCGGCACGCTCGCCGCCGGGTGAAGCAGAGTTGCGGGTTACCAACTGTGACGAACCTCCTTTGCCCTGAACGCCGGCGATCTTGATCATTAGCCTGGTTGGGGTGACTGCCCGCAAATCGAATACGCTCCGCAGCGCCGGCGTCCTGGTCGTCTGCGGCCTTCTGGCCGCGCTCGTGGTCGCCGCCGCGTCGTTCCCCGCCGCCGCGATCGCCGGTCTCGCCGCGAAAGCCGGTTCCGAGGAGTGGGAAGAGCTGCCCTCGGAGCTGATCACGCAGACGTCACCCCAGGTGTCGCGGGTCTACGCCTCCGACGGCAAGACACAGATCGCCGTCATGTACGACGAGTTCCGCAGCAACGTGCCGCTCGCCAAGGTCTCGCAGAACATGCAGGACGCCATCGTCGCGGCCGAGGACCACAAGTTCTACGAGCACAACGGCGTCGACGTGAAGGGTGTCGCCCGCGCGTTCGTCAACAACAACCAGGGTGGCGGCCGGCAGGGCGCGTCCACGCTGACCATGCAGTACGTGCGGATGGCGCAGGCGTACTCGGCGACCGACCCGCAGGAGGTCGTGAACGCGACGAAGGACACCGCGTCGCGCAAGCTCAGCGAGATGAAATACGCCATCCAGGTCGAGAAGGAACTGACGAAACAGCAGATCCTGGAGCGCTATCTCAACATGGCGCCGTTCGGCAACGGCGCGTATGGCATCAACGCCGCCGCGCAGGTCTACTTCAGCAAGACACCGGCCGACCTGACCGTCGCCGAAGCGGCCCTGCTGGCCGGCATGGTGAAGGCGCCGACCGCGTTCGACCCCACCACCAAGACCGGATATCCGCAGGCCCTGGCCCGTCGCGACTACATCATCGACAACATGCTCAGCCTGGGCCAGATCACCGCCGACGAGGCCACCGCGGCCAAGAAGGTGAAGCTCGGCCGCACCACGAAACGGCCGAGCAGCGGCTGCGTCAACGTCGCGAAGAACCAGTGGGGCTTCTTCTGCGACTATTTCTACCGCTGGTGGCTGGGCCAGGCCGAGTTCGGCGACACCTCGTACGACCGGGAGCGGATGCTCAAGAGCGGCGGATACCGGATCGTCACCACGCTCGACGTGGACGCCCAGGCGGACGCCCGTAAGGAGATCACCGCCCGTACGTCGGACAAGAACCCCAACGCGCTGATGCTGGCGGCCGTCGAGCCCGGCACCGGAGCCGTCCGGGCCCTGGCCGCGAACCGCAAGTACAAGATCGACGACGCGGACAACCCGTCGAACCCGCTCTCCTCGAACCCGGCGCTGGCGAAACAGGGCGTCCGGGCGACCTACCCGAACACCACCAACCCGATCATCACCGGCAGCGCCGATCTCTCCGGATACCAGGCCGGCTCGGTGTTCAAGATGTTCACGATGGTCGCCGCCCTGGAGAACGGCATGGGCCTGGACACCACGATCAACTCGCCGGCGCGGTACACGTCGCAGTACCGCGACTCGTCCTCCTCGTCGTGCGGCGGATACTGGTGCCCGAGCAACGCGTCCGCCAGCGAGGCCGGCAACTTCAACATGTGGACCGCGTTCGGCAAGTCGGTCAACACGTACTTCGTGCCGCTGCAGGAACGAGTCGGTGCGGCGAGCGTGGTCGACGTCGCGCAACGGTTCGGCATCACGTTCCGCAACTCCGACGACGCGAACATGGCGAAGAACTCGGCGAACGACTGGGGCGCCTTCACCCTCGGCGTCTCCGCGTCCACACCGCTGGACATCGCCAACGCGTACGCCACCCTCGCCGCCGACGGCAGGTACTGCACACCCACGCCGATCGCGTCGATCACCAACGCGGACGGCGCGGCGGTCGACGCCGGCAAGGCGAAGTGCACCCAGGCGACATCGGCGGCGGTGGCCCGCAAGGCGCTCGACGCGGCTCGCTGCCCGGTCGGCGACCAGGCCCAGCTCGGCACCTGTGCCGGCTCGACGGCCCCGCAGGTGCGCAGCGTGGTCGGCCACCCGGTGTTCGGCAAGACCGGAACCACCGACCGTGACAAGACAGCGGCGCTGGTCGTCGGGACCCGTTCCCTGGTCGTGGCCGGTTACCTGGCCAACCCGGACTGGGCCAACCACACCGACCGGATGTCGCACGACATCGTCAACCCGGCGGTCTACCGGACTCTCGCCGATTACATGGAGGGCAAGCCGGTGGAGGAGTTCCCCACTCCTTGACGGGCCGGTGCTCTCCGAGTCATTGCCGCGAGCCGTAGCTGACGCAGGTTCCCGGGGCGTTTTGGCTGTGTGGGCTACGGCTGGGGGATGCGAGCCGTCGTTGGGGCAGGTTCCCGGGGCGTTTTGGCTGTGTGGGAAGCCCCTATGTTTGTCAAGTGTTGAGTGGGGCTGTGGCCTGCGGGAATGCTTTCTTGATGATGGTGAATAGGTGGCGGGCGAGGTAGCGC
>NZ_JBEZZR010000059.1:0-37878 GCF_040639325.1 Actinoplanes sp. NPDC023936 | reverse complement strand
GGCATGAGAACTCCCGCTCAAGCCCTCAACGCGCTACTCTCAGCACCGCTACCAGCACAAACAGACTGTGTTGCAACCACCGATTGAATCCGCCCACATGACCTTCGGCCAGACCTTCGTCGCCGTCCACCGTGGCCACCGGCGCCCGCATATGCTGCGCCGGTGACACAGCCGGTTTCCTGGATCCCGCCTGTCCTCTACGGCTCGGTGCTGGCCGGCGGGGTCTACTACTCCGCGGTCGGTCCGGGCCTCACCTGGCGGACCGCTGGATTCGCGGGTTTACTCGCCGCGCTCACTGTCGTGGACATGCGGGATCGGCCGATCCCGCCGAGCCTGCTGCTGGCGCTGCGGATAGTGCTGCTCGCCGGGGTGACGGCGCTGGACGCGTCCGGTCTGTCGCGGGTCTTGTTCGTGCTCGTGCCGTTCCTGGCCTACTTCGCCTTCGGCCGGACTGCCGCACTGCTGCTGGGCGCCGGCTGTGTCGCTGCGGTGGCCGGCGCTTTCACGCTGTGGGTGCCCGGCTGGCACGTCCGCGCCGAGTACATCTCGGATCTGCTGATGTTCGCCCTGGGAATCGTGCTGGCGATCGCCATGGCCGCCGTCGCGACCGGCGAGCAACGCGCCCGGCGGCAACTGGCGGGCACCCTCGAACAGGTGGCCGACCTGTCTGCGGCGAACGAACGCAACCGGCTCGCCCGCGAGATCCACGACAGCCTCGGCCACCATCTGACCGCGATCGGTATCCAACTGGAGAAGGCGGAGGCGTTCGCGTCCCTGGACTCCGCGACCTCCGCCCAGGCGGTGTCGAACGCCCGCTGGTCGGCGGATCGGGCGCTGGACGAGGTCCGTACCTCGGTCCGGGCGCTGGGTTCCGCGACCGGATCGGTGGAGCTGTCCCGGTCGCTGGCCGACCTCGTCCGTCACCTCGACGGCGCGGCGGGGCGCGTGACGCTGGTCGTCACCGGCCGTGAACGGCGGCCGCTGCCGGTGCTCTACCGGGCGGCCCAGGAGGGTCTGACCAACGCCTGCCGACACTCCGGCGCGGCCCGGATCTGCCTCACCGTCGACTACGACGACCGGGGAGCACGCCTGACCGTCAGCGACGACGGCCGGGGATTCGACCCGGGCAACGAGGGGTTCGGGCTGTCCGGGCTCCGCGAACGGGTCCGGATTGCCGGCGGCGCCGTCGCGGTGGCCAGTTCCCCGGCAGGCACCGAGCTCACCGTGGAGGTTCCCTGGTGAACGTCACCGTCTTCGTCGTCGACGACCAGGATCTCGTCCGCGAGGGCATCGCGGCTCTGCTGGGCCTGCAGCCCGGCATCGAGGTGGTCGGCAGTGCCCGTGACGGCGCGGAGGCCATCACGGTCGTGCCCGGCTGCCGGCCCGACGTGGTGCTGATGGACGTGCGAATGCCCGAGATGGACGGCGTCGCGGCCACCATCGCCCTGCGCCGCCTGCTTCCCACCTGCAAGATCATGATGCTGACGACCTTCGACGACGACGAGTACGTCACCTGGGCGCTGAAAGCCGGTGCGGTCGGCTACCTGCTCAAGAACCTGCCCGCGGCCGATCTCGCCCAAGCGGTCCGCCTGGCGAACGCGGGTGTCGCCCAGTTCGATTCCGCGGTCGTCGGCCGGCTGGCCGCGGCCATGCCGGCGACCGACGTCCTCACGCCGCGGGAGATCGAGGTGCTGCGGTTCATCTCGGTGGGCGCGAGCAACAAGGAGATCGCGTCCCGCATGCATCTGAGCGAGGGCACCGTCAAGAATCACATCTCGCGCATCCTCAGTCGACTCAACCTTCGCGACCGTACTCAGGCGGCTCTCTATGCCAAGGAAAACCGCCTGCTCTGACCCGTGGTGGTCACCTATTCGCCGGCACCTTCGAACCGCTTCGGCGGGCCGGGTCCGTCATTCGGTGCATCACCTTGACGGTTGAGCGCCGGCCCATCAGGCGCATCAGACTCGCGGCGACCCGGTTGGTCGCACCGTCGATGACGCTCGGGCCCGGGTTGCGGCTCTCGAGGTGAGCGAGGGCGGTGGCGACGACATCATCAGGGGTACGCATCCTGGCACCGGCCGTGGCGTCGTCGGTTCCGACGACCGCGTTGAACTCGGTGCTCGTCGCCCCGGGGGACAGCACGAAGGCCGTGACTCCGGCCCCGCGCAGCTCCGCCCAGAGGGATTCGGTGAAACTGAGGACGAAGGCCTTCGCGCCCCCGTACACGGCCATGCGCGGTGACGGCGCGTAGGCGGCCATGCTGGCGACGTTGATCAGGAATCCGCCTGCCGCGATGATGTCGGGCAGGAACGCCGAGCTGAGCTGCACGGGCGCGGAGACGTCGACGGCTATCTCCTGTGCGAGGCGGGCGGGGTCTTCGCCGATGAAGTCGCCGAAGGTGCCGAAGCCGGCGTTGTTGATCAGACTCGTCGCACGGACACCTGCGGCGGCGACGGCCGCCCTCAGGTCCGGGCCCGCAGTCGGCGAGGTGAGGTCGAGTGTGATGGCGGTCGCGGTGATCCCATGCGCCTTCTCAAGCTCGTCGCTCAGCGCTTCGAGGCGATCGACGCGTCGGGCCACGAGGATCAGGTTCGATCCGCGGGCGGCGAGTGACCTGGCGAAGGAGGCGCCGATGCCGGAACTGGCTCCGGTGACGATGACGGTGTGACAGCGGTAGTCCATGCGGGGCATCTGAACTCCAAGCGCGAAGGGCCAGCTGTTTGCATCGTATGCCTCTCTGGCACTGAGTGCCAAGAGGGCACTCAACTATAGTGGTGGCATGAGCAATCAGGAGAGGCTGTGGACGCGATCGCGGCAGGCCGTCTACGCCGAGATCACCAGCGTTGCCATGGGCCTCTTCCTGGAGCAGGGATTCGAGCAGACCACGATCGACCAGATCGCCGCGACCGCCGCCATCTCGCGACGATCCTTCTTCCGCTACTTCGGGACGAAGGAGGACATCGTCCTTGGAGATCTGGCGAGCCAGGGACTTCTCCTGCGCGACACCCTGGAGGCGATTCCCCTGGCCGTGGCGCCGTGGGAGGCCCTACGAGAGGCGTTCCGGAAAGTCGACGGACTGACGCGGCAGCGCGACGTCATGCTCAAGATCGCCAAAATGATGTACGAGACGCCCTCGCTACGGGCCCGCAGCATCGAGAAGCACCTCCAGTGGCAGGAGCTGCTCGTGCCGAACATCCGGCTCCGGCTCGGCATCGACGGCGACGACCCGAGCGACCCGGCAGCGGACGCCATCGTCTCCAGTGCCATCGCCTGCCTCGATGTCGCAGGGCAACTCTGGGTGCGGACCGGCGGAACCGCCGACCTCGCCGACCTCTACGACCGCGCGGTCCTCGCCGTTCGCACTCCCATCGAGAAGACCTAAGCTCGGCTCATGGCAGCGCGCAGCATCGTCACCACCCGGGACTGGGACGCCGGGGCCGGCACGCTCACCCGCCACGAGCAGGTGGAATTCTCCGGACTCGACCTCTGCGAGACCGATCTGCAGGGGATCGAGTTCGACGGGTGCACGTTCCGCGACGCCCGCTTCAACTGCTCACAGCAGGCCGACGTGGCGTACCTGAACTGCACGTTCGTCAATTGCAACTTCTTCGACGCGACGCTGACGAACTGCAAGACGGTCGGCAGCCACTTCGAACGCTGCACCTTCGACATCACCACGATCGACGGCGGCGACTGGTCGTTCACGAGCCTGATCCGCGCCGACCTGAGCAGCGCCACCCTGACCGGCGTCCGGCTGCGGGAGACCGACCTGACCGGCGCGAAGCTCACCGGCGGCATCGTCCGGGACAGCGATCTCTCCGGGGCCACCCTGACCGCGGCCGATCTCAGCGGGTGCGACCTGCGCGGATCCGACCTCTCCGCGCTGAACCCCACGGAGACCGAGATCCGCGACGCGGTCATCACCGTCGGCCAGGCGGTCACCATCGCGATGTCCCTGGGCCTGCAGATCCGCGACTGACCCGGCCGGCTACGCGATCCGGCCGGCTACGCGATGGCCATCGCCAGCGCCGGCGTGCTGACCGGGGCGATGTGGCGCAGCAGCGAGCGGGCCGCCGCCACCACCAGGGCACGGTCGTGGGTGATCGCGAAGTCGAAGCGCCGGGCCGAGTCCGGGCCGTCGTCGCCGAGGTCGCGGGCGACCAGGGCGGCCGCGCGGTGCGGGCCGACCACGATCACGTTCCACTCGCCGCGCAGCCGGTCGTCGCCGAGGCACGCGCCACGGACGCCCGGCACCGGCTCGGCGGGCAGGCCGACGCCGAGCGCGGCGACGAGCGGGCTGTGCGCCGCGATCCGGCGGAAGCGGGCCGAGGTCGCCGGCGTGAAGTGCCGCGCCTCCTGGAAGCAGGCGAGCAGGACCGGCGGCTCGGCGCCGCCGGCCAGCGCCTCCAGGTGCCGGCTGAGCGGCATGAGCTGCGCTTTCGAGGTACGGGTGACCGGCCGCTCCGCCGACACGATCTCGAACGGCGTCCGGTCCGCCGCGACGGGCGCCGGCAGCAATCGCAGCGGCCGCCCGGTCCGGGCCGTCGACCGGCCGGCCGGCAGCGGCGCGGGCCGGCCGAAGTGCCAGCCCTGTCCCACCGTGGCGCCCATGGTGCGCGCCGCCGCCAGGTGCCGGGGCGTCTCGATGCCCTCGGCCAGCACCGTGGCGCCGCTGGCCTCGGCGTACGCGTAGACCGCGGCCACCACCTGTGCGGTGTTCGGGTCGTCCGGCGCCTGCAGCAGGCCCATGTCGAGTTTCACCACGTCGGGGTGGACGAACGGCAGCATCGCGAGCGACATCGGGTCCGCGCCGACGTCGTCGAGGGCGACGCCCCAGCCCGCGGCCCGGCAGCTCTCCACTGCCGACAGCAAGCCGGCCGGGTCCTCCGCGATGGCCCGCTCGGTCATCTCGGTGACCACCCGCAGCCGGCGCTGCGCCTGCTCGACCACCGGTTCCAGGTCGGCCGGGCAGCCGGCCCGCCAGGCAGTGGGCTCCATGTTGACGAAGAGCGTGAGCTCGGCGCCGAAGCCGGCGTCGAGGGCGGCCCGGTACGCCACGGCACGGCAGATCCAGTCCAGTTCGGACTCGCGACCGGCCGCCCGGGCGGCGGCGAACAGGGCAGCCGGGCTCTCCCACGGCGTGCCGGCGGGTCCACGGCTCAGCGCCTCGTAGCCGAGGACACGACCGTCGGCCAGGTCGATCAAGGGCTGGAAGACGGGCGTGACGGCACGCCGGTCCAGCACGTCATGGATGTCGAGCACGATCCAGCTGATCGGCAGGACGACCGGCCTGTTGAGGCCTTTCCCAGCGGGGCGCCGGACGGTTGAGGCCTTCCTAGCGAGGCGCCGGGGACTCCCGGCCCGTGCCCGCCTTGAAGCGGACCGCCTTGTGGGTGCCGTCACAGAACGGCTTGATGGCGGACCGCCCGCAGCGGCACAGGGCAACCGTGCCCCGCCCGGGGTCGATCGGCTGGCCGTCGGGCGTACGCAGCTCGAAGTCTCCGCGCACGATCAGCGGTCCGTCTTCGTACGGGACGATGGAGGCGCTCACGGTACGGCAATGCCCGCACAACGAGGACCGAAACTGATCGTTTGGACCGGGCCGGGCTGGGAAGCCAGTGGCCCATGAAACTTCCGTCCGCGCGCGGGCCGGTGTCGGCCGCGCTGATCGACGTCCTCGCCGGGCGAAGCGCCACGCTCCCGTCCCGCCCGGCCCTGGACGACGCCGACGATCTGCACCTGACGCTCTTCATCTGCTACGAGCTGGCCTACCGAGGGTGGGACGGCGTGGACGACACCTGGGAGTGGGACCCCGTGATGCTCCGGCTGCGGGCCCTCGCCGAACAGCGATTCATGGCCGCGCTGTACGACGTGGCCGGCCCGCCGGAACCTGTCGACCCGGCCACCGTGCCGTCCCGGCTGCGGGAGCTCGCCGACGCCGACATCGGCCCGTCGCTCTCCGGATACCTGCGCGGCCGGGCGACGTACGAGCAGTTCCGGGAGTTCGTCATGCATCGGTCGGTCTACCACCTGCGTGAGGCCGACCCGCACACCTGGGCCATCCCCCGGCTCGGCGGCGACCCGAAGGCCGCGCTCATCGAGATCCAGCTGGACGAGTACGGCGGCGGCCGGACCTCGCGGATGCACCAGGAACTGTTCAAGAAGACGATGAACTGGTTCGGGCTGGACACCACGTACGGCGCGTACGTGGACCAGGCGACCACGGCGACGCTGGCGAACAACAACCTGATGTCGCTGTTCGGGCTGCACCGCCGGAACCGCGGGATGATCATCGGGCATCTGGCCGCGTACGAGATGACGTCGACCCAGCCGAACCGCTCGTACGGCAACGGCCTGCGCCGGCTCGGTGGCGACGCGGACGCGACGGCCTTCTACGACGAGCACGTGGAAGCCGACGCTGTCCACGAGCAGATCGCGGCGCACGACATGGCCGGGGCGTTCGCCCGGGCCGAACCGGAGCTCGCCTCCGACGTGCTGTTCGGCGCCCGGTGTGCGCTGATCCTGGACGCTCTGTGGGCGCGGGACCTGCTCGCCTCCTGGGAAGCGGGGCGCCCGTCGAGCCGTACCCCCGAAATGGCGGAAGCGAAGGTCCTGGCCGCATGAACGCACTGCTGCAACTCGGTAAGGAACTCAAAGCCGCCGGCTATCACTTCACCACCGTGACGCCGGCCACCCATGACCGGGTCAACCGCCGGGCGGCCAACGCCCGCGCCCGTGACCTGCACGGCGTCTTCGGCTGGAGCCGCCCGTTCGGTCCGGGCGTGCTGCCGGAGCGGATCGTGGAGCTGATGGACGCCGCCGGCGTGCTGGACCGCCGCGGCGACGAGTGGCGCAGCAAGGTCCGCTTCTCCTCCTACGACGACGAGCTGTTCGTGCACTCGGCCTTCCCGACCGACGCCGAGGACTCGGTCTTCTTCGGCCCGGACACCTATCGGATGGCCGACGCCGCCTCGGCGCGGGCCGAAGCCCGGCAGTGGCCGGTCCGGCGGGCCGTGGACATCGGCACCGGGACCGGCGCCGGCGCGATCGCGGTGGCGAAGCGCTGCCCCGAGGCCGAGGTGTTCGCCGTCGACATCAACGACCAGGCCCTGGAGTACACCGCCGTCAACGCCGCGCTGGCCGGCGTCGGCAACGTCCGGCCGGTGCACAGCGACCTGCTCAGCGGCGTGGACGGCACGTTCGACCTGATCCTCACGAACCCCCCGTTCATGATCGATCCGGCCGGGCGGGCGTACCGGGACGGCGGGGCGAACGGCTACGATCTCTCCCTGCGGATCATCGATCAGGCGGTGCCGCGGCTGGCGCCCGGCGGGGAACTCGTGCTGTTCACCGGCACCGGCATCGTCGACGGCCAGGACCCGTTCCGGGAGGCCGCCGCCGAGCATCTGGCCGGCTCGGGACTCACCGTCGGTTACCGGGAAGTGGATCCGGACGTTTACGGTGAAGAACTGGACGGGCCCGCTTATGCACATGCCGAGCGGATCGCCGTCGTGCTCCTGACCGCACGCGCCGAGGGCTCGGCCGACATACTGGAGCAGCATCAAAACCCCGGTTGAGCCCATTCAGGAGATCTTGCATGACCGAGTCCGGCTTCGCCGACCTGCAACTGCGCCCGGAGCTGCTGAGGGCACTCAGCGACCTCGGGTACGAGGAGCCCACGCCGATCCAAGCGGAAGCGATCCCGCCCCTGCTCGACGGCCGTGACCTGCTCGGACAGGCGGCGACCGGCACCGGCAAGACGGCCGCGTTCGCCCTGCCGGTGCTGCAGCGCCTGGCCGGCGTCACCGCGTCCTCCCCGGCGGCGCTCGTCCTGGTGCCGACCCGGGAGCTGGCCATGCAGGTCTCCCAGGCCTTCCACCGCTACGCCCGGGACCTCGGCACCCGGGTCGTCCCGATCTACGGCGGGCAGCCGATCGGCCGGCAGCTGCAGGCGCTGGAACGGGGCGTCGACGTGGTGGTCGCCACACCGGGCCGTGCCCTCGACCACATCTCCCGGGGCACGCTCGACCTGAGCGGCGTCCGCACGGTGATCCTCGACGAAGCCGACGAGATGCTCGACATGGGCTTCGCCGAGGACATCGAGGCGATCCTGGAGGAGACCGCCGAGGACCGGCAGACGGTGCTCTTCTCGGCGACGATGCCGGGGCGGATCGACGCCATCGCGCGGCGGCACCTGCGAGAGCCCGTTCGCATCCAGATGGGCCGCGCCGAGCCCGAGCCCGGCGAGGCGCCGCTGGTCCGGCAGAGCGCCTACGTCGTGGCCCGCGCGCACAAACCCGCCGCTCTCGGCCGGGTGCTGGACGTCGAGGCGCCGACCGCGGCGATCGTCTTCTGCCGCACCCGGGAAGAGGTCGACCAGCTCACCGAGACCCTCAACGGGCGCGGCCAGCGGGCCGAGGCGCTGCACGGCGGGATGAGCCAGGAGCACCGCGACCGGGTCGTCAACCGGCTCCGCGACGGCCGGGCCGACCTGCTCGTCGCCACCGACGTGGCGGCCCGTGGCCTGGACATCGACCGGCTCAGCCACGTGGTCAACTACAGCCTGCCGGCGGCGCCGGAGACGTACGTGCACCGCATCGGCCGGGTCGGCCGGGCCGGCCGCGAGGGCACCGCGATCACCCTGGTGGAGCCGCGGGAGCACCGGATGGTCAAGGCGGTGGAGCGCACCACCGGGCAGCGGATCCACCTGCAGAAGGTGCCGACCGTCGCCGACCTGCGCACCCGGCGGCTGGAACTGACCCGCGCCGCGCTGCAGGAGACCCTGCTCACCGACGGCCTGGAGCGGTTCCGGGTGGTGCTGGAGACGCTCACCGACGAGTTCGACGTGATGGACGTCGCGCTCGCCGCGGTGAAACTGGCCCACGAGCTGAACGGTGGCGACCTCGAGGACGAGCAGGACATCCCGGAGACGGTGTTGCGGCCGGAACGGGAGCCGCGGCGGGACAACGCCCGTCCGGCGGGCCGCGGCGGGCGCAACAACGGGCCGACCGCGCGGCTGTTCATCAACTCCGGCCGCAGCAACCGGATCCGGCCGCAGGACCTGGTCGGCGCGATCACCGGTGAGACCCGGCTGAGTGGCCGGGACATCGGCGCGATCGAGATCGCGGACCGGTTCTCGCTGGTGGAAGTGCCGGCTGATGCGGCCGATGAGGTGATCACGGCGCTGCGGCACGCTTCGATCCGGGGACGTAAGGTGCTGGCGCGCCGCGATCGCGATCGCGACCGCCGCCCGTAACCGCACGCACCGCGCTGGGCCGTTTCAGCCGTTTCAGCCGCTCCACCGCGATCTTGGCGAACTACGCACGTCCGGGACACACGTCCGGGGCGTGAGCAGACCTCCAAGATCGCGGAGGGTCAGCGTGCCGCCGCGGGAATGGGCAAGTCGTGGAGGGCCGCGTCCGGGTTCGGCGGTGTCTTCACCCGGAACGCGGCCAGCGCCGCCACCAGACACGCCGCCGCGCCGGCCAGCAGCGCCGCCCGCGGGCCGCCCCAGCCGCTGATCCAGCCGGTCAGGACGCTGCCGATCGGCGTGGTGCCGATGTACACGAACACCCAGAGCGCCATGACCCGGCCCCGGTACTCCGGCGCGGTGTGCAGCTGGATCGTGGTCGACGCGAGCGTCGTGAACGCGAACGCCGCCGCCCCGGTGACCAGCAGCGCGATGGAGGCGGTGAGGACGCCCGGCGACAGCGCGACAGCGATCATCGCGACGCCGAACACGAACGCGGCGCGGACCAGGTAGATCCGGCGCGGATGCTTGATCAGCCCGACCCCGAGCGAGCCGGCGATCGAGCCGATGCTGAGGACCGTGGAGAGCAGGCCGTAGGTGCCGCCGTCGCCGTGGAACGTCTGCTTGGCGAGCACCGGCAGCACCACCGCGAAATTGAACGCGAGCAGCCCGACCAGCGACATCATGGCGAGCGGTACGAAGACCTGCTCACGGCCTCGCGCGTACCGGATCGCATCGGCCACTCCCCCGGCCTTCGCGGTGTGCCGGGCCGCCCCGAGCGGCTTGATCACCAGCAGCGCGGCGATCACCGCCAGGTAGGAGACGGCGTTCACCAGGAAGCACGGGATCACGCCGACCGCCACGATCAGCACGCCGGCCAGGGCCGGGCCGACCACCCGGGCGGTGTTCATCACGACGCCGTTGAGGCTGACCGCGCTGGACAGGTCCTCCGGCGGCACCAGCGAACCCACGAACGCCTGCCGGGCCGGTGAGTCGACGATCCCGACGATGCCGCCCAGCACGCTCACCGCCACGACCAGCGGGACGCCGGCGTGCCCGGAGGTGGCGAGGACCCAGAGCACGGCCGCGAGCAGGCCGTTGAGCGCCTGCGTGACGATCAGCAGGCGGCGCAGGTCGAACCGGTCGGCGATGTTGCCGCCCCACGGCCCGAACAGCAACGGTGGCAGGCCGCCGACCGCCAGGACCAGGCCGAGCGCGGACGCCGAACCGGTCAGCTGCAGAACCAGCCATCCCACCGCGGTCTGCTGCAGGAATGTGCCGCTGGCGGAGGCCACCTGCCCGGCGAAATACCACCGGAACGGTACGGACCTCAGCGCCCGGAAACTGTTACCCCGTGAACCCATGGCGCGGCTGTACCCGGCCACGCCACCAGTTGATCAGAAGGTGACGGAGGGCTCAGCCGGTGACCAGCGACTCGTACAGGTTGGTGACCTCGAGCACCATGCGGACCATCGGGCCGGGCTCGCGCACGCGCAGCGTGATGCCCTTCGCGTCGGCGGCCCGGCGGGCGGCGACCAGCACACCGAGCGCCGACGAGTCCAGGAACGTCACAGCGCTCATGTCGATGTCGAGACGTGTGCAGTCACGCCGGTCGACGATCTGCTGGAGGACCTCCCGCAGCACCGCGGCGTTCGCCACGTCCAGGTCCCCTTCCGGGGAGAGCACGAGAGTGTCGTCCTCGCGGGCGATCGTCCAGTCCATCGACGCCATCCTCCATTGATCGGCGGGCGGGCGCTGGTTACCCGGTTCAGGGAACCGTGAAACTGATTTCAGAGGCGAATGTGGACCCGGATGCTGGTGCCGTCCGGGCGGGCGTGGATCCGAACCAGGTCACAGAGCTCGTGTGCCAGGATCAGCCCGCGGCCGCCCTCCGTCTTCGCCGGCGGCGGGATCCGGCCGGCCAGCGGATCGGCCAGGTGACCGTGGTCGTCGATCTGGCAGACCAGCAGGCCCGGCTCGAGCCAGACGCTGAGCCGGCCGCCGGATCCGGTGTGCCGCAGCGTGTTCTCGGCCAGCTCGTTCGCCGCGAGCGTCAGGTCGTCGGCGCGGTCCGCGGAGAGTCCGGCCGCCAGCGCGCGGGCCGAGACGAACCGGCGGATCGCGGCGAGGTCGGACGGCTGGGTGTAGCGCCAGACGCCGGCCCGGTCGGGCACGTCGGGCAACGGCTGGTTGAAGTTCTCCGCGGTCCGGTAGGGGTCCCCGTACCACGGGCTGGGGCGGCGAGCTCCGCCGACGATCATCACGGGGTGGGTGCGCCACGCGTCGTGCAGCCGGGGGCGGTCCAGCCCGGACGCGTCGTAGGGGCACAGGATCGCGGCGTCCCGGCCGGCGAACACCGCGTTGATCATTGCCTCGTGCGCGGCACACGCGGGATATTCCACATCGGAGCGGCCGGGCCAGATCGGCTCGCCGATGATCGACACCCGGCGGCCGGCGTGCCGCGCGGCGAACGCGAGCAGCACGCCCGGGATGATCCGGCCGGGGTTGCGCCCGTCGGCCGCCATGTCGGCGAAGGTGACCGCGGCGCCGACGTCGGCGAGGGCGTCGCGCAGCGCGCTCAGGTTCGGACCGGGCACCGCGACCAGCACCGGATCGCCGGCGGCGACAGCGGAACGGACGAAACCGGTCGTGCCGCGCAGGTATTCCTGGCGGGTCGTGTAGAGCAGGCCGGGATGGTCGAACTGCGCCAACTCCGTGATCATGTAGTCGCTCCGTCGAAGGCGAGCAGCCGTTGCACGGCCGGGACGGCGCCGGCCACCCGGATCCGGTCCGGCTCCGCGGCCGCGACCCGGCTGAGGATACGCGCGGCAGCCGCGTCCAGAAACCTCAGGCCGGAGACGTCGACGATCACCGGCTGGTCACCGGGCACGGTGTCGGCCATCAGGTTTTCCATGATCGCAAGCAGCGCGTGCCGGTTCGACAGGTCCGCTTCGCCGTGCAGGCGGATGCCGCGCGGATCGGTCGTGCGCACCGCTCGCAGCAGCGGCACCGAGCGGGGATCGGTGCCGGCGTCCATGGTCGCCGGGTGCGACCAGGTGACCTGGCGCAGGTCGGCGTCGCGGAACAGCCGCCGGTCGTAGACGCACATCGCCATCGCGAACCCGTCGGCGAAGACCCGGTTGACGTTCGCTTCGTACCACCCGAGGCGGTCGCCGCCGGGAACCGGGGCGCTCGCCCACGACATGTCGCCGATGGCCCGCAAGCCGGTGAAACCGTCCGCTCTCGCCTCGGCGGACGCGGCCCGCCAGCCCTCGATCGTGGCCTCCGGATCGAATGCGCCGCCGGCCAGGTACGTCGCCTGGGGCGTCGCCATCCGCAGCGCGCCGGACGCGACGGCGGGCGCCAGCCCGGCCTCGATCGCCGGCTCGGCGGGACCGAAATACAGCGTGCGGTGGCCGTCGCGCAGACCGCCCCGGATGAACGTGACCAGGCTGCGCAGCCTGCTCGCGTCGTCCTCGACCACGACACAGACGTGGTCGCCCAGGCGCAGGCGGTCGAGTGCGCTGGTCTCGATCATCAGTCCCCCAATTCAGCCCGAGTCTACCCGGCGAATCGGCGGAAATCGGCTGTCACCCGTTCCGCAGCGTTCCACACTAGAGCGATCTTGGAGTACGTGAAGTTTTTACGGATCGGACCGGAACTCACTGACCAGCGGAAACGATGGCGCATTCGGGCGAAAGTGGAGGATCTTTCGCTGGCGAAGATCAAGTCCCGACGCTACGGTTTGCACGCACGTCGGCGAGGTGGAGAAGACTGCCCGTCGGTCGGTGCTTTCTGCTGCCCAGATTGGATGAACGTTGGCGCCAACACCGGCCGCCCAGTCGACCGCAACCCCGGGGCGCACGCGACGCCAGCAGTCGATCAAACGACGCGTCGTACGACTCGTCATGGTCCCCAGTGTCGTGGCACTGCTGATCTGGTTCGCCTCCTCCGGATACCTGATCTTCCAGGGCTTCTACAACCGCGCGGTCGCGATCTCGGTGCGTGACGTCTCGATCCCGGCCGTCTCGGCGCTCTCCTCGGTCCAGCAGGAGCGTCGGCTCAGTGTGGCGTACCTGGCCCGCCCGTCGACGAATCTGAACGCCCTGCTGGAACAGCGCCGGACCACCGACGACCAGCTCACGAAGCTGCGCGCGGTCGCCGACGACGCGCTCAGCGCCGCGCCCGACTCGATCAAGAGCCAGTGGGCGACCCTCGTCGGGTACCTCGACCAGATCCCCAGCCAGCGCAGCGCCATCGACGCCCGGTCCACCACGGCGAGCCGCGCCTACGACTTCTACAACGAGTTGCTCGACGCGGCGACCGAGATGTTCGACACCCAGGCCCGGATCACGCCGGACTCGACCGCGGCGCTCGGCGGTGTCACGTCCACCGAGCTGTTCCGCGCCAGCGACATGATGTCGCGCGCCGCGTCGACCATGGACGGCGCGTTCGCCGCGAAGGCCCTCGGCCGCTCCGACTACCTGGAGTTCGTCCGGCTGGTCAGCGCGTACCAGGACGAGCTGAACGAGATCCGCGCCGAGCTGGAGCCGACCGTCCGGGACCGGCTGCAGACCATGGAGGCGAGCAGCGCCTGGCAGAACCTGACGGCCGCCGAGTCGTCGATCATCGCGAGCGGGCCCTGGAAGAAAGGCGTGCCGTCCGGGGTGTCGATCAACCGGGACCGCTGGGCCATGGTGACCTCGACGGTGGCCGCCAGCCTGGTCGACCTGACCATCGACGAGGCCGACCAGGTCTCCGCCCGTACCCTGCGCACCGGTAACAACCAGCTGCTCACCGCGCTGATCGGCAGTCTCGTGGCGCTCGCCATCGCGATCGGCGTCATCGTCTGGGCGCTGCGCTCGTCCGCGGTGCTCGTCGACCGCGCCCTGTCGACGCGCCTGTCCCGCCTCGGCGCCGACGCCGGCACGCTCGTCGACACCCGGCTGCCGGCCGTCATGGACCGGCTGCGCCGGCGCGAGACAGTCGACCTGAGCACCGAGTTCGCCGCCACCGACTACGGCAGCGACGAGATCGGCCAGGTCGCCGACGTCATCCACCGCTCGCTCACGGTCGCCGCGGAAGCCGCCGTCGACGAGGCGAAGGCCCGCGCCGCCGGCACCGCGATGCTCATGGGTGTGGCCCGCCGGCCGCAGCGCCCGCTCCAGCGCGGCCTCAAGGTGATCGAGGACCTGCAGGGCCAGATCGGCGACGAGAAGCTGCTGACCCACCTCTTCGACATCCACCACCAGCTCAACCAGACCCGGCGCTTCCTGGAGAACCTGGTCATCCTCGCCGGTGGGCAGATCGGCCGCCGGTTCTCCAAGCCGGTGCCGCTGCGCCGGGTGCTGCTCGCGTCGTTCGCCGAGGCCCGCGACTACCAGCGGATCAACCTGCGCGGCGCCACCGACGTGGCCCTGGTGGGGTACGCGGTGGCCGAGGTCATCCACCTGATGGCGGAGCTGCTGGACAACGCGCTCGCGTTCTCCCCGCCCGGCACCACGGTCTGGGTCACGTCCAACCGGGCACAGCACGGTGTGGCCGTGGAGATCGAGGACGCCGGCGTCGGGATGAGCCAGGAGGCGATCGACCGGGCGAACACGCTGCTCGCCACCGCGCCGACGCCCGAGGTGACCGAGCTGAAGGACGGCTCGCAGGTCGGCCTCTACGTGGTCGCCGAGCTCGCCAAGCGAGAGGGGCTGCAGGTCAGCCTGCGGCGCTCGGCGTACGGCGGCCTGCTCGCGATCGTGCTGCTGCCGGAGCGTCTGCTGATCAGCAACAGCGAGCCGGACGAGGACACCGGTGCGATGACCACGACAGCCGTGGTCGCGCCGGCCGTGCCGCCGGCCCGTGAGGAGGCCGCGCCGGTGACGGCCCGGGCCACTGTCGCCGTGCTGGAACCTGCTCCGGCGGCACGTGTTGCGCCCCCTGCCCGGGCAGCCGCCACGGCCGTGCCGCGCTCCGCCCGTACCCCAGCGAATGCGGCGCAACCAGGCGCCAAGCCGCCGCTGCCGCAGCGGCGCCCCCAGCAGCACCTCGCGCCGGGTTTGCGGGAGGTCCCGGCCGAGGTGACCGAGGCGGACGAGCCGGCGCCCGCGCCCCGCTCGCCGGAGGACGTGCGCAACCGGTTCGCGCGCTATCAGCGCGGCTGGGCGGAAGGTCAGAACGCGTCCGACGGGCCGAACTCCGGCATTGAAGCAGCAGCTGAGACAGAACCCACCCCTGAGCAAGGCAGGAACGCATGACGCACCCGACATCTTCCATCGATCTTCCCTGGATGTTGGACGACCTCGTCGAGGTCCCTCAGGTCGTCTCCGTGGTCGTGCTCTCCACCGACGGCCTGATCGTCCAGAAGTCGACGTCGATGCAGCAGGACCTCGCGGAAATTCTCGCGGCCGGCGCCTCCTCGATGTACAGCGTCGCCGCCGGGACCGGCCGCCACTTCAAGAGCGGCCCGGTCCAGCAGGTCGTCATCGAGTTCGGCGAGCACACCCTGTTCATCGCGGCGGCCGGGCAGAACGCGCGGCTCGCGGTCCTCTGCGAGCAGGACGTCGACATGGGCATGGTCGCCTACGAGGTGAGCCGTCTGGTGACCCGGATCGGCGATTACCTGAGCGCGCCCGCCCGCAGTAATGACGGGTGAGGCCTGGGACGGCGACGACGAGACCGCAGCCGGGCGGTTCGTCCCGTTGTACGTCCTCGTCAACGGACGGACCACCCCCCGCGACAGCAACCTGGACCTGGCCACCCAGGTGATCGCGGTTCCGGTCGACGCCAGCCGCCTGGAACCCGAGTACCTGCAGATCCTCCAGCGGTGCGACTCCTGGATCTCGATCGCGGAGATCGGCGCTTACCTGCACATCCCGCTGACCATCGTGAAGGTGATGGTCGACGTGCTGCTGGAACAGGGGTACCTGAACAGCGGCGCACCGGCCCAGCACAAAGTCGTCGACATGCGGCTGCTCAACGCGGTCCTCGCCGGTCTCGAACGGCTCTGATCCCCTTTTATCGGGAAATTTGAGGTCATAGTGAATCGCACATCGGTCAAGATCGTCGTCGCGGGCGGGTTCGGCACCGGCAAGACGACCTTGGTCAGCTCGGTCAGCGAGATACCGCCGCTGACCACGGAGGAGTTGCTCACCCAGGCCAGCGTCGGCATCGACGACGTGACGGGTGTGGAGTCGAAGACGCATACCACGGTGGCGCTGGACTTCGGGCGGATCACGATAAGCCCGGACGTCGTGCTCTACCTGTTCGGGACGCCGGGGCAGGACCGGTTCTGGTTCATGTGGGATGAGCTCGCCCAGGGCGCGGTCGGCGCGATCGTGCTCGTCGACACCCGGCGATTGGACACCAGCTTCCCGGCCATCGACTACTTCGAGAGCCGGGGCATTCCGTTCGTGGCCGCCGTCAACCGGTTCTTCGGGGAGTGCGCCTACACCGACGAGGAGATCCGGTCGGCGCTCGAACTGGCGCCGGGGAATCCGCTGGTCTGGTTGGATGCCCGGGATCGCTCATCCAGCAAGCTGGCGTTGATCTCGCTGGTCCGGCATGCGATGTCGCGGTTGCCGCAGGCTGCTTGAGGTGTGGCCGGGTCCCGGTCCCGTGCGTGTCTGATCATGCGAGGAATCCCGCGGGCTCAGGTTGTCACTGAGCCCGCGGGAGCCGGGCCGGAACCGCTACGCGTCGGCCTGGGACTCGGCCAGCACGGCCACGAACAGGTCGGGCTTGGTCTCACGTGCCGCTGGTAGCCGACGTCGCGCTTGCTCTTGTCGAAGAACTCCAGCGGAGGTCACCGCATCCCACTTCCCCGCGATCTCGGCTTGCCGCCGCCGAGAAGCGCGCCGGCCGGCTCAGAGTGGTGCCAGGCGCACCTTGAAATGCCGCAACAACGCCGGCGCCGACGTGATCCGATACCCCCGGATCCGCTCCGGGTCCTTGGCGATCGCACCCAGCACCGCCGCCACGTACTCGAAATGCTCCGACGTGTAGACCCGACGCGGAATAGCCAGCCGCACCAGCTCGAACGGCGCCGGCTTCACCACCCGGTACGACTCGTCGAGCTCGCCCAGATACAACGACCCCAGCTCAGCCGACCGGATTCCGCCGTCCAGATACATCTGGCACCCGAGCGAGTGCCCCGGAAACTCCGACGGGCTGAGGTGCGGCAGCAGGCGCCCCGCGTTCAGATACAGCGCGTGAATGCCGGCCGGCTCCACGATCGACACCCCGGCGTCGTTGATCATGCGGGCGAAGCGGGCGGTCTGCGCCGCCCGGGACGCCAGGTAGAGCGGGTCGACCACCTCACGCAGCCCCACCGCGAGACGCTCGAGATCACGACCGGAGAGGCCACCGTACGTGGAGAAGCCCTCAGTGGCGATCAGATTGGCCTCGCACTGGGCGAAGAGCGCGTCGTCCCGCAGGCCGATCAGCCCGCCGATCCCGGTGAGGCCGTCCTTCTTGAGGCTGATCAGGCAGCCGTCGGCCAACTGGAACGCCCGGGTCGCGATCTGCCGCGGCGACCAGCCCTGATAGCCGGGCTCCCGCTGCTGGACGAGCCACGCGTTCTCCGCGAACCGGGCCGCGTCCAGGAAGAACGGCACCCGGTACCGCTGGCAGAGCGCCCGCACCGCCTCCAGGTTGGCCATCGACACCGGCTGTGCGCCGAGCCCGTTGTTGGTGATCGTCATGAGGACCAGGCCGACGTCGGCGGGTCCGGCGAGCGTCTCCTCCAGCGCGACCAGGTCGATGTTGCCCTTGAACGGCTCGGCGCTGTCGAGGTCGAACGCCTCGGCGACGGGAAGATCGACAGGCTTCGCGCCGACGATCTCCACGTTCGCGTGGGTGGTGTCGAAGTGCGTGTTGCTGACGCAGATCTGTCCCGGCTTGAGCATGCTGGAGAAGAGCACCCGCTCACCGGCGCGGCCCTGGTGCACCGGGAGCAGGTAGGGGTACCCGGTCAGGTCGGCGGCCTCCTCGCGGAAGCGGAACCAGGACCGGGCGCCGGCGTACGACTCGTCGCCCTGCGCGGCCGCCGCCTCCTGCGCGGACGACGTGGCCCCGGTGCCGGAGTCGGAGAGCAGGTCCACGGTGATCTGGTCGGACCGCAGGTTGAACGGGTTGTACCCGGCCGCCTCGATGGCGTCCCGGCGCTGTGACGGCGACAGGAACGCGATCGGCTCGACCACCTTGATCCGGTAAGGCGGTGGCAGCGGGATCTGGTCAGCGGACAAGGGAGACTCCTTCGAATACCTGATAGGCCTCGGACGACAGATAGACCGTCATGCCCGGCCGCGGCGGGCCGAGCCGCAACGAGACGTGCGCGATCAGACCGACACCGCTCTCCAGCGGCCGGGACGTCACCGCGGCGATGGCCTTGTCGAGCATGGCCGGGTCGAACCGGTACCGCTCGAGCAGCGGCAGCACCCGCTCGCGGGCCTCCTGGTCGTCAGCGACGTAGCTGCGGATCGGCACGTAGACGCTGTATCCGTTGGGCCGGTCGGCGCCCTGCGTGATCGTGTAACTGCCGACCAGCGGCCGGCCGGTGAACCGCTCGGCGCGTCCGGCCAGCTCGCAGAACTCGGCGACCTGCGCCGGGTCCACGCCGTCGACGACCGAGGCGGCGCGGGCCACGTCCTCCGCCCGCGCGTCGTGGTGCGAGAGGTAGAGCTTCACCCGGGCCTGCGGCCCATCGTGAAGATCCAGAGCGAAGAACGTCAGGCGATCCTTGCGGGCCAGCTCACCCGGGCGGATGGCTTGGCTCACCATCTTCTGGTACGCGGGACCGAGGCCGAGCCGGTCGAGCGCCTGCTCCACGACGTCGGGCGAACGCTCCGGCCCGGTCAGCTCCGGGTTGAAGTAGACCTTGAACTCGGGCGGCCGGCCGTTGCGGAACACCAGGGACAGCCAGAGGACGAAATCGCCCTGCGGGTGCTCGGTGGCGAACAGATCGCGGACCGCTTCGAGGCGGCTGGTCGACAGGCCGTACCGGGCGGACTGGGCGCGCAGGAATTCGTAGGTGGCGAGGGCGTTCGCGGGCACACCGGGAGTCGAGCCGAACGCTTCCGCGAGAATGCGCAGGGCGGGCGGCTCACTCTCGTTGTAAGCAATCGAGAACTCGATCGGCGTGTGGTCGTCGGAGACGTCCGAGGGCCAGGCCGGCGGCGCGTTCAACGAACGGGAACCGTGCTGGCCGAGCAACTCGGAAAGCAACTGGATCGGTGTCGCGGGGTCCATCCCGACGACGTCGCAGAGTCGGCGCAGCTGACCGCCGAGATGATCTAAAACAGTCAAGTCCTGCATCGCGACCCCTGTTGTCCGGCAGCCGCCGCCGCCATGGCCGTCCGGCCCTCACGGCCGACCATCCCTGTTTTTACCGCCACCAATCGTTATTTGGATCATGCCGTTTAGTCGAGTGCGACATAGATCACAGTGGACAGTAGTGACCGTCCGCGATGCTTAACGCGCATTTACCTCGCCCCTTCGAGCCTCGCCGAAAAAGGTGAGGACCACTCATGATGCACGGAGGGTACTCGATAGATGATCTTCCACGGAAGACCGGAGGTACCGAATACGTTGGGGCGCAACGTGACAGAACCGGTCACGCTCCACAGTGCCCGAGGACTACTCTCCGTGTCTGGCGGATCTTCGCCGGGATAGGTAATCTGCTCTTGCCGTGCGTTCTTTTCCCCCGCAAGAACAGGTACACCCGTGGAACATGTCATTCTGCTCGACGAATCCGGTACAGCCATCGGCCTCGCCGACAAAGGCACGGTCCACACCGATTCAACGCCACTTCACCTAGCGTTCTCCTGTTACATTTTCGATTCCGCCGGCCGTTTCCTGGTTTCCCAGCGGGCATTGAGCAAGAAGACCTGGCCGGGCATCTGGACCAACAGCGTCTGCGGTCACCCGGCACAGGGCGAGCCGATCGCCGACGCCGTGCGCCGCCGCGCCTCGTTCGAGCTCGGGCTCACCCTGGACGACGTCCGGCTCGTGCTGCCGGCGTTCCGCTACCGGGCCGAGCTGCACGGCGTCGTGGAGAACGAGATGTGCCCGGTCTTCTACGCCACGGTCGCCGCCGAGCCGGCGCCCAACCCGGACGAGGTCGAGGCGGCCCGCTGGATGTCGTGGGACTCGTTCCGTGCGGAAGCACAGGGCGAGGCAGGCGGCGAGGTCTACTCCCCCTGGTGCCGGCTGCAGATCGCGGAGCTGGACGCTCTCGGTGAGACGCCCGAGCTCTGGCCGGCCGGCGACCCGGCCCTGATGCCCCCGGCAGCCGCAGGATAGATCCCGCGTGTGGACTTGAGGTGCGGAGCGCACCCGAACTCAACACGCCCGAACCGGACCACCGCTGCGTGTGGACTTGAGGTCCGGAGCGCACCCGAACTCAACACGCGGGGAGGTTGTGCTGCCCGCCGGACGGGAGACATTGACAGCCGCCGTGTGATCGTTAACATTGACGAAACACGAGATCGAAGGGATCCCCCCGATGCCCCGGAAACTCGTACGTCTGCTCTCCATAGCGGCGCTTGCCGCGTTCGCTGCCCTCGTCGCCGTCCACGCCGCGGGCCAGCCAACCGTCCTCTGAGCTGTTAACGCTCGCTCCCCGGAGGCTCACCATGAGACTTCTGACGGCCGTCCTCGCGCTGATTCTCGGCGCTCTCCTCGCCCCGCAGCCCGCCTCGGCGGCCACCACCCTGATCTACTCGACATTCAAGGGTGACGGCGCCGCCGACCAGGAACTCTGGATCTACCAGTCCACGAACGGCGGAACCTCGTACAGCGTCCTGGCGGACACCAACTTCCGCGGGCCGACCGGTGTGCTGCGCGACCCGAGCATCCTCAAGCACAACGGGCGCTACTACATCGCGTACACGGTGCGGTCCTGGACCACCAACTCCACCTACTTCAACATCGCGACGAGCACCAACCTCACGTCCTGGTCCAACGTCGCCAGCGTCCCGGCCGGCATCGCGAACGCGAACTACACCTGGGCGCCGGAGTTCTACGTCGAGAACGGCGTCGTCCGGATCATCACGAGCGTGGCGTCCACCGCCTGCGCGTGGTGCTTCCGCCCGTACGTCTACACCGCCCAGAACGCCGCCCTGACCAGTTGGAGCGGCCCGTCGCAGATGTGGGGCCTGGGCACCAACCACATCGACACGTTCGTGGTGAAGTCCGGCAGCACCTGGCACGCGTTCACCAAGAACGAGACCACCAAGTACATCGAGCACTGGACCACCACGGCCAACCTCTACGAGGGCTGGATCAACCGCGGCACGCTCTGGGCCGCAGGCTTCGAGGGCCCGTCGCTGGTCCGGCTGGACGACGGCCGCTGGCGGATCTACGTCGACAAGTACACCAACGGCGGCGTGTGGACCGCGACCAGCTCCGACTTGAACACGTGGACCGGCCTGAGCGCCGTCGGCTGCTCCGGCTGCCGCCACGGCACCGCGACGGTCCGCTGAGGCGCCGGATCCGCCGGCCGCGGCGTCACCAGCTGCGACCGGCGGGCCGCCGGGGTGGCGCGGGTGCGTCACGCTGGAGTGGTGATTCGCTTGATCCTCAACGTGCTCTGGTTCATCTTCTTCGGTTGGGCGCTCGCACTGGCCTACCTCCTGGCCGCCCTGATCTCCTTCATTCTGATCATCACGATCCCGTTCGGCGTCGCCGCGCTGCGCCTGGCGATCTACTCGGCGTGGCCGTTCGGCCGGACGATCGTCGACGACCCCGGCGCCGGCATCGCGTCCGGTCTCGCGAACATCGTGTGGCTCATCCTGTTCGGCTGGTGGATCGCCCTGGCCCACATCGTGGCCGGCGTCGCCCAGTGCGTGACGATCATCGGCATCCCGTTCGGCATCGCGAACTTCAAGCTGGTCCCGGCCGCCCTCTGGCCCCTCGGCCGCGACATCGTCGACGTCCCGTGAGAGAGACTCCGCCTCGCCATCCGGGGTAAAGCCGAGGCTGTGCGGAAAGCGGCGGACGCCAGAGGCCCCACAGAATGCCGCAAAGCAGCAGCGCTCCACGATCGACAGAGGCCAGACCCCGGACGGCCCGGACACCCGGGCACCCGTCGTGCACCCGGCGGGCCGGTCCGAGCTGAGGGGCATCGGCCCTGGCGCCGGCGTGACCCTCCGATGCGGATGATCCGGGACACGCGCTTCCGCGATATACGCGCGTGATAGCAGGTCAGCAGCGTCTGCTGCAGATGGCATTACTGACAGTCAGTTCACATCGCAGGACGTGACAGGTAACAGAAGATGCCTCTAGGGTTGACAGCGGGTGACCGGGACGTGACGCAATTGGTGTCACGTCCCCCGGTGACGAGGGAGGCAGGCATGGCCAAGAAGTCGAAGAAGGACAAGAAGAAAAAGGACAAGAAGTCCAAGAAGAAGTGACACGCCCGTGGCGGCCCGCTCAGTGGGCCGCCACAGCGCTGCGCGGCCGGCGGAGCCCGCGGCCGCGGTGGTGCCGCGGCGTGGCGGCGATGGCACCGCAGTGGTCCGCAGGGGTGGGGCTGCGGCGGCGCCGCAGGGGTGGTGCCGCGCTGGTGCTGCGGCGGCGCGGCGGCGCGTCAGGTGGGCAGGCGGCGCGTCAGGTGGGCAGGCGGCGGCGACCGGCGAATCCGAGGTCCGCCCGGTGGTACCAGGCGATGTCCGGGTCCCCCTCCAGCCAGCAGAGCAGCACCGGCACCCCGTCGAACTCGGCCGGGAAGTCGACGAGCAGCGGCGCGACGCCCTTGAGCTCAGCGCCGGTCTCCTGCACCTCGGTCATCAGTTCGTTCAGCCGGGCCTCGGCGGCTTTGCGCTCCGGCAGGCCGCCCAGATCGGTGGGCTCGCCGCCCGGCGTGAGCGCGGCGGTGAGCTCGACCAGGTCGGCGCGGACGGTCACGATCTCGTCGAGCACCGGCCGCAGCCGTTCCAGCTCGTCACGGGCCTCCGGAAGCGTGAACAACCCCATGCCCCCAGAGTCTGCCAAACACCACGCGAGCGGCCACGGTGGGTGCGCCGTGGCCGGCCGGTGCGCAGGGGTCCGGCGCGACGGTGGCCACGGCCGATCAGAAACGGACTCGACGATCGCCGTTCCGGTGAGACGGGACGCTATCGACCACCTGCTACAACGCGGTAGATCACGGAGTGGCCATCACATGACGTTATAGCCGGTGGGATATCGCGATGGCCCCGGTCGGGCAGACCGCCGCCGCTTCGGTCACCACCTTCCGGTACGCCTCAGCGGGCTCCGCCTCCAACAGGAGCACGATCCCGTCGTCCTCGTCCTGGTCGAAGATCGCCGGCGCGAGCAGCACACACTGCCCCGAGCCGCAGCACAGCTCCCGGTCCACGGCGACGCGCAACTCGGTCATGGCCCCGGGGTCAGTCATGGAACGTCGCTCCGCCGTCCACCGTCCACACCTGGCCGTTGATCCACTCGGCGTCGTCGGAGAGCAGGAACGCGACGGTGCCCGCCAGGTCCGCGGGCCGGCCGAGCCGGTTGCTGCGGGTGGCGGCCAGCCCGGCCGCCGTGAAGTCCTCGCTCATCGTGGCCAGCGCCGTCTCGCTCATCACCATGCCCGGCGCGACGCCGTTGCAGCGGATCCCGTCCCGCCCCCACCGCGAGGCGACGTGCCGGGTCAGCGCGTTGATCCCGGCCTTGACCGCGGCGTAAGCGGGCCGGGTGGCCTCACCCACGCAGGCCGCCAGCGACGACGTGTTGACGATCGCGCCGCCGCCGCCACGCAGCATCACCGGGATCGCGGCCCGGCAGGTCAGCGCGTAGCCGAGCAGGTCCACCTCGAACGTGCGACGCCAGATCGCCGGGTCCATCTCCAGCAGGTCGGCGTCCCGTCCCACGGTTTCCGGCGAGAGGTCGGCGCCAACGTTGAACAGGCCGTGGATCGTGCCGTACTCGGTCACCGCCCGGGTGATCAGAGCCTCGATGGAGGCCTCCCCGGCCAGGTCGAACGCGACCGCGACGGCGGCGCCGCCCGCTGCCGTGATCTTTTCGGCGGTCTCCCGTGCGCCGTCCAGGTTGAGGTCGCCGATCGTGACCAGGGCACCTTCGGCGGCCAGCCGGACGGCCGTCGCGGCGCCGATGCCGGTGGCGCCGCCGCAGACCACGACGCTCTTGTTGGCCAGGCCGTTCACCAGGTCACCATGACCTTCTCCAGGCCGCCCACGATCAGGCCCTCACGGCGCGGCAGGTCCTCGGCCGGACCGGCCAGGCGCAACCCCGGGATCCGGTCCAGCAGGGCGGTCAGCGCGATCTGCAATTCGGTACGGGCCAGCGCCTGCCCGATGCACGAGTGCGGCCCGGCCCCGAACGCCAGGTGCGGGTTGGGCGACCGGGTCAGGTCCATCTCGGCGGCCGCGCCGAACGCCGTCTCGTCCCGGTTCGCCGCCGCCATGCTGCTGATCACGGTGCTGCCCGCGGCCAGTTTCACGCCGCTCACCTCGACGTCCTCGGTGATGTACCGGGGCATCCCGAAGCCCGGGTTCGCGTCGAAGCGGAGCACCTCCTCCACCGCCGTACGCACCAGGTCCGGCTCGCTGCGGTACCCGTCGAGCAGCCGCTCCCAGCGGGACCGGTCGGCCAGCAGCATCGCGACCATCTTGCCGATCATGTTGGCGGTGGTCTCGTGCCCGGCGATCAACAGGCCCTGCGCGGTGCCGATCAGCTCGATCGGGGACAGCTCGTCGTCGTCCATCCCGACCAGGTCGCTGATCAGGTCCTCGCCGGGGTTCGCCCGTTTGGCCTCGATGTGCGCCCAGAGGTACTCGCCGAACTCCAGCTGGGCTTCGTCGATCTCTTTCTGCGTGTACCGGGTCAGGCTGAGCATGGTGTCCGACCAGGAGGCGAACCTGTCGCGGTCGGCGTCCGGCACACCGAGCAGGTCACAGATCACCCAGACCGGTATGGGGAACGCGTACGCGCTGACCAGGTCGGCTTCCCGCCGGGTGAGCATGTCGTCGATCAGCTCGTTCGCCATCGCGGCGATCCGCGGCTGCATAGCGGCCATCCGTTTCGCGGTGAAGTAGCGGCCGACCAGCCGCCGCCACCGCTGATGCGCCGCGCCGGCCGACGAGATGCTCGTCTGCTCGGAGCCGAAGACCCCGCCGGACTCCTGTGCGGTGACCCGGGCCGCGCCGTCGGCGTCGAGCTGCCGGGAGAACCGGGGGTCGCTGAGCACCTGCCGGACGTCCGCGTACCGGGTGAGCAGCAATGCCTGGTCGCCGCTCGCCAGATGGATCTCGGCAACCGGGCAACCGTCCCGCAGCCGCTCCCACTCCGGCGGTGGTTCCAGCGCGGTGGGCTGGGGAAACGGGTACTCCGGCAGGTCGGCGTCCATGAATTGCCCTCCCCCATACAGCGACTCACGTCAATGTATGACGGTCCGGCGGCGGCGTCCAGGGGCGTCAGGAGCGCAGCGCGGCCGGCTCGGGCGCGGCGTGCACCAGGTCCCGGCCGTTGTTCTTGGCGGCGTACAGCGCCTCGTCGGCGCGTTCCAGCAGCGACTCCGCCGACTCCTCGCCGTCCCAGACCGCGTACCCGATGCTGCACGTCTCCGCGCCGGGCGTCGCCAGCCGGACGCGTTCCAGAAGCTCGAAGGCGGACGAGCCGGAACAGGACGGCAGCGCGATCACGAACTCCTCGCCGCCCCAGCGAGCGATCATCTCGTCGCCGCTCAGCTCGGCGGCGAACGCCATCGCGGCCTGTTGCAGCAGCTCGTCGCCGGCCAGATGGCCGTGGGTGTCGTTGTAGCGCTTGAACCGGTCCAGGTCCACGATCGCCACGACCAGCGGGCGGCCCCGGGTGAACAGCGTCGCGAGCCGTTCCTGCCAGGCACGCCGGTTGGGCAGGCCGGTCAGCGTGTCGGTGAAGGCCATCTGCTCGAGGCGGCGCAGCAGCCGCTCGTGCTCCAGGGCGAGGGCGGTCTCGTCGGCGAGCATCGCGACGGCCCGGGCGCGATGGTCACTGACCGAGTCGACGCGACGGGTCCAGCCGACCACGAGCACGGCCAGCACGGCGCCGTCGGCGATCACCGGCTGCCACATCATCGACCTGCCGTCGACGAGCGCGAGCAGGGCCGGCGAGACGCGCGGGTCCTGGTTCGCGTCGGCGAGGAAGACCGGCTCGCCGCCGGTGTAGACGCGGGCCGTCATCGAGCTGCCGTCGAGCGGGATCCGGGTGCCGAGCACCTGGGCGCCGAGAGCGCCGGTGACCACGAGTTCGCGGGAGCGGGCCGGTTCCATCAGGCTGACGCTGTCCGCCTCGGCCAGCTCGCGGATCGCTCCGATGATCGTGCTGCGGGCGTCCTCGCCGGTGCGGATCCGCCGGGCGGCCGCCGAGACCGCGGCGAGCAGCCGGTCGGAGTCACGGACCGCGGCCTCGGCCAGGTGCCGGTCGGTGACGTCCTGCAGCTGGATCAGCACCCAGCTGGAGCTGCGGCCGACGCTGGACCAGACCCAGCGGATCGTGCCGTCGGGGCGCTCGAACCGCCGCTCGGGCAGCGGTGACGCACTTCCGGTGAACGGCACGCTGCTGGAGCCGATCAGCTCCTGCTCGGTGCGCCCGACGAGATCACAGAACGCCTGGTTGGCGGCGACGATCACGTTCCGCTCGTCGGCGATGGCGACGCCGGAGGGCGACGCGTGGAAGAGGCTGCCGAACCGGTCGGCGACCGCCGAGATCTCGTCGCGGGCGATCCGCAGCTCGCGTTCCCGGCGGCGCAGCGCCTCGTGCAGGATCGCGGCGACCAGCGCGGCGATGAAGAGCTGCACCGCCCAGTACCCGAGGTCGTCCCCGCGCAGCGCCGGCTCCCAGAACACCGCGGCCACCCAGCCCGCGCAGCCGAGGACCGTCGCGGCCAGGAACGTCCGCCGGCGCCGCACCGCGACCGCGACGCCGACCAGGGTGATCATCAGTGTGGTCGTGTAGTGGCTCTGCTGGCTGATCGCCACCTGCGCCACCCCGCCGAGCACCGGCACGTAGCCGAGGTGATCGGCCCAGCTCCGCCGCCCCCAGCGCGGGGTCAGCGGGATCGCGGCGACGGCGAGCAGCGCGGCGGTCAGGGTGGCGAGCACCGTGGTGGCGATCCGGGCGTACCCGTCGAGCATCAGGTAGTTGGTGATCGCGAGCACCACGTAGAACGTGGCGAAGGCTCCCCGCATCCACCGCGTGCCCTCGCCGTCCCGGTGCCCACCAGCGCCCAAGGCCATCCTCCTCGCCCCCAACGCTTGTCGGTAATTATCGGGCGAAACTGAACTGAACCGTCATATCACCTGCCGCTCGTCAGCTCGGGGACGCGCCCGAGGGTGATACCGACGTGTTCCCGCCCCGGACGATCCGGCCGGCCGGATCGTCCGGGGCGAGCAGCTGATCATTTCAGGTCAAGGGTGCGCAGCGATCCGTACGCCTCCTTGTAGACCCGCGGGCCGATCACCGGCATCAGGGGGTTGCGCAGCCAGGTGGGCAGGCCGGCGGCGCGGGAGAAACGGTCGGTGGCGGTCTGCACGTGGGTGACCCGGTCACGGCGCTTCGCCTCGTACCGCGCGCCCACGGTGTCCCAGTCCCCGCCGGCCAGCAGACCGGACAGGACCAGCGCGTCCTCGACGGCGAGCGCCGCGCCCTGCGCCCAGACCGGCGCGGTGGCGTGTGCGGCGTCCCCGATCAGCGCGCAGCGGCCGGACGCCCAGGACGCGGCGCGCACCTCCTCGATCGGCGAGTGGTAGAGCGTGCCCGGGTCCTTCTCGATGCTGGCGAGCACCGCGCGAACCGGATCGGGGAAGTCGCCGAACGTCTCGCGCAGCCAGGACGGGTCGGTGCCGATCGGGCCGCCGCGAACGCCCGACGCGTAGCCGTACACCTCGTGCTCGTCGACCGGGAGGAGCAGGAACGCGCCGCCGTCGCCGGACCAGACGGTCCAGCAGTCGACGCCCGGGTTGGGCGCCATGAATCGCCAGCTGGCGGCGCTGAGCAGGGACTGCCGAGTGCTCGCGGCGCCGAACAGGCTGGTGCGGACCGCCGACCGGACGCCGTCGGCGCCCGCGATGAACCCGTACCGCTGGCTGGTGTCATCGGAGAAGATCGCCTCGGCGCCGGCGGGCGCCCGGCGCACGCTCTCGACCGCGCCGGGCGAGCGCCGCGGAACGTCAAGGCCGTCCGCGAGCAGGGCCAGAAGGTCCTTCCTTCGTACGCATCGTGGCCGCGCCTCGGGCCCCCAGAAGTCGTCTTCGTCGACGGCGAAGAGCACCCGGTCGCGGGCCGACCGGTACTCGCGCCGCTGGGTGGGCCGGCCGAGTTTCCGCAGCCCTTCGCCGACGCCGAGGGCGGTCAGCGCGGTGATCGCGTTGCCCGGCAGGTTGATGGCGAGCCCACCGGTCTCGGAGCCGCCGCGTTCGGCGATCTCCACGGGAACGTCGCGCTCGCGCAGCGCACGGGCCAGAGCGAGCCCGGCGATGCCACCGCCGACGACAAGAACGGAATTGTCCATTTTGTAGATTCTAGGCGAATACTCCCGCGAGGTTCTGTCAGATCGTGGCCGGACGGGCCCGATAGGCAAGAACCAACAGCAGTTCGAACCGCGCGGCCGGGTCGTCGAGGTCGGCGCCGAGCAGGTCGCGCAGCCGGTTCAGGCGGTAGCTCACGGTCTGCGGATGGACGAAGAGCTCAGCGGCCACGGCCGTACGCGATCCCCAATGCCGTAACCAACTCTCCAGAGTGACCAGAAGCTGCTCGCGCTGGCCGGCCCGCAGGGCGGTCAGCGGCGCGAGGCGGCGCGCGGAGAGCACCGCGAGAGCGCCGGTCTCGCCCCGCAGCGCCAGTGCCGCGAAGTGGTCCTCGGCGAAGACCGGCTCACCGCCGGCTTTCACCAGTTCGGCGGTCCGCTCGGCGAGTCGCACCGCCTCCGGCGTCTCGGCCCAGCCGAGCGCCGGGCCGACCACCGCCTCCCGCCCGCGCAGCGCCTCGGTCAGCGCGGCCCGCTCGGCGCGCGGACCGGCCCGCAGCAGCAGCACCGCGTCCCGGCCGCGCTCGGCGACCACGCCCTCGGCGGCGAACCGGAACCGGGCGTCGCGGGCCTGGTCCGACGGCAGCAGGACGGGCACCACCAGGTCCAGGCTCGGCCAGCCGATCCCGGCGGCCGCCTCGCGCACCAGGTCGGGTGACGCGCCGCCGCGCAGCAGCAGGTCGGCCACCTGGCGGCGCCGCCGGTCACCCTCCCCGGCCTGCTCGCGCAGCTGCCGGGCCAGGCCGTCGGTGCAGGCCGCGGCGAGCTCGTCGACATAGGCGCTGGCCGCGTCGGCCAGGTCGATCAGCTCCTCGACGGTGACCGGCCGCAGCGCCGCGAGGGACTCGGACGCGGTCCGCAGCATCAGCCGGGCGGCGGTGCGCAGCGCGCCGAGCAGCACCTCCGGCCCCCGGTCCTCCCGCGCCTCGGCGGCGCCGAGCGCCACGAACACCTCGCGGATCCGCGGTGACAACGCCGGCTCGGCGGTGCCGGCCAGGTCGAGGAACCGGTCCAGCGCGACCTGCACCGCGGTACGCACGTCCCGCTCGAACTTCGCGCCGCCCTCACCGGTGAACGCGGTGGCCGCCCCCGTGGCGATCGCCTCCACCGTCGCGGGCAGCCGGGAGCGCATCGCCGGCGGCAGATCGGCCGGCAGACGTTGCCAAGGCGTTTCCATCGGTGGATTTTGTCACCTCGTGACAAAGGAACGGCCTCATCTTGCTGGCTCGGGGACGGTGAACTGTGCTGTCGTCGCGAGCACCATGGTGCCTGTCACACCCCATCAGGATCGGACGGCGCCCGTGAAACACCAGTTGTCCCGCCGCCACGTGGTCGACATGTGCCGGACGATGCTCGAACGCGGATACCTCAAGGCGACCGAGGGCAACGTCTCGGTCCGCGTCCCGGGTCATGACCTCTACGCGGTCACGCCGAGCAACTACGACTACGACAAGATGCGCGACGAGGACATCTGCATCGTCGACTTCACCGGCAAGCACGTGCCGGACGCCGATGGCGCGGGTGGCCTGGTGCCGTCGATCGAGTGCGGGATGCACGCCAACATCTACCGCTCCCGGCCGGACGTCAACGCGATCGTCCACACCCACCAGCCGTACGCGTCGGCGCTCGCGTTCCTGCGCAAGCCGATCCCGGCGCTCACCGACGAGCAGGTGCGCTTCCTCGGCCGTGAGGTGGCGATCATCGACTACGCGCCCTCGGGCACCGGCTTCCTCGCGAAGAACGTGCAGAAGAAGGTGGTGAGCGGCGACAACGCGTTCATCATCGCCAACCACGGCGTGGTCGCGCTCGGCACCGACCCGGACCGCGCGGTGTTCAACATGGCGCTGCTGGAGAAGGTGTCGATCGCCTATCTGATGGCGCTGACGTCGGAGGCCGGGAAGGTCTACACGATCCCGGCGACGATCCGCGAGATCGCCTTCGGGAAGCTGAAGAAGGACGAGAAGCGGATCGCGGCGCAGATCGTCGACGCGGTGGAGCCGGTTCGGGTGCCGTCCGATGAGGTTCTCCCGAGCGTTTCCGAGATCGTCGAGGTCTCCGGCGAACCGGAAGATCTCGGATACTCGATCTCCGAGTACCTCGACGTCGAGGACACCATGCGCCGGCTCAAGGCCCTGGTCGCCCAGCCGCTGCGCGGGCTGCGCCACGACGCGCTGCTCGACGTGCTGAACTACTTCGAGACCAAGTGCACGGCCAGCAAGGAGATCACCGAACGGGCCAAGAAGCGGATCCCCGGCGGCGTGCAGCACAACCTGGCGTTCAATTACCCGTTCCCGCTCGCGATCGACAAGGCCGAGGGCGCCCACCTGGTCGACCGCGACGGCAACGTCTACATCGACTTCCTCCAGGCCGGCGGCCCGACCATCCTGGGCAGCAACTACGGCCCGGTCAACGAGCAGGTCGCCGCGGTGGTCAAGGAGAGCGGCCCGGTGACCGGTCTCTTCCACGAGTACGAGCTCAAGCTCGCCGAGATCATCAACAAGTACATGCCGCACATCGAGATGTACCGCTCGCTGGGCTCCGGCACCGAAGCCGTGATGGCCGCGGTACGGGCCGCCCGCGCGCACACCGGCAAGAAGATGGTGATCAAGGTCGGCGGCGCCTACCACGGCTGGTCGGACACCGTGGTCTACGGGCTGCGGGTGCCCGGCACGTTCCGGATGAACGCCAAGGGCATCCCGTGGGGCGCCACCGGCCGTACCCGGGAGACCTTCCCGCATGATCTCGGCACGCTCAAGCGCAAGCTGATCGAGAACCGGGCCCGCGGCGGCACCGCCGCCGTGATCGTCGAACCGCTCGGACCGGAGTCCGGCACCCGCCCGGTGCCGCACGACTACAACGCGGCCGTCCGCAAGCTCTGCGACGAGTTCGGCGCGCTGCTCATCTTCGACGAGGTCGTCACGGGTTTCCGGACCGGTCTCGGCGGCGCCGCCGGATACTTCGGAGTGACCCCGGACCTGACCGTTTTCGGTAAGGCGGTCTCCGGCGGGTACCCGATGGCCGGCGGGGTCGGCGGCCGGGCCGACGTGATGAGCGTGTTCGGCTCCGGGCTGGACGGCAAGAGCGGCGCGCACATCCAGGTCGGCGGCACGCTGTCGGCGAACCCGCTCTCCTGCGCGGCCGGGTACTTCGCGATCCAGGAGATGGCCCGCACCAACGCTCCGGTGATCGCCGGGCGCGCCGGTGACCGGCTCACCCGCGGACTGCAGCGGCTCATCGACAAGTACGGTCTGCCGTACGTCGCGTACAACCAGGGCTCGATCGTGCACCTCGAATGCAGCGGCGTGATGCTGCTCGACATGCGCAACCCGGTGAAGCTGCTCAAGGAGAACAAGGGCCGCAAGACGCTGATGGAGCAGATGGGCGCCGCGTACGCCGCCCACGGCATCATCACGCTCGCCGGGTCCCGGATGTACACCTCGATGGCCGACACCGACGAGGTCATCGACGACGCGCTGGCGCGTTTCGACCAGGTGTTCGCTCTGGTCGAGGGGGTGTAAGTGGCATTACCGCCGCAAGTGCTCGCGATCGACCTCGGAACCTCGGGGATGAAGGCCGCCCTGGTCGCCGCGGACGGGACGGTCACCGGATGGGCCGAACGCCCGGTGCCGCTGCGGGTGCTGCCCGGCGGCGGCGCCGAACAGGACCCGCTCGCCTGGTGGGACGCGCTCGCCGAGGTGGTCACCGACCTGGGCCGGGACCACCCGGAACACCTGCGCGCGGTCACCACCATCTGCTCGTCCACGCAGGGTGAGGGCACGATCGCGGTCGACGCCGGCGGGCAGCCGCTGACCCAGTGCGTGACCTGGCTCGACATGCGCGGGGCGGCGCATCTGCGTCGCCAGTTCGGCGGGTTTCCGTCGTACCAGGGGATGTCGGTTCTCTCGATTCTGCGCTGGCTCCGCCTGACCGGCGGCATGCCGTCCGTGACCGGCAAGGACCCCGCGGCGCACATGCTGTTCATCCGGGACGAGATGCCGGACGTCTATGCGAGGACCGCGTCGTTCCTGAACGTTCTCGACTGGATCAACCTCAAGCTCACCGGCCGCACTGTCGCGACAGTCGATTCGATCCTCACCTCGTGGGTCACCGACAACCGGAAAGCCGACGACATCCGGTACGCGCCGTCGCTGGTCGCCGCGAGCGGGATCGACAGTGAGAAGTTCCCGCCGATCGTGAAGTGCACCGAGGTGATCGGCACGCTCGCCCCCGGCGCTGCCGATCACCTCGGGCTGCCGGCCTCGGTGCGGGTCGTCGCGGGCGCCATCGACAACACGGCGGCGGCCGTGGGCGCCGGAACGGTCCGTGACGACGAGCCGCACCTCTACCTGGGGACGTCGTCGTGGATCGCGGCCCACGTGAAGCGCAAGAAGACCGACGTGGTCGCCGGAATAGCGTCGATTCCGTGCGCCGTCCCGGACCGCTATCTGATGACCGCGCTGCAGGCCACGGCCGGCGCGAACCTCACCTGGCTGCGCGACAAGATCGTCGAGTTCGACGACCCGATCGTCAGCGCCGGACACGTCAGCCGCGACGAGGGCACGATCTTCGACGCGTTCGACAAGATAATCCCGTCGGTGCCGGCCGGGGCCGGCGGTGTGTTGTACATGCCGTGGCTCTACGGGGAGCGGGCGCCTGTCGACGATCCGCATCTGCGGGCCGGGTTCCTGAACATCTCGCTGGAGACGACCCGGTCGGATCTGCTGCGGGCCGTGTTCGAGGGGGTGGCCCTGAACACGCGCTGGATGACAGGGGCGGTCAACCGGTTCCTCGGGGCGCCGATGAGTTCGCTGGTCATCACGGGCGGGGCGGCTCGGTCGTCGTCGTGGTGCCAGATCTTCGCGGACGTCCTCGGCATGGAGATCCGGCGGGATCCGCAGCCGGTGATGGTGAACGCTCGGGGGGCGGGCTGGATCGGCGCGGTCGGCACGGGGCTGATCGACTTCTCCGACATTTCGGATTTGTCGTCGAATAATGACGTTTTTCAGCCGGGGTCTGATCGTCGCCGGTATGACGAGATTTTCGAGATCTACCAGCGCCTGCACAAGCAGCTGGCCCCGGTCTACAAACGCCTCAACCAGAGGCCCGCCTGACGGAGGTTGCCGCCCTGCCCGTTACCTGGCTGGCCTACGGCCGGGAACCGCGAGCCGTGAGCCGCGAGCCGCGAGCCGCGAGCCAGCACGGTCATCCACGCTTGATCACATGCCTGCACTACGGCCGGGAGCCGTGAGCCGTAGCCCAGCACGGTCATCCACACTTGATCACATGCCTGCACTACGGCTCGCCGGGGTGCTGCCGCTCCTCGACGCCCGGTCAGACGCGATTGAGCACCTGGTGGATCTCCTTGACCAGCGGCTCGGACGCCACCGGTTCCCACGCCGTGAACAGGGCGGTGAAATACGCCCGCTTGCGCTCCAGGATGCCGGGGTTCTGGTGGAGCACGTCCAGCTCGTTCACCAGGCTGAGGTCGACGAACTCGGTGAGCCGGTCGGCCTCCAGCGTCCGGACCGTGCCGGTGAAACGGTCGGTGACCTCACCGGCCCTCGGAAGGCTCAGCCAGGTCCGGTCCCGGTCGCACGAGCCGTACAGGTAGACCAGTTCCTCGGCCTCGTCCCCGACCAGCCCCCGCAGCTCGTCGCGCTGCTGCCAGAAGAGCAGGGCCAGATCGAAGCCGTCCGTGCCGTACGCCGCGTGGGTCAGGCCGGCGGCCTGCACCTCCGGGCTGTGACCGATTGCGGACAGGTGCTCGGAGACCCGGCACAGGTGCTGGTAGAGCGTCCCACCCGGGTGCCGGACCGTGTTGGTTCCGCGCTCCTGCAGCCATGCCCGCACATCGACGTCATCGCTCATGTCCCATCACACTAGGTGGAGGGTTGTCGATTCGTCACCCCGGTCGGTGAGCGATTCGTCACAGTGAGTGTCGGGTTCGGGCACACCGTTGCGGCGATCTCCAGCGCGGCCCGCTTCGGGTCTCCGCCCCACCGGGACGGGAACGCGTCGATCAGCTGCCAGCCGGCCCGGTGCAGCGCGACCTGGCGGGCCAGATGCTCGGAGTGGACGGAGCAGATCACGCCGGCGAACCGTTCCGGCGAGCCGGCGACGAGATCGATGGACCAGGGCCCGACGGCGTATCCGGCGCGCACCGGCACTCCGATCCGCTCCAGCTCGGCGGCGAGCGAACCCGCCCAGCCCTCCGCGGCCACCTCCGGCGACGGCGACAGCGACGGCGACGGCGACGGCAACGGGGACGGGGACGGGGACGGCGACGGGGACGGCAACGGCAACCGCGACGAGGGCGGCCCGGCAGCCCACTCCAGGTAATCCCCCAGCAGACCGTCCGCCGCGCTCAACCCGCTCACCACCACCATCCTGCGCCGCGCACGCGTGATCATCACGTTGAACAGCTGCGGGTCCGTGACGAACCGCCGGCGGCCCACCCCGTCGGAATCAGCGAGGCCGAGCGACACCACGACCGCGTCCGCTTCGCTGCCCTGGAACGCGTGGACGGTGCCCACCCGTACCCGCAGATCCTCGATCTTCTCCGCCGGGAACGCCGCGAGCAGCGCCGACTCCAGCGCCTCGGCCTGCGCCCGGAAAGGGCTGATCACTCCGATCCCGCGGTACCCGGCGTCGGCGAGCTCACCCACGGCACGCAGCGCCGCCGCGATCTCGTCGCCGGCCCGGACCACCTCGATGGCGTCCGCCGCGTCGGCGGCCGGATTGCGCGTCATCACCGACACCCGGTCCGCGTAGAACCGGCGCGCCGAGAACCCGATCAGGTGCGGCACGCTACGGTAGTGCGAGGACAGCCAGGTCACCGGCGCCTCCCCGGCGGCCAGGTCGTAGGCGCTGACCCGCCGCACGTCGAGCCGCTCGTCAGCGCCGTGCCGGGACAGCACCTCGGCGACGTCCACGTCACTGACGAACGACACGAACCGCAACTGCCGGGGATCACCCACCACGAGCGCCCGCCGGGCCCGGGCCAGCACCGGAGCGGCACGGATCTGATCCACGTGCGACGCCTCGTCGATCACCACGAGGTCGAAGAGCCCGGGCTCCGGCGGCAGCAGGTCCTCGACGTCGGCGACCGTTCCGATCCACAGCGGCAGCGCGCGGACCAGCGGTGGAGCGTCCAGCTGGGCGAGCAGCTCACGGCGGCGGTTCCGGCCGGCCCGCAACGCTCCGGCCAGCGCGCCCGCGGCCCGCCGGGCATCCCGATCCCACCGTTTCGCGCTCCGGGCCGCGTCCCGCATCGCGTCACCGGCCGCCTCCCGCAGCGCGTCCTCCGCGGCGTGCAGGGCGGCCCAGTGCGACTCCAGCCGGGTGCCGCCGGTCGCGGCGAGACGAGCCGTGGCACGCTGCGCGGCGGCTGCGGCGAGCGCTTCGGTCACCCTTTCCCCGGGTACGCCTTTTCGCGGACCCTTTCCGGGTACGTCTCCTCGCGTCCCGTCGTCCAGGGCATCGCGAGAAAGCCCGAGCATCCGCAGTGCCCGTCGGCGGGCGGCGCGGGCTCGGCGCCGCGACCACCATCCACCGGTGCTCTCGCCGGCCAGCAGGTCCGCCACGAGCACGGGGTCGACGTCATCGCGGAAGGCGCCCGGCACATCGGCGGCCAACTCCGGGAGCAGCGGCTCATAATCGGTCAGCTCGGTGGCGCGGCGTTCCAGGGAGAGAGCTTCGGTCAGGGCGGTGCGCTGGGACCGTACCCCCGCAATCGCGGCCTCGAGCCGCGCCTGGCCGGCACGTAACCGCTCAGCGCTCGCACCCTGGTCCGCGCCCGCCGTCAGCTCCGCCTCGAGATCGGCACGGCCGGCCGCGTCGCCGAACAGCACCGGCGCCGGCCCCGGATAGCGGCTCAACAGCCCGGCCAGCACCTCTGCGGCGTGCGGGGACTGCGTCGCGACCAGCACGGATCCACCCCGGTGAACGACCTCCAGCGCGGCCGCGACGACAGTGTGGCTCTTGCCGCTGCCGGGCGGACCGGAGACCACGGTGATCGGCGCGGTGCGGGCGCGGGCGACCACGCGGGCCTGTTCGTCGCTGAGCGGGAGCGGTGACAGCACCGGTTCGTCGTCGTGGCCGGTGTCCGCCGGGCGGGCCTCGCCGTACATGGCGGCGAGCGCCGTTCCGGTCAGCTCGCGCCCCGCCCAGCTGCGCAGACTGTCACTGAGCCCGACGCCGAACACGTCCCGCGCCACGTAGAGCGCGGCGGCCGCCACGAGGACCAGCCGGTCCTTCGGCAGCCGGTTACCAGAATCGGTCACCGTCTCGAACGGCAGACCTGTCGCCTCAGCCGCCGCGCGGAGCCAGGCACGGCTGCCGATCGCGTCCAGCCAGCCGGGCGCGGCGAGACCCGGGGCGGCTTCCATGGCGGCGGCCAGATCCCGGTCCTCGATCAGCGGCGTGATCTCGAGGTCGCCGGCCTGGGCGATCCGATAGCCGCCGAGAGCGCGCTCGAGCCGGACCGGCTGGCTGAGCAGCGGAACCCGGACCTTCCTGGTCTTGCCGTCGATCAGATGTGAGCCGGCGAGGAAGCCCCATCCCCGGTGCAGGATCCGCTCCTCCCGGTGCAGCGCGTCGAGCGCGGCGAGCCGATCGACGGCGGCCTGGCGGGGTGCCTTCTCCGCGTTGCCGAGCCAGACGAGCGCCTGCGACCCCCGGGTGACGTCCAGCGTCCGCTCGGCGGCCGCGGCCGCGGGCGCCAGCTCGGCGAGAACGGAGAGGACGGTGGACGGTCGCATGGCGCCCGAGGTTACCGCCCCGGTTCACGCCTTCCTTCAGCCGGCGAAGATCGCCCCGGCCGAGCCGGGCAGTTCGGAGCGCTATCCGCCACCGGCGCGGCGCTGGCGGGCGGTGAGCGCACGCAGATCGCCATCGTGTGCGCTGGTAGCCGCCCCGCGGGCGGTGGACGCACATGGTCGGCAATCGCGTGCGTCCGCCGCTCCGGGTCTGGTCGCGTGGGGCGTGCGTGCGCCCACCTGTCCGGCGGCCCTGCGAGCCGTAGCTCTCCCCTCCCTGTCACGCTGATGTGAGACAGCCCGTCTACCAGGGGATACTCTTCCTGGACGGTCTTGAGGAGAGCACATCAGCATGTCGTCGAAGC
>NZ_JBEZZR010000058.1:0-39538 GCF_040639325.1 Actinoplanes sp. NPDC023936 | reverse complement strand
GCGGCAGAAACGGGGAAAGAACAAGCCGGGAGAGGGGGGCAGCCGCGTGAACGGGGGGGGTGGGTCCACCCCCCCGGGGCCGGTCGGTGGCCAGTGGCCCCACCCGCGTCCGGCGACAAGGCCAGGCCACACGCTGCGGTTGAGGCGCGGGGACGGGAGCACACCGAAGCCCGCGCCAGCGTCGACAGCGGCACACCGAAGCCGTTCGTGTGCCCACACCCCTGCCCTGGCATGGGTGAGCCCTCACGATCCTGTTAGGTGTGCCCTCATCCACCCCCGGAGACCCCCGGGAGACGAATGCCGCGCACCTGAGCGATTCCGCGCGAACACGGCCGCCACCCGCGCGAGTGTTGCCGCCCACCTCGACCCCTTAACCGCGCGGCATCGCCCCGAACCGCGTTGCGACGTCGACTCATATAAATGAAAGCGCTCCCAAATCCGGAATGCGATTTCTGCCGTTCCTGCCCGGGTGTCCGGACTCCGATCTCACAACGCCGCGAACCCATTGATGTCGCATTCGGCGAAGCTCAAAAATCCCTTGGCGAGCGAGTTCCCCTCGCTGATCGAATCCGTTCGACAAGGGAGACGCTTTGTCCTCGACAAGCATCCGGTCCTCCAGAAGCATCCGGTCCTCGAGAAGCATCCGGAAACGCCCGGCGATCGTCGGAGCGCTGGCCGCGGTCGCGCTCAGCGTCGCCGGCATCACCCTCGTCCCGTCCGCGGACGCGGCGACCACCTCCTACCCGAAGGGACCGGCGCCGAGCACCAGCAGCATCGAAGCGGTTCGAGGCCCGTTCAGCACCGCGCAGACCAGCGTGTCCCGGCTCGCGGCGACCGGGTTCGGCGGCGGCGACATCTACTACCCGACCGACACCAGCGCCGGCACGTTCGGCGCGGTGGTCATCGCGCCCGGCTTCACCGCGTCCAAGTCGAGCATGGCCTGGCTGGCGCCGCGCATCGCGTCGCAGGGCTTCGTGGTCTTCAACATCGACACCCTGACCACGTCGGATCAGCCGGACAGCCGCGGGCGGCAGCTCCTGGCCGCCGCCGACTACCTGACCGGGCGCAGCACCGTCCGCACCCGGATCGACGCCACCCGCGTCGCCGTGGTCGGCCACTCGATGGGTGGCGGCGGCACCCTGGAAGCGTCCCGCAGCAGGCCGTCACTGCAGGCGGCGATCCCGCTGACACCGTGGAACCTGACCAAGTCGTGGAGCGGCAACACCGTGCCGACGCTGGTCATCGGCGCCGACGGGGACAGTGTCGCGCCGGTCCGGACGCACTCCGAGCCGTTCTACCAGAGCTTGCCGGCCAGCCCCGGCAAGGCGTACCTGGAACTCAACAGCGCCACCCACTTCGCGCCGAACACCTCGAACACCACGATCGCGAAGTTCAGCATCGCCTGGCTGAAGCTCTTCGTCGACAACGACACCCGCTACCAGCAGTTCGTCTGCCCCGGGCCGGGCGTCAGCCTGACCGTCGAGGAGTACCGCAGCAGCTGCGCGAACTTCGCCATCTGATCGGCGTCGCGCGCCGGCGGGCCCCACGCCCGCCGGCGCGCGATCATGCCGGGAGCAAGGCGCGCAGGGCGGGCTCGGCCAGCGCGAACGGCACTTGCGGTACGCCGAGAACGTCGCTGTAGACCACTGATTCCATCAACCGGACATAGAGGAACGCCCGGTGCCGCATGTCGTCCGGGTCCCCGGCGAGGCCCGACTCCTCGAAGATCTCCAGCTGGGCCCGGACCGCCCGCTCATGCACCTCGGTGGCGGTGGTGAGCAGCACCCGGGCGGCGGTCTGCGGCTCGGCGGCCACGAACTGCTTGAGCTGCTGCGCGGTCGCGACCAGCTCCGCGAACAACCGGGACACCTCGATCACCCGGTCCGGCCCGGATCCGGTCGCCTCATCGCCGGCCTCGGCCAGGAACAGCCGGCCGATCGCCCAGAACACCTCGCCGAGCAGCGGCTCCCGGCCGCCGGCCGCCCGGTACAGGGTGGCCCGGCTGATCGCCAATTCGCTCGCCAGCAGATCCATGTCGAGCGTCGAGTGCTTGAGGAAATGCATTGCCGCGCCACGCAGCAACACCTCGGGCCGGAGTACGCGAGCCGCCGGCAATTCCCACCCCCATCCCCACGGGCACGAAAGACCTCTCACGCCTGGCGCGCGGTATCCGTACCCGGGGGAATGGGGCCGTAATCACGGCCGGACGGTCAGCCGAGCGCGTTCAGGAACGGCTCGTGACTGTTCCGGAACTCCCAGCCGTAGAACTTGTCCCAGTTGATGCTCCAGGTCATCAGGCCCCGGAAGCTCGGGTTGGTGCCGCTGCGCAGCGTGTAACCGCCACAGTTCGTGCCCTTCACCAGGCAGGTCACCGCCTGCTGGACGCCGGCCGGAGCGACGTACCCGTTGCCGGCGCTGACCGAGCTGGGCGCGCCGAACGCGATCTGGTCCTCCCGCAGCCCGGGGAAGACGTTCGCGGCGTTGCCGGCGACCGGGAAGCCGGCGAGAAGCATGTCGGTCATCGCGATGTGGAAGTCCGCGCCGCCCATCGAGTGGTACTGGTTGTCCATGCCCATGATCGAGCCGGAGTTGTAGTCCTGGACGTGCAGCACCGTGATGTCGTCCCGCAGCGCGTGGATGACCGGCAGGTAGGAGCCCGCCCGCGGGTCCTGTCCGCCCCACGGCCCGGACCCGTAGTACTGGTATCCGAGCTGGACGAAGAACGTCTCCGGGGCCATGGTCAGCACGAAGCCCGCGCCGTAGCGCGCTTTCAGCGACTTCACCGCACTGATCAGGTTCACGATGACCGGGGTGGTCGGGTTCTTGAAGTCGGTGTCGCCGGCGTTGAGCGACAGCGAGTGCCCCTCGAAGTCGATGTCGACGCCGTCCAGCCCGTACTTGTCGATGATCGCGCTGACCGACCGGACGAACGCGTCCCGGGCCGCCGTCGTGGTGAGCTGCACCTGGCCGTTCGCGCCGCCGATGGAGAGCAGCACCTTCTTGCCGGCCGCCCGCTTCGCCTTGATCGCGGCGAGGAACTCCGCCTCGGTCTCCACGCCGGGGCACTCGGTGGCCGGGCAGAGGCTGAACCGGATGTCGCCGGAGGTGGCGCTGGTCGGCTCGCCGAACGCCAGGTTGATGATGTCCCAGTCGGCCGGGACGTCGGCCATCCGCAGGTAGCCGGAGCCGTTGGCGAAGCTGGCGTGCAGGTAGCCGATCAGGGCGTGCTTGGGCAGCCCGCCGACCGGGATCGGGGTGGTGGACGTGGACGGCGAAACCGACGGGGAGACCGACGGCGAGACCGAGGCCGACGGGGAAGCGGAGGCCGACGGGGACACCGACGGCGAAGGGCTAACCACGCCTCCGCAGGCACCGTTGTTGATCCAGACGCCCCACTGGCCCGAGGTGACGGCCGGGTCCTCACCCTGGGTCCACCACTTCGCGGTGTAGTTGTTGCCGCCCTTCGAGGCGACGTTGTCCTTGACGTACACGGCGCCGGCCGACCAGGCCGGAGCGCAGGCCACGGCGGCGCTGGCCGTGGTCGCCACATAGACGGTGGAGCATGCCGCGGCGAGACCGGCCGCCACGGCGAGGATCAGGGATCGACGCATGGCTAATTATTAGGACTGTTAACTGAACTTGTAAATAGAGGGCCTACCTAGTCACTTTTTTTACTATGCAACTTTTTGTACGCTCATCGCGTGGAGTATCCGACGCTGCTGAGCCCGCTCGATCTCGGCCACACCGTGCTGCGCAACCGGGTGGTCATGGGGTCGATGCACACGAAGCTCGAGGACCGCGCCCGTGACCTGCCGAAACTCGCTGCCTATTTCGCCGAGCGGGCGCGCGGCGGCGTCGGGCTGATGGTGACCGGCGGCTATGCGCCGACCTGGCGGGGCTGGCTCGCGCCGCTCGGCAGCCAGATGACCAGCGCCCGGCACGCGGACGCGCACCGGGTCGTCACCGACGCCGTGCACGAGCACGACGGGAAGATCCTGCTGCAGGTGCTGCACGCCGGCCGGTACGCGTACCACCCGTTCAGCCTCGGCGCGTCCGCGGCGAAGTCGCCGATCACCCCGTTCGCCCCGCGGGCCATGTCGTCCCGGCAGGTCGACCGCACGGCGACCAGCTTCGCCCGGGCCGCCGCCCTGGCGCGACGGGCCGGGTACGACGGCGTCGAGATCATGGGCTCCGAGGGTTACCTGATCAACCAGTTCCTGGCCGCCCGGACCAACGACCGCACCGACGCCTGGGGCGGCTCGGCCGCGAAGCGGATGCGGTTCCCGATCGAGATCGTGCGCCGCACCCGCGAGCTGGCCGGCGCCGACTTCATCGTGCAGTACCGGATCAGCCTGCTCGACCTGGTCGACAACGCCCAGACCTGGGAGGAGACCGTCGAGCTGGCGCTCGCGCTGCAGGACGCCGGCGTCTCGATCCTGAACACCGGGATCGGGTGGCACGAGGCGCGGGTCCCGACGATCGTCACGTCGGTGCCGCCCGGCGCCTTCACCTGGGTGACCGCAAAGCTTCGTGCGCACGTGACAACACCGGTCGTCGCGTCCAACCGGATCAACCGCCCGGAGGCCGCCGAGCAGATCCTCGCCGCCGGCGAGGCCGACCTGGTGTCGATGGCCCGGCCGCTGCTCGCCGACCCGGAGTGGGTGGCGAAAGCCGCTCAGGGCCGGGAGCGGGAGATCATCACGTGCATCGCGTGCAACCAGGCGTGCCTCGATCACACGTTCCGCAACCAGCGGGCGACCTGCCTGCTCAACCCGCGCGCCGGTCACGAGACGGAACTGGTGCTGGCGCCGACCCGTACCGTCAAGCGGGTCGCCGTGGCCGGCGCCGGCCCGGCCGGGCTGGCGGCAGCGATCGAGCTCGCCGGACGCGGCCATCGGGTGGATCTCTTCGAGGCCGGTGACGCGATCGGTGGCCAGTTCCGGCTGGCCGCGCGGATCCCCGGCAAGGAGGAGTTCGCGCGGACGCTCGACTACTACCAGCACATGATCGAGATCCGGGGCGTGCGGCTGCACCTCGGCCGGCGGGCCACGATCGAAGACCTTTCCGGGTACGACGAGGTGGTCCTCGCGACAGGCGTGCGCCCACGGATTCCGGACATTCCCGGCGTGGACCATCCCAGCGCGCTCACCTACCAGCAGCTGCTCGGCGGCGAACGAGGCGGCTCACCGGCCGGCGAACGGGTCGCGATCATCGGGGCCGGCGGCATCGGCTTCGACGTGGCCGAATATCTGCTGCACGAGCCGGACGAGCCGCTCGCCGACTGGATGCGCCGCTGGGGTGTCACCGACCCGCAGACCGCGCCGGGCGGGCTCACCACCAAGGTCAAATCACCCGCGCGCCGCCAGGTTCACCTGCTGCAGCGCAAGGAGACCGCGCTCGGCAAGGGCCTCGGCAAGACCACCGGATGGGTGCACCGGGCGACGCTGCAGGACGCCGGGGTGACGATGCTGCGCGGCGTCACCTACGAGCGCATCGACGACGCCGGCCTGCACACCGCGACCGGCGTGATCCCGGTGGACACCGTGGTGCTCTGCGCGGGCCAGGAATCGGTCCGCGACCTCGCCGCCCCGCTCCGGGAGGCGGGCGTGAGCGTCCACGTGATCGGCGGCGCCGACGTGGCCGCCGAGCTCGACGCCAAGCGCGCGATCAAACAGGCCACCGAACTCGCGGCCCGGATCTGAGGACGTCCCATGACATATGTCGCTGTCGAAACCCACAACCAGATCGCCCGGGTACGGCTGAACCGTCCCGACAAACTCAACGCCCTCACCCTGGAGACCCTGGACGAGTTGATCAGGGTGGCCCGGCGGCTGCGCCGCGACCGTACCCTCCGGGCGGTCGTCATCTCGGGTGCGGGAGCGTCGTTCAGCTCCGGGCTCGACATCGCCGCCACCGTGCGCAGGCCCGCCGGCGTCGTGCGCGCGTTCCTGCCGCACCCGTTCCGGGGCACCAACCGGTTTCAGGAGGCCTGCTGGGCCTGGCGGCGGATCGAGGTCCCGGTGATCGCCGCGGTGCACGGTCACTGCTACGGCGGCGGCGTCCAGATCGCCCTGGCCGCTGACTTCCGGTACGCGACGCCGGACTCCCAGTGGTCGGTGCTGGAAGGCAAGTGGGGCATCATCCCGGACATGACGGGCATCCGCAGTCTCACCGAGGTGGTCGGCCCGGACGTCGCGAAACGGCTCACGATGACCGCCGAACGCTTCGACGGCACGGAGGCGCACCGGCTGGGCCTGGTCACCGAGCTGGCCGAGGACCCGGTGAAGGCCGCCACCGCGTTCGCGGAGAGCCTGCTGAGCCGCTCCCCGGACGCGCTCGCCGCCGCGAAACGGCTGGTCGACGGCGCGCTGACGGGCAGCGCCCGGCGCACGTTCGGCCGGGAGCGCCGGGAGCAGATCCGGCTGCTCACGCTGCCGAACACCGGCATCCTGCGGCGCGCCGTGGTCCGGAAACAGACCCCGGAGTTCCGGCCACGGGCCCGTAGGATGCGTCCGTGGCACTGAGGAACGCCCTGCTGGCGGCGCTGATCGACAGGGAGTCCTCGGGGTACGACCTGGCGAAGAAGTTCCGGGTGTCGGTCGCCAACTTCTGGACGGCCACGCCGCAGCAGCTGTACCGCGAACTGGAGAAGATGGAGTCCGACGGCCTGCTCGCGGCGCGGGTCGTCAAGCAGGAACGACGCCCCGACAAGCGGCTGTTCTCGGTCACCGAGAAGGGCCGGGCCGCGCTGCACGCGTTCACCCGCCAGGAGCCGAAACCGACAACGGTCCGCGACGAGCTCCTGGTGCAGGTGGAGGCCCTGGCCCATGCGGACGTGCCGAGCGTCCGGGCGTCGATCGTGTCCCAGATCGCGCGGAGCCGCGAGCGGCTGGCCGCCTACCAGCGCTCGCTCGCCGAGATCCTGGGCGCCCGCAGCGAGGAGGAGTTCGTCCGCACCGGCAACCGGATCGGGCCGTACCTGACGCTGCAGCGGGGCATCAGCTTCGAGCGGGAGAACATCACCTGGGGCGAGCTGGCCCTGACCATCCTGGACCGCCGGTTCGGGGCGGCGAGCTGAGCAGCGGACGGGTGACCCGCAGCAGGTGCCGCCGGACGTGCTCGGCGGGGCTGCCGTCGTGGCCGCCCATCCCCCAGGTGATCAGGGCGCCGTTGTAGGCGGCGTGGATCGCCTCCGCCGCCTCCCGGCCGGCCCGGTCGCCGTCCACTTCGCCGGCCGCGGCGGCGGCACGCAGCACCAGGCCGACGGCGTTCTCCACCCCCGCCGCGTACTCCCGGGTGACCTGCTGGAACTCCGGAACCGACAGGTCCATCAGCAGGAACGCGAGGTGGTTGGCGAACTCCGTCGCGTTCCGGACCGCGCCGGCCATCGCCACCAGGGTGTCGATCAGCGCCGCCAGCGGGCGGTCGGCGGCCTGTGCGGCGGCGAGGCGGGCCGGCACTGCCTCGGCGGCGTCGCGGGCGAGCGCCAGCAGCAGCCTGTCCTTCGAACCGAACCGGCGCAGCAGCGCGGCCGCCGTCAGCCCGGCCCGGTCGCCGATCTGCGCGAGCGTGACGTGCGCGGGACCGGCCTGGGCAACGGCCTCGGCGGCGGCGGTGAGGATGGCGGCGTCGGAGACGGTCCGCGGTCGAGCCATGGCCGCACGATAGCGGGTCGCGCCAGTTAGTAAATGGTGGTTCACTAACTGGCGTGCAGACTTCACCGAAGGGCACCCTGCGACCTGCGGGACGTCGACGGGCGCCGGCCGGACTGGGCCCGCCACATCGGCGGCCCGGCCGCCGGGTAGCCGTGGTCCACCCCCGCTTCGCCGGCGTCCGGCCGGCGGCGGTGCTGGCGTGCGCCACGCCGGCCGACGTCGCCGCCGCGCTCGCCACCGCCCGGCGGCGGCGCCTGCCCGTCGCGGTGCGCGGCGGCGGTCACTGCTTCGCCGGGCGATCCAGCACCACCGGCATCGTGATCGACACGACGCCGATGGCCGGGGTGCGGCTCGACGGCGACCACGCGGTCGTCGGCGCCGGCACCCGGCTCGCCGAGCTCTACGACCGGCTGGGCACGCACGGCCGCGCGCTGCCCGCCGGGTGCGGTCCCACCGTCGGCATCACCGGGCTCACCCTCGGCGGCGGGCTCGGGATCCTCGGCCGCCGCTACGGGCTGACCTGCGACAGCCTCCTCGCCGCGACGCTCGTCCTCGCCGACGGCCGGACAATCGAGGCCGACGACGACCTGCTGTGGGCGCTGCGCGGGGGCGGCGCGCCCGGCGTGGTCGTCTCGCTCACCTTCGCCACCGTGCCGGCACCCCGCTGCACGGCGTTCCGGCTCGGCTACCCCGCCGCCGGCGCCGCCGACCTCCTGGACGCCTGGCAGCACGCCGTGCCCGAGCTCGACGCGGCGACCGCGCCGAGCCTCACCATCACCGCCCCGGCCGACCCCACGCGTGCCCCGCGCGTCACGGTCGTCGGCGCCGCGGACGACGACGCCGCCGTCGGCGTGCTGTGCCGAGCGCTCGGGCAGCGGCCCACCGCCGAGGCCCGGCATCGCGACGTGCTGCCGGCCGTGAAGAGATGGCTGGCCGGGCCGGACCACCCCGACCCGGGCTTCGCCCACCCGCGCTCGGAGTTCTTCCGGACCACGGTGCCCGCGTCCGCGCTGGTGGAACGGCTCACCACCGGCCGGGAACCCGGCGAGGAACGCGAACTCGACTTCACACCCTGGGGCGGCGCGTACAACCGGCCGCCGGCCGGCGCGACAGCGTTCCCGCACCGCGACGCGCGGTTCCTGCTCAAGCAGACCGCCACCGTCCGGGCCGGCCGCACGCCCGGCGGATGGCTCGGCGCGTCGTACGCGCTCACCCACCCGTACGGCACCGGCGGCGCATATCCCAACTTCCCCGAGCCGCACCTCGGCGCCGAGGCGTACTACCTGGGCAACCTCGATCGGCTCCGACGGATTCATGCCGGTCACGATCCCGGCGGCGTGTTCCGACCACTATGGTGACGCGATGCGATACCTGAAATGCCTCTCCGGGGTGGCGGTCGTGGCCGTCGCCCTCACCGGCTGTGGGGGAGCCGGTGAACCGATGGCGGCTTCTCCACCCCCGACCCAGCAGATGACTCCGGCTCCGGTGGCTGCCGAGCCGATCACGCTGGTCGCCGCCGCGAAGAAGGTCACGTACGCCTTCCCGGTCAAGGCGAAGAACGTGTCCTTCCACAAGACGCACGCCGGGTACCCGGCCACCGACCTCTTCGCCGCCTGCGGCAAGCCGTTCGTGGCCACCACCAGCGGTGTGGTGCTCGAGGTGAGCCGGGTCGACAAGTACAGGAAGGGGATGAAGGACGGGCCGTACAACGGCGGCAAGTTCGTCTCCATCAAGGGTGACGACGGCGTCCGCTACTACGGCTCGCACCTGAGCTCGGTGTCCAAGGGCATCAAGAAGGGTGTGCGGGTCAAGGCCGGCCAGCAGCTCGGCAAGGTCGGCAAGACCGGTAACGCCAGCAACGTCTGCCACGTGCACTACGGCATCTCGCCGCCGTGCAAGAAGGCCGGGGACTGGAAGGTCCGCCGGGGCGTCGTGTGGCCGGCGAAGTACCTGACGTCGTGGCGCAAGGGCGGCCATAAGAGCCCGGCCGCGGCCGTCAAGGCGTACCAGAAGAAGAAGGGCTGCAAGGCCTGATCCACCGATGGCGCCGGGCGGCGAGCCCGGCGCCATCGCCGCATTACGACAGGTTGATGTAATCGAGCTCGGCATAACCCGTTCCGCCGGCGAAGTTCGGGGAGCCCTTCGCGAGACGGATCATGTTCCAGCCGGCGCGCAGGGTGACGCCGGTGCTCACCGTGGACCCGAACACACCCCAGCCGGCGGTGGGCGGATAACTCACGGTCTGCCAGGCGCTTCCGTTGTACGCGAGACCCTGCGTGGCCGTGGCGCCGGTGCCGTTCGCGTACCCGATCGTCATCGTGTAGGAGCGGGCGCTCGGCACGTTGACCAGGAAGTCCACGAACGACTGACTACGGGAGTTGGCGCTGCCGTCGATCTGGCCGACATAGCCGCCGTTCGACGCGGAGCTCGCGCTGAGCCGGTTGGCGTTCACCACCGTGGCGTTCTCCGCCTCGTAGCGCTGCTGCCAGGTCGCCGCCCCGGAGGCCGGGGTGATGAGCAGCTGATACGAGTCCCAGGCGTGCATGCCGGTGACCGGCACGCTGATGCTGCCACCCGAGACCGGGTAGGTCGACGACGACACCGCGATCGGCGCGCTCTGGTTGGTGCTCCGGCCGGTGGTGCCGCTGCGCTGCAGGGTCACCCGCACCTGTGAGCCGAGCGCGCCGAGACCGTTGACGCGGACGGTGTTGTTCCCGCTGTCCCCGCCGAACACCACGTTCACGAAGCGGCGGTGGCTGTCGTAGGAGGCGACCCCGTCCAGCCACGACCCCGGGACCGTCTGCACGATGTTTCCGGACATGTCGCCGTACCACTTGTACGCCCAGTACGACGACGTCGGAGCGTTGTTGTGCAGCCCGTTCAGCGTCCCCGCCTCGTACCAGTAGGCGCGCTCGGCGGACCGGACCCCGTGCCGCTCGAACACGGCCATGTAGTGCACCGCGACGCTGGGGATGTCGACCTGCGACGGCGAGGCGTACTCATTGATCGAGATCGGACGGGGTGAGATGCCCAGCGACCGCTCCACCGCCCGGTAGTCGGCGACGTGCGCCTGGACGTTCAGGTAGCTGTCGTCGCCCAGCTCGTGCCAGACGATGACGTCCGGCAGGGTGTTCGTGTTCCGGGCGTTCGTCAGGAAGTCGACCATCCACTGGTGGTTGTAGACCGCGTGCGACGGCCCGACGATCGGCGTCACCGGGTCGAGCGATCGGATCAGCCGATGGGTACGGGTCCAGCCGTCCAGGAACGACCCGGCCGCCGCGGTGTTCCAGGTCCAGTCCGGCTCGTTCCACAACTCGTACCCGTCGATGTTGGTCGTCCCGGTGGCGTTGACCCGCGCGGTGACCATGGTGCGGACCTTGGACTCCCAGTCCGCCCAGCTGACCCAGCGGTAGGGGAAGTTCGGGTAGATGTCCGGCAGGCGCAGGAACTGCTGCGCGCCGGCGCTCGTCACCTTCCCGGCCACCTGCAGCCCGTCGCAGCACGGCGTGGTCGCGCCGTTGCCGAGCTGCTGGGTGCCGGGCGGCGGCTGGGTGAGGTGGTTCATCCGCAGCGGATACATCATGTCGAGCGGCGGCTTGCTGCCGGTGTCGACGGCGTAGAGGCCGCCCGCGGCGACGTGGGTGACCGGGCGGACCGGAGTGCCCGCGTTGACGGTGAGGGTGTTGCCGGCCGCCTGCGCGGCGCTGGGGACGACCAGCGCGGCGCCGACGAGCAGCAGGGTCAGGGATGTGGCGGTTCTTCGGAGCAGTGTTCCTCGGTGCAGTGTTCCTCGGTGCATGGTTTTCACCTCGGTGGTGGTGAGAGGGGACGGTCAGCCCTCCGGTGCGGCCAGCGGGATCCAGACGCGCATGGCGCCCGGCGCCCGGTTGGCCCACCGGAAGTAGGGGATGGCCGTGACGGTCGCCGCCGGGCCGGGCGGCCCGTCCGGCGCCGCGGCGACGTCACGGTAGAGGGGTGCTTGCGCTTGATCGACGAGCGTGCGTACGGGCACCCGCACTGTCACCGGGGCGATCCCGGTGGTGTGGAACGCGACCGACAACGGCGCCGAGGTGTCCAGCCGCAGATCCTCCAGCAGGGTGCCGTCCGGGACGCCGGCCTGCTCGAGGCAGTAGACGACCGGCCCGCGGACCACCGCGACGGCGCCCCGGACCGCGTCCACGCGGGGATGCGCGGCGACCAGCCGGGCCGGCATGACCAGGGTGAGCCCGATCTGGTCGCCGGGCTGCCAGACCCGGTGCAGCCGCAGGTACCCGTCCTGGACCTGGCCGCGCGCCGGGGACGGTGTGCCGTTGACGGTGAGCCGCAGGTCGGCGCACCAGGCGGGAACCCGCAGGGCGATGGTCCACGGGCCGGCCGGGGACGCCGTGACGGTGACAGTGATCTGCTCGTCCCAGGGATACCGGGTGTCCACCTCGACTGCCCGCGGGCCGTCGGTGACGGTTCCGGACCCGTACAGATGGATCTGCAGGCCCTCGGGGTCGCTGGTCGCGACGTAGGCGTGCAGCGATGCCATCAGGCGGGCCAGATTCGGCGGGCAGCAGGCGCAGGAGTACCAGGTGAGACGCTGTGACGGCGCGTCCTCGTGCGAGCCGTCGTGACCGGTGCGCAGCTGCAGCGGGTTGGAGTAGAAGAACGCCGTGCCGTCGTCGGCGGTGCTGCCGGCGATGCCGTTGTGGAGCACCCGTTCCATCTCGTCGGCGTACTTCACGTCGCCGGTGGCGAGCAGCAGCCGCCAGGCGAGCTGGAAGTTGCCGATCGCGGCGCAGGTCTCCGCGTAGGCGCGGTCCGGCGGCAGCTCGTACGGGTCGCCGTAGGCCTCGTCCCGGTGCCGGGAGCCCTGGCCGCCGGTCAGGTAGGTGCGGCTGGAGAGCGCCGAGTCCCAGAGCCGGATCGCCGCCGCGAGCAGCTCGTGGTCGCCGGTCTCGACGGCCACGTCCACCGCGCCGGCCAGCAGGTACACCTGCCGGACCACGTGGCCGGTCACCTCGTCGGCGCGGCGCAGCGGCTCGTGGTCCTGGTAGTAGCGCGGACCGAACCGCCCCTCCCCCAGCACCCCGTGGCCGCGCTTCTCGACGAACTGTTTCGCCAGGTCCAGGTAGGGGCGGTGGCCGGTGACCCGGTACAGCTCGGCGAGGGCGGTCTCCACCTCGGGATGGCCGTCCACCTCACTCGACTGCGCGTACCGGCGTACCAGAAGGTCGGCGAACCGGCGCGCGACAGCGACCACCTGCTGGGCCGGCGGCGAGTCCGGCGCGGAACGCGCCGCGGCGACCGCCGCCTGGATGAGATGGCCGGCCGTGTACATCTCGTGGCTGAAGTGCAGCTCGCCCCACTGCTTCGCGCGGTTCGCCGGGTCCTGGTAGTAGGAGTCCAGGTATCCGTCCGGGTCCTGCGCCTTCTCCAGCAGCGCGGCCACCTCGTCGGCGAACTCCGGCGCGGCGCCCGACCAGAACGCGGCCTCCAGGGTCTTGTGCACATCGGTGTCGGCGAACCAGAAGCCGCGGAACTCGCCGTCCGCGTCCCCGGTGATCCGGCGCAGGTTGTCCAGGTTGCCGTGGGCGGTGAGCTGCTCGACGCAGTGCGGCAGGGTGGCGTCGGCGTTGCGCCGCTGCCAGCCACCGAGCAGGCCGCCCGGGTCGAGCCGGACCGCGCTCACCGGCCTGAGCGTGCCGATGGCTTCCGCGGTGGGCTCGACGGGACCCAGGTGCTTGTTCATTGACGTTCCTCAGTCCTTCACGGCGCCGGCTGTCACACCGGCGGCCACGTAACGCTGGGCCAGGATGAGCAGCAGCGTCGCGGGGATGGACGCGATCACGGCGGTCGCCATGATCGCGTTCCACTGCTGGTTGTTGTTGCCGATGTAGTGGTAGATGCCGAGGGTGATCGGCTGGTGGTCGCCGCCGCCGTCGAGCGTGGTGGCGAACACGAAGTCCGACCACGCCCAGAGGAAGGCGAACAGGCTGACCGTGACGATCGCGTTGCGGGAGACCGGCAGGATCACCGATCGGAACGTGCGCCAGGTCGAGGCGCCGTCGATCCGCGCCGCGTTGATCAGCTCGTCCGGGATGCCGGACATGAACGCCGTGAAGATCAGGACGCCGAACGGGACGGCGATCGTGGAGTCGGCGAGGATCAGGCCGCCGATCGTGTTGAGGACGCCGAGGCGCAGGTAGATGGCGTAGAAGCCCATCGCCATGATGACGCCGGGGATCATCTGGGCGATCAGCAGGACGAAGCTGAGCGCGCCACCGCCCTTCGGGCGCAGCTTCGCGAGGGCGAAGCCGGCGGGCGCGGAGATGAGCAGGGTGAGCGCGACGGTGCCGAGCCCGATGAGCAGACTGCTGCCCAGGTACGGCATCTGCTGGTCGACGACGGCGCGGTAGCCCTCGAGAGTGCCGTTCCAGGGGAACAGGTGGGGTGGATCGGCGCGCATGTCGGTGTCTTTGGTGAACGACACGTTGATCATCCAGTAGATCGGAAACAACATGATCGCCGTGAAGATCAAGCCGAGGCCGGTCTTGACGTGTTGACGCGTCACGATTGGCTCCGCTGAATGCGTATGTACAGCAGGCCGAAAATCAACGCCATCAGAATCAACAGGTTGCCGACCGCCGCGCCGGGGCCGAACTCGGGCAGCAGATTGCCGAACGACAGTCGATACGACCACGTCGCGAACGTCGTGGACGCGTCCGCCGGTCCACCCTTCGTCATGATCCAGATGATGTCGAACACCTTGAGCGTGTAGACCAGCCCGAGCAGCAACGTGATCGCCGAGACCGGGCGCAACAGCGGGAACGTCACGCGCCAGAACCGCTGCCAGCTCGTCGCGCCGTCGATGGCGGCCGCTTCGTGCACGTCGGCCGGGATGGCTTGTAGTCCGCTGTACAGCACGACCAGGTTGAAAGGGATCCCGATCCAGATGTTCGCGATGATGACGCTTGTCAGCGCCCAGTCCGGCGACGTCAACCAGTTGACTGGATCAACATGGAGTGCAGTCAACACGTAATTGATGACGCCAGAATCACTATTGAGCATCCATGTCCATGTTGACGCGCTGACAATCAACGGAAGCAACCACGGCACGAGGAACAAGGCGCGCAAGGTCGCCGACAATCTGAAGTTCTGCGCGAAGAACACCGCCAGCGCGAGCCCGATGGCGAACTGGAACGCGATCGACACGAACGTGAACACGAGCGTGTGCAGCAACGCCGGCCCGAACGCCGGATCGGCGAACACGTCGCGATAGTTGTCCAGTCCACTGAACGGCGCGTCACCGCGGACGAAGCTGCGGACCGTGTAGTCGCGCAGGCTCAGATCAAGATTGCGGTACAGCGGGTAAGCATAGAACGCCACCAGATAGATCACGACCGGCGCGAGAAACGCCCATGCCGCCCAGTTGCCCCTGCTCGTCACCGCGTTCCTGCGTCGCCGGCCCCCGGTCCCCGTGACCGCCTCATCGGCAGGCGCGGGAACCCGGGTCATCACGTCCTGAGCCATCGTCATCGCGTCGCGGCGGCCGCGGCGGTCTGGGCGGTGGTCAGCGCGTCCTGCGGTGACGCCGAACCGCTGAGCGCGGCCTGGAACGCCGTCCACATCGGCTGGGAGATCTTCGGGTACTTGGTGCCGAGGTCGTCACTGGTCCGGCCCTTGGCCGCCGTGACCGCCTCGACCCAGACCTTGAGCTCCGGGTTCTCGGCGACCTGCTTCTGCTGCACCGCCTCGGTGGCCGCGATGTACGACAGCGTGGTGTCCGTCGCGAACGCGTTGTCGGCGCTGCTCAGGCAGCTGATCAACTTCTCGGTGACGGCATACCGCGCGGTGTCGTCCTGCACCGGCGCCGTCACGAACTCACCACCGGTCGGCGCCGGGGCGGTGCCTCCGGCTTGCGACGGGATGGGGATGATCCCGTACTCGAAACCGGTCTTCTTGGCGTTGGCCAGCTGCCAGGTGCCGTTCTCGCTGAACGCGAAGTCCCCGGTGGCGAACTCCTGCCAGCTGGTGGTCTGGGTGTTGTTGAGCACCGAGTTCGGCGCGTAGCCCTTCTTCAGCCAGTCGGTCCAGAGTGTCAGCGCGGCGACGCCCTGCGGGGAGTCGAGCCGGGTCAGGTCGGCGCCCGCACCCCAGAACCAGGGCAGGAACTGGAAGCTGCCCTCCTCGGTGCCGATCGCCGAGAACGTGATGCCCTTCTTGCCGGCAGCCTTCACCTTCTCCAGCGCCGCGCTCAGACCGCCCCAGTCCTTGATGCCGGCCGGGTCGACACCGGCCTTGTCCAGGACGCTCTTGTTGTAATAGAGCGCCAGGGTGTTGGCGCCGATCGGGATGCCGTACGTCTTGCCGCCGGCCTGACCGGCGGCGAGGAGGTTCGGCTCCACAGCCGACGTGTCGACCTTGAGCTCGTCGGTGGTGGTCAGCACGCCGGCGTCGGCCAGGGTGGACACCACCGGGTTGTCCACGATCAGCACGTCGGGCGAGTTGCCCTGCTGGGCGGCGAGCAGCGCCTTGTTCGTCAGGTCGGTGGTGTCGTAACCGGTGCGCTCGACCGTCACCCCGGCGTCGGTGCCGCACCGGGTCAGCAGCTTCACCCAGTCGGAGCCGTCGTCGAACTGGGGATACGGGTCCCAGACGGTGTAGTCGCCGGTGGGGGCGGCGCCGGAGTCGCCGGTGGAGTCGTCGGTGGAGGACGAGCAGCCGGCCAGCAGACAGGTGGCGATGAGCAGGGCCGACAATGGTTTCCGCATATCAGGACCCCTCAGAGAGGTGGCAAGGAAATCGATTGCCTAGAAGCTAGGTAGCCCCTTGCTCGCATGTCAAGGGCGGGTTACGGTCGCATTACGTCGGCATTCAGGAAACTACGAGGTCGGCGCAGGAAACTGAGGAGGACCACTGAGTACCATCGATCGCGCCGTCACCATCAGCCAGGTGGCGGCGCTCGCGGGGGTATCCACCGGAACGGCGTCCAAGGCGCTCAACGGGAGAGGCGCCCTGCGACCAGAGACCCGCCTGCGGGTGCAGCAGGCCGCCGAGCAACTCGGCTTCGTCGCCAACGCGGCCGCGCGCAGCCTGCAAACCGGCCGCACCTACACGGTCGGCATGATCACCACCGACAGCATCGGCCGGTTCAGCATTCCGCTGCTCATCGGCGCCGAGGGCGCGCTCGGCGCGGGCCAGATGTCGGTCTTCCTCTGCGACGCCCGCGACGACCCGATCCGCGAGCAGTACTACCTGCGTACGCTGCTCAGCCGCAAGGTGGACGGCATCATCGTGACCGGCCGCCGCACCCAGGCCCGCGCGCCGATCGGCGTCGGCCTGCCGGTGCCGGTCGTCTACGCGTTCATCAGCTCCGCCGACCCGAGCGACTGCTCGGTCATCCCCGACGAGGCCGACGGCGCCCGCCGCGCCGTGCGGCACCTGCTCGCGGTGGGCCGGCGCCGGATCGCCCATGTCACAGGTCCCGAGCACCACCACTCGGCGACCGTCCGGGCCCGGGCCGCCGCCGACACCCTGACCGCCGAGGGGGTGCAGCCGGCCGCGCCCACGCTCTACGGCGAGTGGAGCGAGGCGTGGGGCCGCCAGGCCGCCGGCATCCTGCTCTCCACCGGCGCGGACGTGGACGCGGTCTTCTGCGGCAGCGACCAGATCGCCCGTGGGCTGGTGGAGGGTCTGCAGGGTGCCGGGCGGGCGGTGCCGGGCGATGTGGCGGTCGTCGGTTTCGACAACTGGGACGTCATGGTCGACGGCTGCCGGCCGGCCCTGACCAGCGTGGACATGGACCTGGAGGGAATCGGGCGGTCGGCCGCCGAGCTGTTGCTGGCCAAAATCAACGGCGAGCAGGTGCACGGGCCGCGCGCCCGCCCCTGCCACCTGGTCCCCCGAGCCTCCACCGCCGTCTGACCACCCCACCACTCCGCTTGCCCGCCGCCGCGCACTCGCCGCCCGCTACCGCGCACCCGCCGCCGTCGTGCCGTACACCAGGTGGACGCTCATGTTCGTGGTTCAGGACATGGACCGAGCCGGACGCCTTAGTAGGATGCACCGCGACGAGGGAGGGCGATGGCGCAGCTGCCGTATCGATCGGAGCGTGTCCCGGTCTCGTCCGGGCAACTGGGCGGATGGCGCGGCGTCAAGGTCGGCACCACCGTGCGGCTCGACGGCCCGTGCCCGGCCTGCCGGCACCCGACACGTGTGGTCGCGTCGCTGACCAGCACGTCGCTGGAGGGGTTCGAGCCGGCCACCGGGCTCACCGTCGCATTCGTCTGCAACTGCGGCAAGGAGCATCGCGGCCAGCCACCGGAGCCGCCGCAGGGCTGCGGCCGGAGCTGGTCGGCGACCGCGACGATCGGTGACGACGGCACGGCGAGCCTGGCGCCGGTCGACGATCCGCAGCTCGTCGAGGCGGCCGAGGCGTTCCGCCTGGCGCAGACCGGCCAGCTCGATCGGCTCCGGAGCGCCGCCGAGAAGTGGATCGCCGGGATCACGGCCCTGCTCGGGCTGCTCGGCGTCGCAGGCATCGGTTTCGGCGCCGAGCAGGTGCGCAAGCTCGGCGTTCCAGGACGCATTTCCCTGGGTACGGTCATCGCCCTCGCGATCCTCTCCGGAGCGGTGGCGATCGCCCTCGCCTACCGGGCCGCTTACGGGTGGCCCCGCCGCCGGTCGGTCGCCGATGACACGGAGCTGCTGGCCTGGCACGCCGACCAGCAGGCGCTGCCCGCGGCGGTGGCCGGGCAGCTGCGGAACGCCGTGACGGTGGCCGGCGTGGCGCTGGCCCTGCTCACGGTGGCGGCCGGGCTGCTGTGGTTCCTGCCGGAGGCGAAACCGGCGGCGCCGCTGGTGAAGGTGTCGACCGCCGAGGAGGCCGTCATCTGCGGCACGCTGCTGAGCTCACGCGCCGACGGGTCGATGCGGGTGCGGCGCGCCGACGTCGGTGCGGTGGAGACGGTGCCGCTGGCCGGGGTGGCCCGGGTGGTCACCGTCGCCAAGTGTTGAGCAGGGCGGTCACGGCCGCCAGGCGCTGAAGACCGGCGCGGCCGGGACGGCCCGGTTGTAGGCGGGCACGTGCCACGGCTCGCGGTTCGGGTCGCCGGCCTGGTGGATCGCGGCGAGCTCCAGCCCGAGGGTGAAACACGGCGACCCGGACGAGCCGGCCTCGGTGTTCGCGGTGTGCCTGAGGCGGGTGCCGTTGCTGTTCAGCTCGGACACCCGGCCGAACGCCAGCCGCAACGGCTCGCCCATGAGGTGCTGCAGAACCAGCAGGTCGTCGCCGGCGCGCAGCGGCCCCCGGTGGACGGCCTCGATCCAGCCGCGCCGGTCCGCGCCCGGCTCGGCGTCCGCGCCGATCGGCTGCTCCCCCGGTTCGCCGGCCACCCGGAGAACCGCGAAGTCCAGCTCGCCGGGCGCGGGAACCTCGGTGGACTCGCCCTCGAGGTCCTCGAAGGCGCTGGTCGGCGCGGACCCGGCCAGCCAGTCGCCGGCCAGCCCGAAGACCGTGCCGGGCAGCGCCGCGCCGGCGGTGTGCTTGTAGTCGAACCGCAGGCCCACGTCGCCGCTCGCGACCCGGCCGTCGATCAGCGGGCGCACCACGTGGTAGCTGGTCATGCAGAGATCCGGGCCGACCAGGAAGCCGGTCCCGAGGGGTGTCACGCCGGTCGGGGTGCGGCGTTCGATCCGGCAGATCTGGCCTTCGAGCAGGCCCAGCGCGGCCCGGAACCGCGCCGGGTGGATGTCCGGGGCACGGGTGTCGAGGATGCTCTCCAGATGACCGCCGGTCTCGGCCGTCAGGTGCAGGCGCCCGGCCACCGCGACCAGGCCGGGATGGGCGGGACGGGACTGGCGGGCCGCCGTGACCAGCCGCGGGAGCCACCCTTCCGAGTCGGCCGCCATGATCAGGTCGAAGACGATCGACTCGTAGTCGCTCTTCATGGAGATCCGGTGACGGTGCTTGCCGAGCCGGTAGAACAACATCTGGTCGAGCCGGTCCGGCAGGAACGCGTCGAGCAGAGCCTCGCTGAGGTGGCGAGCGGTCACGCCGTCGATGGCCACGTCACGTCTCCGATCCACCGCCGGGCGGCGGGAGGTGGTAGAGCTGGATGAACTGCACGTCCTCGTCACGGACGCCGATGACGCCCCGCCCTCGCGGCATCGGCCCGGCGAACCCGGCCGGGATCGACATCTCGGTGGCCGGTCCGGGCAGGACGACGCTGTCGGAGGAGAGTTCCCGCAGCCGCATGAGGATCGGGTCGGCCACGGACATGACGGTGTACTTGTGGGCGATCACGAGGTGCAGCCCGATATCACGGCCGTGCACGAGGTACGGCATGAGCCGCCGCAGCGGATCACGCTCGCCCCCGAGGTCGTCGTAGTCGTCCACCAGGACGAACACTTCCGGGCCGTCCCACCACGAGCGGGCGCGCAGTTGCTGAAGAGTCAGGTCGGGGCCGGGAAGGCGCCCTTCGACGAGTTCGACCACGGACTCGACGTGGCCGGCGATCGCGCCGGGCGTGATCAGGAAGATGACGGCGGACCCGGCCGGGAACTGGTGCGACAGCGTCGCCGCGAGTGCCCGCAGGAACGACGTCTTGCCCCGGCCCGGATCGCCGGTGAGGAGGAAGTGCGAACTCCGGCGGAAGTCGATGTGCAGCTGCTGAAGGCGCTCGTCCCCTCTGCCGATCGGCACCCGCAGGCGGTCAGAGCTCAGCTTGATCAACTCGTACGGCAGCTGGTCCGGCAGCATCGGGATCCGCCGCGCCGGTGAACCCGCCCAGGCCTCGGTGATCGCCCGGGCCAGCGGATCCGGCCACCGATCGCTGCTGAACCCGGGCCGCAGGACGAGGAAGTCCATGGCGTCACCGGACGGCCCGGCCACGATGCCGCGACCGACCTGTCGCGGCACCGTCCGGGCGACCTGCGGATCCACGATCGACATGGCCGGGTCGTCAAGGCGCAGTTCCAGCCGTGATCCGAAGACCTCCACCGGTAGCCAGATCTCCGCCCACTCCCGTGCCGCGGCGATCAGGTGGACGCCCTGGGCCGATCCGTCGGCGACCAGGTCGGTCACCACGTCCCGCAGGTTCGGGAACCGCTCCGCGAAGACGGCGCAGTCGTCGATGATCAGGAAGACCTCGCCGAAGTCATCGTCGCGGCCGCGCAACTCCCGCCGGCGCACCAGCTGGTTGAGGTACAGGACGGTCCGGCGCACCTGGTGCGCGTCATAGTCGTCGACCACCCCACCCACATGCGGGAGATCGCGCAGCTCGCCCGCCGACCCGGCCAGATCACCGAGGCAGTAGACCTGCACCTCGCGCGGCGTGTGCGTCAGAGCCAGCGTGTAGACGAACGTCCGGATGGCGGGAGACTTGCCGGATAGGTGAGCGCCGACCACCGCGACATGGCCGCGGTCGCCGGACAGTTCGAACCACAGGAGGTCCTGGCGCTGCTGACGAGGCTGGTCCCACAGCGCGATCGGCACCTGGAGAGCGCCCCGCAGCCCGTCATGATCCGTGAAGTGCAGGCCGCGCTCCGGTGTCACGCCGACCGGGCCGAGCACCTCGTCGAGGGCGGCCGGCCGGGTGAGCGGCGGCAGCCACACCGGCCGGGCCGGCGGACCGGAATCCTGGAGGATGTCGACGATGAGGTCCAGCGAGCGGGCACCGGGGTGAGAGTCCAAGGCCGGGCCGGTGAGCCGGGCGGCCCGGAAGCGGATCGCCGGACCGGGCCCGGCGTTCAGGTACCCGGTGCCGGGCTCGTCCGGCAGCTCGTAGGCCTCCGTCGTGCCCAGGGCCAGGCGGGACTCCTGCGCCGAGTCGGTCCGCAGGGCGATCCGGTAGGAGAGGTACGTCGCCAGGTCGCCGAGCTGCTCCTCGGTCAGGCGGCGGGCGGAGAGCAGCAGGTGGACGCCGAGCGACCGGCCGGTCCGCCCGATGCGGCGGAACACCTGCCGGACCGAATCCGGGCCGGCCGCCAGCAGCTCGGTGAACTCGTCGCAGATCACCACGAGGGTGGGCAGGCGTGCCAGCTGCCGACCGTCTCGCCGGGACCGCTCGTAGTCCTGGGCGCTCGCGAAGCCTCCCGACTCCCGGAGCAGGTCCTTCCGGCGATTCAGCTCGCCGTCGAGAACCTCCACCAGGCGATCGATCATGGCCGGGTCGGCGATCAGCTCGGTGGCGGTGCCGGCGCTGTGCGGCAGGCGCGCCAGGTCGCCGAACGTGGTGTTCCAGCGGCTGTCGACGAGCAGGAGGTTGAGCCGCTCCGGGGAGTGCGTGATCGCCAAGGCGGTCACGATCGTGCGCAGCAGCTCGTGCCGTCCGGACCCGCCGGACCCGATCACCAGGCCGTGCGGGCCCATCCCCCGCTGCGCGGCCTCCTTGAGGTCGAGGTCGACCGGTTCGCCGGCGGGCGTCGCACCGATCGGGACGCGGAGGAAGTCGCGGTTGGTGCGCGGCCGCTGGACGGTGCGGACCATTTCTCGCAATGCCATCGGATTGAGGGCGAGGAGGTCCAGGAGGCTGACGTCACGGTCGTCGTTCTGCGGGACGGGCGAACCCCCGTACCGGAAAAGGGGCCGCAGCGTGTCGCTGACCTCGGCCGCCAGCGCCGCGACAGCGGCATCGTCGCTCTCCCCCAGGCCGCGCAGGCGCTCCATGATCTCGCCGATAGGGGCGCCCGGCAGGAGGCCGAGCTGGCCCAGGGCGCGGACGGTGTCCGGCGACGGCCGCTGCTCGGCGAGGCGGGCGTAGGTCTCGGCCATGTCGCCGGGTGACTCGGTGAGGCGCTCGCGCATCGCGACGAACCAGTCCGGGCCGAAGGTCTCCCGGCCGGCGGCGGCCTGTTGCGCGTTCGCCAGCCAGTCGGCGGCCCGCGCCGGTTCGACGATGCTCAGCGCGGTGAGGCGTTGCGCGTATTCGAGCTCGCGCGGCTGCCACGGGTCGGCCTGATTGGTGTACTGCTCCAGCAGCAGCGCGACCTTCGTCAGGCGGTCGACGCCGTAGGCCGCGTCGAGACCGGCGAGCAGCAGGCCGCGCAGCTGCGGATCGACCTGGTAGAGGTCGGGGCCGGCCGGGGCGAAGAGCGCGGAGTTGAGCAGCTCGGCCTCGACCTCGTGTCCGAGAATGGTCGGCGGGTCGAGGAAGAAGTTGATCCTCAGCAGGTGCAGCAGGCCGACGTCGAGGACGGCCGGGACGGCGGCGTGGCAGGCCAGGTCGAGGGCGCCCGGCGGGAGCGCGGTCCGGGCCTGGTAGAGCAGGCTTGTCGACGGCGAGGTGCCGGTCCACGTGCTCATACCGGTCGCTCCGTGCGGCGGGGCCGGCCGCGCAGCGCGTCGACGGCCCGGTGCAGGCCCTCGGCGGTGAGCTCGGACATCGGCACGTGCCGGGCGATCTGCTCGGCGGTCGTGCCGGGCCAGCGGGCGGCCGGCACCGGGTTGATCCAGGCGACCGGGCACCGCAGCGCTTTGATCATGGCGATGGTGCCGACCAGGCGGGCGGTCTGCAGCGTGCCGCGCGCCGCGCCGCCATCGCTGACGATCACCGCGACCGTGCCGGGCGCGGTCTCCGCCAGGACCGAGGCGAAGGTACGCGGTTCGGTCAGCTCCGGGTCGGCGTAGAGGCGGCCGGCGGACGACGGGGCGATCCGGGCGAGGATCGGGTCGAGTTCCGGGCGGAACGGGTCGGGCAGCTCCCGCAGCAGGGCCGTGTCGGCGCGGGTGCTCGGCAGGTTGCGGAAGTACCAGGTGGCAATGGATTCCAGCCGGCCCGCGTGGTGGATCTCGCGGATCAGGTGCTGGACGAAGTTTCCGTACGGTGTCATCGAGCCGGAGCGGTCGACGAGCAGCATCAGCCGTGCGGTGTTGCGGCGCGGGGGGATCAGAATCGGTCCGCTGAAGACGCCGGTACGGCTGTACCTGTCGATCGTGGCATCGACGTCGACCTCGGTGGCCGCGCCGTACCGGACCGGCCGCCGCAGCCGCCGCCAGGTCTGGGCGATCTCCCGGGCGGTCAGCGGGTACTGCGGGGCCACGGTGAGCCCGGAGTCGAATTGTCCCGTGCTGGGTGGCATCAGGGACATCCCGGTCATCCGGTGGACGGTGGGAATGTCACGGGGCGGCGGCTTGTCGGCGGGCGGCGGGCTTTCCGGCAGGGATACCGGGTCGGACATTTCGCTTTTATCTATATTTATCTGCTCTACCGTGGTTCCGGAATCCTCCACCGGCACGGCGTCGTCCCACCGCGGGATGTCCGCCCCGGCCAGCACCGCCCGGATCGTCTCCTGCTCGCTGACCGATTTCGCCCACAGGCTGACGCAGAGCGCCTCGAAGTCGCGCGCCGAGGCGATGCCGAAACCCGCGGCGAGCGCCGACCGCAGCGTCAGGCAGTCGTCCAGGCCGATCGGCAGTCCGCGCCGCCGCAGCCGCACGACCAGCTGCCGCACGAACTCCGGCGCGCCGGCGCCGGGAGCCGCCGGCCCGGTCACCGCCGGCCGAGCCGTTCCGCCGCCCGCACCTGGTCGGCACGCTGTTTGAGCAGCGCGTCCGGGTAGGGCAGCCCGGCCACCTCCTCGGCCGGCGTCCGGACCGCCTGGAGGAAGCCGGCCCAGTCGAGCAGCTCGCTGAGCCCCGGCCGCCGCGCGAAGTCGATCTGCCGCAGCCGGCCGATCACGTCGATCACCGCCTCCCGCAGGTCCGGCCGGGTCACCTCGTGCATGGTGAGGATCGCGTCCAGGTCGGCGGGGTCGTCCGGGAACTCGATGTAGTGGAAGACGCAGCGCCGCAGGAACGCGCCGGGCAGCGCCTTCTCCTCGTTGTTGGTGACCACGATGATCGGCCGCAGGTCCGGGCGGTCGCGCGGCACGGCGTAGCCCCAGCCGGGCACCTCGTCGACGGTGAACGCCAGCTCGTCGAGCTCGCGCAGCAGGTCGTTCGGGAAGTCCAGGTCGGCCTTGTCGATCTCGTCGATCAGCAGCACCGACCGGTGGCCCTCGTGGGCGCGGGCGATGACCCGCCCGAGCGGCCCGAGCCTGATGTACGCCCGGGCGTCGTCCCCCTTGGTCCCCCACCGGCGCAGCTGCGCGTCGTGCAGGCGGCGTACCGCGTCGTACTGGTAGAGCAGGTCCCGTCCCTTGCTGGTGGACTTGATGTGGGCCTGTTCGAGGGGCAGCCCGAGCGCGTACGCGATGGCGTGCGCCAGCCTCGTCTTGCCGACACCGGGATCGCCCTGCACGAGCAGCGGCCGGCCGAGACTGATCGCCAGGTTCACGGCGGAGGCGAGTTGCGGCGTGAACCGGTACGGCTCCTGCTCGACCGTGACGTCCTCGATGGTCCGGGACGGCGGAAGCGTCTCCTCCGGGTTGAACCACAACGAGGTGTCAACACGGTGACGGGTCTGCACGGCTCCCCCACTCCTCAAGGTGCTGCCTGAACTCCGCCGGCGCCCGGCGGAAGTCGCGGATCGAGCGGTCCATCGCCTCGAACAGCCGCCGCATGTCGAGATCGTCGCCGTCGCCGCACTGGCCGGCGATCTTCGTGGCCCAGAAGTCGGCGAGCGTCGGCGGCCAGCCCTTGCGGGACACGATCTGCTGCGCCCACAGCGTCAGATCGGTCTCGTCGGCGGCCGGAGCGGGCAGCGCCACGACGCCGTCCGGATAGCCGCCCGCCCGGACGCCCACGTTGACGAACAACGCGACGAACGTGAACTCGTGCGCGCCGAAGTGCCCGCGGATCCCGTCCCAGAACGCGGCGACGGCCGGCGCGCTCGCCCCGTCGATCAGGATCGGGCAGACCACGTTCGCCAGATCCAGGTCGGGCCGGTAGTCGAGGATCTGTTTGAGCTGGTAGTCCACGGTGCCCATGTCGGGGCGCAGGCTCAGCCAGTACTTGCACTCGGTCTCGCCGAGGCAGTGCGGCAGCCACGAGCACAGTTTCCGGACCACCGACTCCTCGGCGCTGTGCAGCCCGAACCCCAGCACCCGTCCCCGGTCCCGCCGCTTCGCCGTCACGATCGCCCGTTTGATCGGGTCCAGGTCGAAGAACGCGGTGTCCAGCATCCGATGGTCGTCCGGCGCCGCCGGGGCGCCCGGCTCGGCCAGCGCCCGCAGCGCCGGGTTCCCCGGCCGGTCCGCGACGGCCGACTGGATCAGCGACGGCAGCCAGCCCTGGCTCTCGGCGGCCTGGATCAGCTGGAACACGACCATGGGCAGGGGCCGGCGCGGGTCGGCATGGTGCGACAGCCGCCGGTCCAGGGAGTACAGCAGGAGGCGCTCAAGATCATCCATGCTGCGGTAGGCGTCCAGGATCGCCGCTTCGACGCGCCGCAGCTGATCGCCGGTAATCTCGCCACCCCCATCGACCATTATGGTCTTTCCTGTGAGCAGCGTAACGGTGGTGGGCGCGGGCGTGGTCGGCATGAGCATCGCGCACGAGCTGGCGACGGCCGGCCATCGCGTGCGGATCCTGGCCGCCGAGCCGGCGGGCGCCGGGGTGTCCGCGGTCGCCGCGGCGATCTGGTTCCCGCACGACGTCCACCGCTCGGCCGCGGTCCTGGACTCGGCGGCCGTCGCCTACCAGCGGTTCCAGCGGCTGGCCACCGCCCCGGCGACCGGCGTCCAGATGCGAGCCGGGACGGTGATCACCCGCCGGCCCGATCCCGATCTGTCGTGGACCAGCGCCGTCCCGGAGCACACGATCCAGCCCGGCGGCGTGCGCTGCGTGGTGCCGCTGATCCAGACCGACGTCTATCTCGCCTGGCTGCGCGCTGCCATTCACGATCTCGGGGTACGGGTCGAGACCGCGACCGTGCGATCCCTGCCCGAGGACGACGTGGTCGTCGTCGCGGCCGGCATCCGGTCGGCGGAACTCCTCGGCGACACCGACGTCTTCCCGATCCGTGGCCAGGTGGTGCGGCTCGCCAACCCCGGCCTCACCGACTGGATCACCGACGAGGACAACCCGGACGGTCTCACCTACGTAGTGCCGCGCCGCGACGACGTCGTCTGCGGCGGCACCGGCGAGCACGGCAACTGGAGCACGCAGCCCGACCCGGCGATCGAAGAGGCGATTCTCCGACGGGTACGGGCCCTGGTCCCCGAGCTGACCGGCCAGCCGATCCTGTCCCGGGCCGCCGGGCTGCGTCCGGGCCGGTCGAGCGTCCGGGTCGAGGCGGTTCCCGGCCACGGCCGGCCGGTCTTCGCGTGTTACGGCCACGGCGGCGCCGGCTTCACCCTCTCCTGGGGGGACGCCGCCCGGATCGCCGCGATGGTCGCCGGAGAGCAGTAGACCGACTGATGGCGGATCCCGCGCCGGCTGGTCGGCGCCGATCCGGGGACGCTGCCGCTGAGCCGGGCGCCGCAGCGGCCGAGCACCACGCCGACGCTCAACGAGTACGGCCGTGACCTCACCGAGGAGGCTCGGCACGGCAGGCTGGACCCGGTGATCGGCCGCGCCGACGAGGTGGAACAGACGATCGAGGTGCTGTCCCGGCGTACCAAGGTCACGGCCGCCGACGGCCGGCTCGCGATGACGACGTCGCCGGCGTGACAGGCTCGTGGGCCGGGGTCCACCCGGCCCACGAGCACCCTTGTCTCAGCTTTGTCTCAGCCGGCGGACGCCTTGACCTCCAGCAGTCCGACGGACGCGCTGCCGCTGGTCAGCGCGACCCGTAACCGGGTCGTGCTGACCTGCCCGAACGTGACCGAGTTGTACTGGTCGGCCGCGATCGGATAGCCGCTCGCCGACGGGACGTCCAGATAGGCGCTGCCGTTCCAGTACTGCAGCTTCCAGGACGCCGGCAGGTCGATGCCCTGGCCGTCGTCGAAGAAGTACACCTGCGCCCGCCGCAGCGAGACCGCCGTCGGCCAGGTCAGCTCGGCCCACTGCTGGCCGGTGTTGGGCCAGGTCCCCCACCGCGGGTTGACGGTGTCGTTGGACGACGGCGGGTCGATGCCGTCGTTGATCGCCGCGACGCTCTCCCACGCCGACGTGTACGACGCGCTCGGGGTGGCCGACGACGCCAGGTTCGGATCCGGCGGCACCACCGTGCCCCGGTGGTAGAGCTTCAACTCGGTGAGACCGACCTTGGCGCTGCCGGACGGCTGGGTGAACATGATCCGCAGCCGCGACGTGCTCACCCCGGTGAAGTTGACAATGTTGAAGTTGGATTGCGGCGTCGCGGGTGTCTTGACTTGACTTGACGCGTCAACCCATGTTGAGCCGTTCCAGTACTGCACGGTGTACGCGGTCGGCGGCCGGTACCGATTGCCGGCCCGGTCGTTGCGGAAGTACACCCACGCCTGGTCAACGGATCGCGCCGTGCCGAAGTTGACCTCGTACCAGTCGGTGGCGTTGGTGCTGCCGTGACTACCCCACAGCGGCGAGGTCGTCGGCAGCCCGTCGATCGCGCCGGCCGTCGTCGTGCCGGCCGTGGTGTAGGACGCGGACGCCGTCGCGCCGGACGCCAGGTTCGGCGTGGCCGAGGTCAGGTCGACGCCGGCCTTGCGGAACACGTCCACCATCCGGGTGCTGCTCTGCACCACGTTCTGCGGCGCCTGCAATCCGGAGAACGCCACGTTGTACGACACCGTCCCGGTCGTGGTCACCGCGCCGGTGGCCGGGTTGTAGGTGAACGGCGCCAGCTGATTGATCGTCGCCACCCGCGTGCCGTTCAGGAAGATCGAATAGCCCTGCGGCACCCCGGCGTACCGGGTCACGCCGTCCGCCGGGTCGTCCCAGACCACCGACAGGTTGGCGTTGCGGTAGCGCAGGTTGTTGACCGCGAAGTGCGACCACCCGATGTTGATCGGCGACAGTTCGATCTGCGTGTCGTTGCGCGGCCGCAGCCCCGCCACGTCCTCGATGATCGTCCAGTTGCTGCTGCCGAGGATGTTGTGATGGATCCACGAACGGTAGGTGATCGCGCTGCCGTTCCAGTCGGCCCAGAACTCGTTCGCGTCCGGCCACGCCGTGTTGCCGTCGACGTACTGCGCCCAGGCGTTCCAGTAGAGCAGCTTCTTGTAGTCCTCGGCGGTCATCCAGGAGTTCGGGTAGGTGCGCAGCGCCTGCGAGTAGAGCCGGAACTGCACCGTCGAGTTGATCGTCGAGAAGTTGTTGCTGCCCGGGTTCCCGGCGGCGGCCGCGGCCGCCTTGTCCACCTGGTTCGCGGTGTAGAACGGGAAGATCGGGTACTGCGCCGGCTCGGCGAACAGCCGCAGCGCCTCGCGGTACTGCGCGGTGTTCGGCATCAGCCCGACCGCGTACGGATAGTAGTTGTTGATCTCTTTCCACGGCACGTGCGTGTTGGTCGCCACGTGCTTGTGCTCGAGGAGCTGCCGCGACGGGTTCCACAGCGTGCTGATCACGCCGGTGCGGATCCGGTCGGCGAGGGTCTGCATCTCGGTCGCCTTCGCCGTGTTGCCGAGCAGCGTGTAGGCGTCCCGGGCGGCGTTGGCGGCGCTCCACACGTACGCCGTCTCGGCCCGGTCGAGGTTGCCCTCCCGCCAGTGGAACGACACCGCGTCGGCGTCGTTGCCGGTCATCGCGCCCCAGTTGTACTCGATCACCCCGTTGTTGTTGGTGTCGTACGTCGCGAGCTGCCCCTTCGCGTCGCCCTCGGCATACCGCGCGAAGTTCGTCAGCATGGCCGGCTGCCCGCCGTGGATCTGGTACGCCCGCCAGGCCGCCTCCGCGATGTACTGCGTGTACGAGTTCGACCAGTTCTCCGGGTCGCCCGGGTTGTCGACGAAGCGGCCGTTCGCGGAGTACTGGCCGACCGCGAGGTACGGCCCGTAGGCGTACTCCGGGCTGCGCAGATACTTGAGGTCGTCGATGTGCATCGGCTGGGTCAGCGCGATCGCGTTGTTGTACCCGGTCACGCCCTCGATCGACTGCGGGAACTGGAAGTCCTGCCCGGGAATGTCCGCGTCCAGGTGGTTGAAGCGCATCAGCCACCAGCGGTAGTAGATGTTCTTCTTGATCGCCGCGTCCGGCACGTCGATGTAGGGCACGTTCTCGGCCCACCACCTGTTGTACGCGCGGACGTGCGTGGCGAACGCGTCGGCCGCCGACCGCGCCCGGTACGCGTCGTACTCGGTCCGGGACTGCGGTATCTCGTTGGCGATCATGCCGAGCTGGACCTTGACCGCGACCGTCGCGCCGGCCGCGACCGTGACTGATCGGGTGAGCGCGCCGCTCGCGGCCGTGAAGCCGTCGCCGGACAGGCGCGGGTAGAGGGTCGTCAGGTTGTTCTTGACGGCTCGGGTGCCGGTCAGCTCGCTGCCGCTCACGGTGGTCGCATACGGCGACGTGGCGTTCATGGTGATCGTCGCTGAGGCGCTGCCCGTATTGACGACGGCGACGTTGGTGATCAACACGTTGTTGTCGGTGATGAACTTGGTGACGTCGAGACGTATTGATCCGCTCGTGTGCACACTGCGCCAGTGACTCGGCGTCTGGCGTCGCTGCGCGGTCTGTTCGGTGAACGTGCCCGGCGAGGCCGTGATCGCGTACGCGTTCTGACTGCTGATGTTGTCCCAGTACGCCGCGCTGCCGCCGAAACCGATCACCGCGGGGTTGTGGGTGTACATGAAAGCGGCGCGGCCGCGCGTCATGAGCCACGGGCCGGCCGGGTCGTTGCCCGTGCGGGCGAGGAGACGGTCCATCCAGAAGTCGGTGCCGGAGGACTCGGCGTCGTAGATGGCTCTCATCGTGTCGCCGGTCGAGTAGCCGACGGGCGGCGCCGGAATTGATCCGGCGTTGGTGAACGTGGGATAGCCGATCATCTGGGCCGCCCGCGCCGGCGACGATGTGACGGTGAGGCCGGCGACGATCAGGAGCAGGCCGGTGGTGTACGCGCACAGGCGGCGAGCGGCCGTGTGGAGCGATCGCGTCTTCATGCTTGGAACGCCTTCCACTCGAGCACACCGGTGGAGTAGCCACTGCGCGAGGTGATCTGAAGCCGAAGACGTGTGGTGTTGACGGTGTTGAAGGTAATCACGTTGTCAACATGTGCAGTCGTTCCACATGTTGACTGGCCGGCAATGTTGACATATTGACTGCCGTTCCAATACTGCAGTTCACACGATGCGGGCACGTCGATGCCCTGGTTGTCGTCGAACCAGTAGACCGACGATCTATTGACGGACCGTGCGGACGACCATCGATACTCGATCCATTGCGTGCCCTGCTGCGGCCAGTTGCCGTACACCAGACTTGATCGGTCCTGTGAATTGACCGGCGTGCCACCGTTGTTGATCGCCGACAGGCTCTCCCACGGCGATACATACGACGTCGACGCTGTCGCAACCGGCGCGATGTTCGTGCCACTGCCGCCACCACCGCCGCCGCCCGTCGTCGGCACGACGCGCTGGATCGTCCCGTCGGCGTTGAAGTACAGCTTGTCGACCGCCACCGACCTGCGGAAATTACCGCCACCGGGCGCATCGGCCGTGTGATAGACGAGGTACGACTGTCCGTTCAACTCGACGATTCCAGCGTGATTCGTCGTTGACGACACCTGCCCGAGCACGATCCCGCGATGCGTCCACGGCCCCAGTGGATTCGTCGCTGTCGCATACCGCTGGCAGGCGTAGTTCGTGTTGACGACACAGCCGTTCGTGTCGTTCGCGGCGTACATCATGTAATACAGCCCGTTGCGCTTGAACATCCACGGGGCCTCCCAGTAATTCGTGAGACCTTGCGGCGTCACGACCGGCCCCACCGTGTCGATCATGTTGGCGGCCAGCTTCACCGCGCGCGGCGCCCAATACCCGCCCCAGTACATGTAGGCCTGGCCGTCGTCGTCCACGAACACCGTCGGATCGATGTTGAGCCCCGACGAGTTCGGTGTGCTGTCACTGATCAGCGGCCCGCCCTTGGCGTCGGTGAACGGGCCGAGCGGCGAGTCGCCGACCGCGACGCCGATGTTCATCCATCCCGGACCGTTGCCATTCACCGACGTGTACCAGTAGTACTTGCCGTTGCGGGGCTCCACCTCGCCGGCCCACGCGTCCGCGCCGGCCCACGGGAACGTCGCGATGTTCGCCCGCGCGCCGTGATGCGTCCACGTGTTCGCGTCGGTGGACGACAGCACGTGCCATTCGCGCATCACGAAGTTGTTCGTGCCGGCCGGCGCCTCGTCCCGGCCGGCGTAGACGTACATGGTGTTCCCGACCACGAGCGGCGCCGGGTCGGCGGTGTAGATGCTGGTGATGATCGGATTGGCGGCGTGCACGGGCACCGCGGCCACGGCTACCGCCGTGATCACCCCGCACGCGCCGGCCAGCCACTTTCTGACCGACATGGCGCTCCTTAAACGAAACGACGGACCGGGTGGGCCCCGGCCGGAAACCGGGGCCCGGACAATCAGGTCAGTAGCCGTAGCGGCTCTTGAGATGCCGCCACCAGTCCCGGAACATCCAGGCGTCGAACTCGGTGATCGACGGTGAGCTGCCGGCGCGCATGATGAAGTTGCTGACGCCGCTCGGGGTCCAGTCGTAGAAGTCGTCGAGACCCCAGGTATGACCGATCTCGTGCAGCAGGATGGTCATGTTCGCCGCGTTGATGTTGTTCATGAAGTACTCGCGGCCCATCCGCTGGCCCCAGTCACCGCCGGCGCCGCCGCCGAAGCCGTCGGTGAGCCACAGTGACTGGTCGTAGTGCCGGGTGTATCCGCCGGGGCAGTTCGGGTACTGCCCGTTCTGGTTGAAGAAGCGCCCGCACGGCACCGAGCACTGCGGGGCGTTCTCCCGGATGTCGTTCACGTAGATGTCCACCGACGTGTCGCTCCACTGCAGCTGGGAGCGGTTGCGCACGGCCCAGCCGACGACCCGGACCGGCACATCGGTGTACGGCCAGGCGTTGTGCCCGACCAGTTCGTCCATCCACTTCTTGTGCTGCCGGGCCAGGGCGGCGTGGACGGCGTCACGCTGGGCGGCCGTCACCGTCGCCGTCGAATCCCAGCGCACGCAGTAGTTGATGTAGCCACGGTTGGCCATGACCTGGTCCCAGCCGTAGTTGCGGAACCCGTACAGATTGCCGTTGTTGTAGGTCTGCTCCTGGTGCTGCCAGACCTGGTTCAGCGGCGTGACGAGATTCGACGGCGGGCTCCAGGTCGGCGGTGCGGCCTGCGCGGCGGCCGGAGCCATGACGATCGCCAGCAGTACGGCGATCATGACGCGTATCTTCACGGAACCTCCTTGATCGACATCTATCGATGTCCTGGATGAGATTGCGCCCGCCGATTTCCGGGTGTGCGAGATCGCCGGGCGGGCCCCGTCCCTGTGCCCCAAGTGGTGCTTCCGCCTGCCGGTGAGGCTGCCTTACGAAAAGGTTTTCGGCAAGGTGTTCATCGTGTTACGAATAGATTCCGGTAAACGGTCGAGCTGCTGGGAGCGGCTATGGGACGGCGACGCAGCCAGGCGGTGACCCTCGCCGATGTGGCACGCCGCGCCGGCGTTTCGGTCGCCACAGCGTCCAAAGCGATCAATGCGAAGGACCAGGTCGCGGCGGCCACCCGGGAGCGCGTGCTGCGCGCGGCCGCCGACCTGTCGTTCTCCCCCGGCGGGCGCACCCGGGCCATCGGCCTGCTCACCGACGAGCGCGGCGGCCGGTTCGCCATGCCGATCCTGCTCGGCGCCGAGACCGCGATCGGGCGGCTCGCCGGGGAGCGGATGTCGGTGCTGCTCTGCGACGCGCGCGGGGACGCCGGCCGGCAACGGTACTACCTGACCGTGCTGGCCCGGCAGGTCGAGGGCTTCCTCGTGCTCGGCGACGACAACGACCTGCGCCCGCCCCTGCCGCGCGACATGCCGGTGCCGGTCGTGTACGCCTACACCGAGTCCGACCGCCGTGGCGACACCTCGGTCGTCGCCGACGACGAGGGCGGCGCACGGCTGGCCACCGAGCATCTGATCGATATCGGTCGCAGCCGCATCGCCCACATCACCGGCCCGGAGACCTACCGGGCCGCCCGCGCCCGGGCGAGCGGCCTGCTGACCGTCCTCGGCGGCCACGGACTGCGTCCCGCCGGAGGTCAGCCGCGCTACGGCGAGTGGTCGCAGCGCTGGGGCCGGGAAGCCGCCGGCGAGCTGCTGACCGCCGCGCCGCACACCGACGCCGTCTTCTGCGGCAACGACCAGATCGCCGCCGGGGTGGCACAGACCCTGCGCGAGCTCGGCCGCCGCGTCCCCGACGACGTGGCGCTCGTCGGCTACGACAACTGGACGGAGTTCGCCGCGGACTGCCGCCCGCCGCTCACCACGATCGACCTGAACCTGGAGCAGCTCGGCGCGACAGCAGTCCGCCATCTGGTCGCGGCGCTCGGCGGCCGGCCGGCCCCCGGCGTCCACCGCCAGCCGTGCGAGCTGGTGATCCGGGAATCCACCGGCCGACGCACCTCGGCGTAGACACTCGACCGCGCCGCCAGGGTCGGCACGAGCGGCCAGGTAACACCCGCCATCTGGCGGGCAATTTCCGCCGCGTGGCGCTCGATCAGCCGCAGCCGCCCGGCCATCCTGGTGACACCGGTCACACTCCCGTGATCTCCCGTTAACCGCATCCCCGTGGAGGCCGCACATGACGACCGTCGTTCCGTTCGACCCCGAACTCGGCGCCGCACTGCTCGCCGTCGGCGACCAGATCCCGCCGTCCCTGACGGCGGAAATGATCCCGATGATGCGCCAGGGCACCGTGCTGGCCGCGGTCTCCGACGACGACCTGCGGCGCGACGGCCGGTTCACGGTCGAGGAACGCACCGTTCCCGGGCGCGCCGGCGACCCGGACATCTCCCTGCTGATCTGCCGGCCGACGGATCCCACCGGCATCCCCGGCTGCGTCTACCACACGCACGGTGGCGGCATGATCCTTGGCGACAACCGGGGCGGGGTCCCGGAGATGCTCGACTGGGCGGAGCAGTTCAACCTGGTGGTGGTCTCCGTCGAGTACCGCCTCGCGCCCGAGGCGCCGCACCCCGGCCCGATCGACGACTGCTACGCCGGCCTGCTCTGGACCGCCGCGCACGCCGGCGAGCTCGGCTTCGACCCGGACCGTCTGATCGTGGCGGGCGCGAGTGCCGGCGGCGGCCTGGCGGCGGCGCTGGCACTGATGGCCCGTGACCGCGGCGGCCCGGCCCTGCTCGGCCAGATGCTGATCTATCCCATGATCGACGACCGCAACGACACCCCGTCGGCGGTCCAGATGGCCGGCCGCGGCGTCTGGGACCGCACGTCGAACCGGACCGGCTGGGAAGCGCTGCTCGGCGACGCCGCCGGCGGCCCGGACGTCTCCCCCTATGCCGCGCCCGCCCGCGCGGCCGACCTGTCGAACCTGCCGCCCGCCTTCATCGACGTGGGCAGCGCCGAGACGTTCCGGGACGAGGACGTCGCCTACCCGAGCCGCATCTGGCAGGCCGGTGGCCAGGCCGAGCTGCACGTCTGGCCGGGCGCGTTCCACGGCTTCGACAGCATGGCCCCCGGCGCCGCGCTCTCCCGGGAGGCGAGGCAGGCCCGGGTCGGCTGGCTGAACCGCCTCTTCAACAAATAACCTCGACGGTATGAAGGACCTGGCCGTCCGCCTCGCCGCTCTCGACGCGGACGCCAGCGCGGCCGTGCAGGTGATCGCGTATTTCGACGGGCTCGTCGAGGCCGGCGCCGGCTTGCACAGCATCGTCCGTGGCGCGGCGGTGCTGGCGGGCTGTCCGGCACGCCTCGACGATCCGGCCCGGCGCGTGCACGTCCGCATGCTTCCCGACGGCGTCGCCAGCCCGTCCGCCGAGCCGGTCGACGATCGCTGGCCGGGCGTCCGGGCCGGCACCGCGACGCTCCGGCTGGAACGCACCGGCCGGCCCGGCCCGGTCGACCCGATGGTTCTGGAACGTGCCGGAGGCGCCGCGCGGACCGTTCTCGATCGCACCCGGGGCCGGGCCGCGGCCGCCGACGAGACGGCGCTCGTCGAACTGCTGCTCGACGCTGACGCGCCGTCCGACGCGCGGCTGCGCGCCGCGCGCCATCTCGGGCTCTCCGCGGACGCGCCGGCTGTGGCGGTGGTCCGGCATTCCGGTGGGGTACGCGTCCGCACCGTCACCGGCACCGCGCCCAACCCGCCGGACGGCACCCCGGCAACGCACCCGCACCGTCCCCAGCCCGGCGCGCACGTGACCGATTCAGCACCCTCGCGCCCAGTCCCGGCACCCTCGCGTCCCGTCCCGGCTCCGGAACGCGCCGGGATCGGCCCGCCCGTGCCGATCCTGGACCTGCCGGCCTCGCACCGCGCCGCCCGCGTCGCGCTGCGGTTCACCGCGGCCGGCACTGCCGACGACCCGGGCGAACCGGTGATCCACTACGACGAGCTCGGCGCTCTGGCGGCCCTCGCCACCGTCACCGATCCCGGCGCGGTGCCGGATGTGCGCGCCCTCGACCACGCCGCCGCGTCCGCACCGTGGCTGTTGCCGACCCTGCACGCGGTGGCCACCACGATCAGCCTGCGGGCCGCGGCCGCCCGGCTCCGGCTGCACCACTCGACGCTGCAGGACCGGGTGGCGCACGCCGAGCACCTGCTGGGCTGGAGCGTGCGCGAGCCGCACGGTCTGCTGCGCGCCCAGCTCGCGCTGGTCCTGCGCCGCCTGAGCCGCAACCCGTGATTGCCCGGTCCGGCCCCGGACTCGCCCGCGGCCGGATGCGTCAGTGGGCGACCGCCACGATCGTGCGGCCCTGCTCGACCGGGAGCCGGTGCGGACGCACCACCAGGAAGCAGACCAGGCTGGCGGCCAGCATGCCACCGAAGACGACGACCGCCATCGCGACCGCGCCGACGCCCAGCACGCCGACCAGCGGCGCGGCCAGGGCGCCCACACCGAACTGGACCGCGCCGAGCAGCGCGGCCGCGGTGCCGGCCGCCTCGCCGTGCCGGTTCAGCGCGAGGGCGGGAGCGTTCGGCATGACCAGGCCGACCATGGTGAGCACCAGCCAGAGCGGGATCAGGATGCCGGCCAGGCCACCGATGCCGGTGGCCGCCAGCACGAGCAGCACCAGGCCGAAGCCGAGGCCGGCCAGCAGCGAGGTGGCCAGAATCTGCTGCGGGGTCCAGCGGCGCAGCAGGCGCACGTTGAACTGGGTGGCGCCGATCAGGCCGACCGCGCCACCGGCGAAGACCAGCGCGAACTGCTGCTCGCTCATGCCGTACCCGTCCTGGAAGACGTACGACGAACCGCTCACGTACGCGAAAAGCGCGGCCATCGACAGACCCGCCACCAGGATCAGGCCCACGTAGACCCGGTCGGTGAACAGCCGCCCGTAGTCGCGGACCGTGCCCGCCACGCCACCGCTGCGGCGCAACGCCGGCGGCAGCGTCTCCGGCAGCACCACCGCCGACGCGGCCAGGAACGCCACACCGATCACCGTCAGCACCACGAACACGCCCCGCCAGGACGTCCAGCTCAGCACCAGCCCGCCGATGGTCGGCGCGAGGATCGGCGCCACACCGACGACCAGCATCAGCCGGGAGAAGAGCCGGGCCGCGGCCAGGCCGTCGAACAGGTCACGCACGATCGCCATCGCCACCACCGAGGCCGCCGCCGCGCCGAGGCCCTGCAGCACCCGCAGCGTGCCGAGGGTCGCCAGGTTCGGCGCCACCACGCAGAGCAGCGAGGCGAGGATGTGCACTGCCACGCCGGCGAGCAGCGGCTTGCGCCGGCCGATCGCGTCGGAGAGCGGGCCCACCAGGAGCTGACCGAGGCCGAGGCCGAGCAGGGTGCCGGTCAGGGTGAGCTGCACCGCCGCGGCGGTGGTCTGCAGGTCGGTGCTGATCGTCGGCAGCGACGGCAGGTACATGTCGATGGTGAGTGGCCCGAGCGCGGTGAGGAAGCCGAGCACGAGAACGATCCGGAACCGGCGCCCGAGCGGGAGCAGCTCTCCGGGCGTCAGGTCGTCGTCGGGCGGGGTGATGGTACGAGTCTCTGCCACGCCTTCGACAAGTTGCTCCGCGACCGGGTTCTTCCGCCCGCACCGCTTTGGTAACGGCTATCACAGCAAGCCCACTACCTGGTAATTCGCTTGCCGGCGAGGGCGGCGCACCGTGCGATCCGTCCGGGCCCTCAGTCGGGGTACCCGAACCACCGGGACAACCGCTCACCCAGCTCCTCCTGGTCGTCCCCGCACCAGGCGACATGGCCGTCCGGGCGCAGCAGCACCGCCACGGCGTCGATCTCCACACCCGGCTCGACGACGTGGTCCACCCGGTCGGCCCACCCGGCCACCGACAACCGCCCGGTCCGATCCAGCAGCAGCCCGCGCCCGCTCCGCAACAGCTCGTAGAGCCGCGCCCGCCCGACCGGCATGTCACGCAGGCGCCGCCCGATCGGAAACGGTCCCGGCCCCATGTCGTAGCGCACGCCGATCGCGGTGATCCGCTCGATCAGGAAGCGGGTCACCTCGTCGAAGTCCATCAACTCGGCGAGCAGCCGGCGGACCGCCTGCGGACCTGGCTCGGTGGCGAGCAGGTGCATCTGCGCCCGCGTGTTGTCCAGCACGTCCGCCGCGACCAGGCGACGCTCGGACTCGTAGCTGTCCAGCAGGCCGGCGGGCGCCCACCCGCGTACCGTGGCGGCCAGTTTCCACCCCAGGTTGAACGCGTCCTGAATGCCCAGGTTGAGCCCCTGCCCGCCGGTGGGCGGATGAACATGCGCGGCGTCGCCGGCAAGCAGCACCCGCCCCGACCGATAACGGTCAGCAAGTCGGGTGGCGTCGCCGAACCGGGACAGCCACCGCGGCTGATGCGCGCCGAGGTCGGTGCCGGCCGTCGCGCGCAACTGCTCGGTGAACTCGTCGAGGGTGGGCGGCTCGGCCGACACCCGGGCGGCCGGCACCAGCACCCGGTGAAAGCCGTCGCCGAGCGGCATCGCACCGAACCGCAGCTCAGTACGGCGAACCTCGGCATTGATCGCGGCCAGGGACTCCGGCGACACGGTCAGCCGCATCTCGCCCAGCAGCGTGTCGACACGGCTCGGCTCACCGGGGAACTCGACGCCGATCAGCTTGCGCACGGTGCTGCGCCCGCCGTCGCAACCCACCAGGAACGAGGACCGCAGCTCCGCCCCATCGGCCAGCCGCACCGTCACCCCGTAGTCGTCCTGACCGACACCGATCACCTCGTTCCCCCGCCGGATCTCCGCGCCCGCGGCGAGGGCGTGCTCCGCCAGCAGTCGATCAGTAACGGTCTGCGGAATCCCCAGGATGTATCCGTGCGCGGTATCCAGTTGTTCCGGCCAGGGCTTGACGATCCCGGCGAAATACCCGCCGCCCTCGTGCTTCGTGCCGTGTTCCAGGAACCGCTCCAGCAGCCCCCGCTGATCCATCACCTCGATGCTGCGCACATGCAGCCCGAGCGACCGCACCACCGGCGTCGGCTCCGGATCCCGCTCGAGCACCACCACGCCCACGCCGTACAGCCGGAGCTCGGCGGCGAGCATCAGCCCGGTCGGCCCACCACCAGCGATGATCACATCAATCATGGAATCCCCCCAGGTGGCCGATTCTGCGCCGTCACCCGGCCCTTGCCGCAAGCCCACCATCCCGGGATACGGTGGAGACAACGGACAAAACCGCAGCGGGGTGGGTGCCGACCGCCGCTCCCGCCGAGGCGCGCGCCGCATGCCATTCCCCGCGCGGCCCCCGCCAGCCGTAGCCGGCACAGGTAAATCAAGCCATGTTGACCTGCCGCAACGACGGCTCGCGACACCGAGCCGTAGCCGACGCAGCCAAAACACCGGGAACCTGCCCCAACGACGGCTCGCATCCCCCAGCCGTAGCTGTGAGTATGTTTCTTGTCTTCGGTGTTCGGGTTGACTCGAGCCGTAGCTGGCGCTGGTGCCTTGCGTGGGAACTGTCGCCTGGAA